>NZ_CP107942.1:10214642-10519285 GCF_036053395.1 Actinoplanes sp. NBC_00393 | reverse complement strand
ACGCCGAATCGCGCCCCGCCACATAGCAGTGCTGGGCGTGACCGCGTACCGAACCGCGTTCGCCCGCCCCAAGGCCCGGCTCGGCCCGCAGCCGGACACCATCGCCGGCGTACCGGTCTGGGTCCTCCCCAACCCGAGCGGCCTGAACGCCCACTTCCAGCTGCCCCAACTGGCCGAGGAGTTCGCCCGCCTGCGCACCGCGGTCTCCCCGCCCAGCTGACGCGGCGCCTCCCCGCGGCCCCGCGTGTTCCTCACCCACACGCCCACCCCGCATCGGCATGAGCGGAATATCGGCCTCGCGGACGCCATTCCCAACCCGCATGCCGTTCATCCGGCCGGGATGAACCGTGCAACCCGCCTGCCGCGGTCTCATTTCCCTCATCCGTCGATGAGGTGCACATGGAAGAGGCCGCGGTAGCCCTGGTCCTGCTGGCAGTCTTCGCCTGGGGCCTGTGGTCGTCCCGGCTCGGCCGGGCCGACCTCAGCGCACCCATCCTCTTCGTCACCACCGGACTGCTGCTCTCCACCTTTCTGCACGAGCCCGACATCTCGCCGGAGGGCGTCCGCCTGCTCGCCGAGATCACCCTGGTCTGGGTGCTCTTCGCCGACGCGTCCCGGGTGGGGCTGCCGGAGTTCCGCGCCGACCTCGGCCTCTACGCCCGCCTCCTCGGCCTCGGACTGCCCCTCACGATGGCGGCCGGGACGCTGCTGGCGGCGTGGATGTTCGACGGTATGGGCTGGTGGATCGCCCTGTTCGTCGGCGCGGCCCTGGCCCCGACCGATGCCGCCCTGGGCGCCGCGGTGATGACCGACCCGGCGGTGCCGGAGCGGGTCCGCCGGGTGCTCAATGTGGAGAGTGGCCTGAACGACGGCATCGCCACCCCGGTGGTGACGCTCGCGATCGCGGGTGCCGCAACCGCGCACGGCCTGGGAGAGGCCGCCACCCCGGGAGCGGCCCTGATCGACCTGGCGATCGGTATCGCGGTCGGCATCGCTGCCGGGCTGGCCGGCGGCCGGGCGATGCGAACCGCCCGGCATCGCGGCTGGGCGTCCGAGGATTTCGCCGGCCCCGGCGTGCTGGCACTGGCCCTCGCCGTGTACGCCGGAACCCTGTCCCTCGGCGGCAACGGTTTCGTGGCCGCGTTCGTCGCCGGCATCGCGTTCGGCCGGGCCGCCGGTCGGGGCGGTGTCCGGGAGGTCTTCTACGTCGAGCAGACCGCCGGACTGGTGTCGCTGCTGACCTGGCTGGTGTTCGGCGCAGTAGCGGTACCGGTCGTCTTCGGGCACATCAGCTGGCAGGTCGTCGTCTACGCAGTCCTCAGCCTCACCCTGGTACGGATGCTCCCGGTAGCACTGGTCCTGCTCGGCAGCGGCCTGCCCGCATCAACCGTGGGCTTCATCGGCTGGTTCGGTCCCCGCGGCCTGGCCTCGATCATCTTCGCCCTGCTCGCCGCCGAGTCCCTGGAGGAGCCCGCCGACCAGGCCGTCGCAGTGATCGGCATGACCGTCCTGATCAGCGTCTTCGCCCACGGCCTGAGCGCGAAGCCACTGGCCGGCCGATACGGCACAGCAGCAGACAGCGCCACCCCACTACCGGTCCGCGACCTCGGCTAGCTCATTTCGCGGTACCGGTCGTCGCCGGGACGGGGTGGCAGCACGCGCTGCTCATGCACGGCGGTCTCCCGGCGGAACCGGTCGGCCGACGGATGCCAGGCCTCGTCGATCGGCCCCATGATGCCCCCGCCGATGCCTTTGCGCCGGGCCCAGACCGCGAACCGCATCAACGCGGTCAGCAGCAGCGCCACCACCACGATCAGGACCAGGAACTCCATCACGGCTCCACGGTAGCCGGGGGCAGGGTGACGATCTCGACCTCGTCCTCGTACCGCGGGGGGCTCGCCGCGAACTGCGTCCGGTACAGCTCGCTGTAGAGACCGCCGGCCTCCACCAGGTCCTCGTGCCGGCCGCGCTCGACGATCCGGCCCTCGTCCAGCACCAGGATCAGGTCGGCGTCGCGGATCGTGGAGAGCCGGTGCGCGATCACCAGAGCGGTCCGGCCGCGCAGCGCCTCGGCCAGAGCCCGCTGCACCGCCGCCTCGGACTCGCTGTCCAGGTGGGCGGTGGCCTCGTCCAGGACCACGATCGACGGCTGTTTGAGCAGTAGCCGGGCGATCGCGATGCGCTGCTTCTCACCGCCGGAGAACCGGTAGCCACGCTCTCCCACCACCGTGTCCAGCCCGTCGGGCAGCGCCCGGACCAGCCCGGCGATACGCGCTTTGGCGAGGGCGTCCCACATCTGTTCCTCGGTGGCGCCTGGTCGTGCATACCGAAGGTTCTCGGCGATGCTCTCGTGGAACAGGTGGGAGTCCTGGGTAACGACGCCGACCGTGTCCCGTAGCGAGTCGAGAGTCGCGTCCCGCACGTCGACGCCGCCGATCAGCACCGCGCCGTCGGTCACGTCGTACACCCGGGAGACCAGCATCGAGGTGGTGGACTTGCCCGCGCCGGACGGGCCGACCAGGGCCACCATCTGACCGGGCTCGACGGCGAAGTCGAGCCCGTCGAGGACCGGTGGGTTCTCCCGCCGGTCCAGCGCGACGACGTCCTCCAGGGTGGCGAGCGAGACCTCGTCGGCGCTCGGATAGCGGAACCGGACGTCGCGGAACTCGACGCGGCCGGAGCCTGCCGGGATGGCGGTGGCGTCCGGTTTCTCGACGATCCCGGGTTTCAGGTCGAGCACCTCGAAGACCCGGTCGAAGGAGACCAGCGCACTCATCACGTCGACCCGCACGTTGCTCAGCGCGGTGAGCGGACCATACAGCCGGGTGAGCAGCAGGGCGAGGGTGACGACGGTGCCGGCCGAGACCTCGCCGCGGACGGCCAGCCAGCCGCCCAGACCGTAGGTCAGCGCCTGTGCGAGAGAGGCGACCAGCAGCATCGCCACGAAGAAGGTCCGCGAGTACATCGCCTGCTGGACGCCGATGTCGCGGACCCGGGCGGCGCGGTCACCGAACCGGCCGGCCTCCACGTCGGGTCGGCCGAAGAGCTTGACCAGCAGCGCGCCGGAGACGTTGAACCGCTCGGTCATGGTCGCGTTCATCTTCGCGTCCAAGTTGTACGACTCGCGGGTGATCTCCGCGAGCCGCTTGCCGACCCGGCGGGCCGGGATGATGAAGACCGGCAATAGCACCAGCGACAGCACGGTGATCGGCCAGGACAGGGTGAACATCACCACCGCGGTGAGCACCAGCTGGATGACGTTGCTCAGCACGCCGGACAGCGTCGAGGTGAAGGCCCGCTGTGCGCCGACCACGTCGTTGTTGAGCCGGCTCACCAGGGCGCCGGTCTGTGTCCGCGTGAAGAACTGCAACGGCATGCGCTGCACGTGGTCGTAGACCCGGGTGCGCAGGTCGAGGATGATCCCCTCGCCGATCCGCGCCGAATACCACCGCTGGGCGAGTGACAGCAGCGCGTCGGCGACGGCGAGACCGGCGATCAGCAGGGCGAGGCGCACCACCGTGCCACCCGCGTCCGGCCCACCGCCGGTGATCGCGTTGATCACCTGCCCGGCGAGCAACGGGGTGGCGACCCCGATGCCGGCCGCGATGACCACGGTCACCAGGAAGACCGCGATGTCACGCCGATAGGGCCGGGCGAACCTCGTGATCCGCCGGGCCGTGCCGCGCCGGACCTGGTGCTCCCGCACCCGATCAGCGTTCTGGATCGAGCGCAGCACGCTCCAGCTCGGCATGGACATGCGCCACCTCCCGGGACGTCGCCGACGGACAGCACAAAGTCTGCCTCGTGGGTACGACAACAACCCGGGAGGTCGGGACGCTACTCCCCGCTGCCCAGCAGATCGCTGAGCCGACGGGTCTGGGCCTCACGCTCGGCCCGGTCCTGCTCCGCGTACGACCGGGCGGGCGCACCGGTGAGCAGGGCCTTGATCTCGGCGACCGCGCCGGGGTCACCGGCGAGCACCGCCGCGGTCAGATCGGCGACCGCCGCGTCCAACTCGGCCCGCGGGACCACCGCGGTGGCGAGACCGATCCGGTCCGCCTCGTCCGCGGAGATCCGCCGGCCGGTCACGCAGATCTCCAGCGCCCGGGACGGGCCGACCAGCTCGGTGAGCCGTTTCGTCCCGCCCAGATCGGGCACCAGGCCGAGGGTCACCTCAGCCATCGAGAATCGCGCATCGTCGGCGAGAACACGCATGTCGCAGTTCAGCGCGAGTTGGAAGCCGGCGCCGATCGCGTGTCCTTGCACCGCGGCGATCGTCACAATGGACGGACTCCGCAACCAGGTGAACGCGGTCTGGAACACAGCAATCTGATCCGCACACTCAGCGGCAGACAACTGTGCCAGCCGGGACAGCGAAGAATCGCCGTCGCCACGCGCCACCGACAGATCCAGGCCGGCGGAAAACGCGCGCCCCTCGGCCCGGACAATGACGACGCGGACGTCACCCGCTAATTTCCGTGAAATGTTGCCGAGCTCCGTCCACATGGCCGGAGTCTGGGCATTGAGAACGTCGGGCCGGCACAACGTCACCGTCGCAACCGGCCCGTCCTGTTCGTAGCGAACGCCTACCTCGTCGGTGCTTACCGGTCCGGCGTCGGCGGCCGTCACGCCTTCTTGCGGCGGCGGGCGCCGCCACGCTGGCGCAACTGAACGCCCGATTCGGTGAGCACCCGGTGGACGAATCCGTAGGACCGTCCGGTGGAAGCGGCCAGCGCGCGGATGCTCTCGCCGGAGGTGTATCGCTTCACCAGGTCCTTGGCGAGCGACTGCCGCTCGCTACCGACGATTCGACGACCCTTCTCAGTACTGGTAGCTGTGCCAGTGGCTGCCATCTTGAATCCTCACGTCGCAGACAGTGCGGTCAGATACGGTCCCACCTATTACACCGTCTCGAACGATCATGCGCCAGGCATCCGGCACGCGTGAACGTGCCCATTTATTACTGTCAGGAACTTGACGGTTACCACGGGCATCAATGTCAGACAGTTTGTCGACAGCACACTGTGCGGCAATTCCCGCCCACCCGGTGTCGGGCACCCGCTCCGCCAAGACCATCGATCACCTGCGGAAACACTCGATCGAGGCAACCCGCAGGTGAAGACGATGACCGCTTCGGAGAGTGACGAGATCGCTCCGAGGGGTTAGCGGCCCGCTAGGGCAATCGCGCCCGACCTGCCCGCAAACGCCCGAACATCGCACTGTCTGTGTGGGCACCAGTTGACAACTGCCGATCCCGATGATCGGGCGTGTTGCGCAGGTTCAAGCGAGCTCGACAAGCTCCAGGAGGTCGTCGCTCCACGCGTCCTCGTCGCCGTCCGGCAGCAGGATCGCGCGGTCCGGCTTGAGCGCCTGCACGCAGCCGGCGTCGTGCGTGACCAGCACAATCGCGCCCGGGTAGTTGGCGATGGCGTCGAGCACCTGCTCGCGGCTCACCGGGTCCAGGTTGTTGGTCGGCTCGTCCAGCAGCAGCACGTTGGCACCCGAGCAGACCAGGGTGGCCAGGGCCAGCCGGGTCTTCTCGCCACCGGAGAGCACACCGGCCGGCTTGTCCACGTCGTCACCCGAGAAGAGGAACGCGCCCAGGATCTTCCGCAGCTCGGTGTCGGTCTGCTCCGACCCGGCGCTGCGCATGTGCTCCAGGATCGTGCGGTCCACGTCCAGCGTCTCGTGCTCCTGCGCGTAGTAGCCGATCCGCAGCCCGTGCCCCGGCCGCACCTCACCGGTGTCCGGCTCGAGCAGGCCGCCGAGCATGCGCAGCAGAGTCGTCTTGCCGGCGCCGTTCAGGCCGAGGATGGCCACCCGGGAACCGCGGTCCACCGCCACATCGACGTCGGTGAAGATCTCCAACGACCCGTACGACTTCGACAGGCCGCTCGCGGTCAGCGGGGTCTTGCCGCAGGGCGCCGGGCTGGGGAACCGGACCTTCGCCACCTTGTCCGAGGCGCGGGTCTCCTCCAGCCCACCGAGCAGCTTCTCGGCACGACGCGCCATGTTCTGCGCGGCGACCGTCTTGGTGGCCTTGGCGCGCATCTTGTCCGCCTGGGCCATCAGGGCGCCGGCCTTCTTCTCCGCGTTGGCGCGCTCGCGGCGGCGGCGGCGCTCGTCGGTCTCGCGCGCTTCGAGGTACGTCTTCCAGCCCATGTTGTACATGTCGACGACCGCGCGGTTCGCGTCCAGATACCAGACCTTGTTGACCGCGGCGTCGAGCAGCTCGACGTCGTGGCTGATCACGATGAGGCCGCCCTTGTGCTGCGCCATGTACCCGCGCAGCCAGGCGATCGAGTCCTGGTCCAGGTGGTTCGTCGGCTCGTCGAGCAGCAGGATGCCCTTGCCGTTCTGCCCGGAGTTGGCGAACAGGATGCGGGCCAGCTCGATCCGGCGGCGCTGACCGCCGGACAGGGTGCCGATGGTCTGGGCCAGGGCCCGGTCGGGCAGACCCAGGTTCGCGCAGATCCGGGCGGCCTCGGCCTCGGCGCCGTATCCGCCCAACGCGGAGAACTGGTCCTCCAGCTGGCCGTAGCGCCGGACCAGCTTCTCGTCGCTGCTCTCCTCGAGCTGCACCTCGAGTTTCTGCATCTCGGCGAGGATCGCGTCCAGCCCGCGGGCGGACAGCACCCGGTCGCGGCCGGTCACGTTCAAATCGCCGGTGCGCGGGTCCTGCGGGAGGTAGCCGATCTCGCTGGTCCGTTCGACAGTTCCCGCGTACGGAATCCCCTCGCCGGCCAGCACCTTCAACGTGGTGGTCTTGCCGGCGCCGTTGCGGCCGACCAGGCCGATCCGGTCGCCGGGCTGCACCCGCAGGGTGGTCGGGGAGATCAGGATGCGCGCGCCGGCGCGAAGTTCCAGTCCGGTGGCGGTGATCATGACGTTCTCGCTCTCGGTGATCGGGCTGACTCAGGGCGCAGTAAAGCGCCGGCCATCAGGCGGGATGGTCGGCGCCGGGGCAGGTCAGCCTTCGCAGAGCAGCACCCGGCCATCCTACCGGGCGGCCCCACCGAGCTCCCACTCGATTAATTCACAAGATCAACGGGTACACGGCGGGCAACCGTGGCGAAGGCAGGACGACATGGAACTGAACGAACGCGCCGACATCGACACCAGTCAGGTCAACGATCGCGGCCGCGGTGGCGGCGGCATCGGTGGCCTCCCGATTGGCGGCGGTGGCCTGGCCGGCCTCGTCGTCACCCTGGTGATCGCGCTGGTCGGCGGCTATTTCGGGATCAACACCATGGGCGGCGGCGGGGAGAGCAGCGCACCGAGCTCCCAGCTGGCCGAGTGTGAGCAGCCCAACGCTCTGCAGAACCTGAAATGCCGCAACGTTCTCTACGTCAACTCGATCCAGGCCTACTGGCGGGACCAGCTGCCGAAGTCCTTCGGTGAGCAGTACCAGCCGGCCGACACGAACCTCTTCGAGGGCGGCGTGAACACCGCCTGCGGCGCCGCCGACTCCGGTGTCGGACCGTTCTACTGCCCCGCCGACGACGCGGTGTACATCGACCTCTCCTTCTACGAGGTGCTCTCCAAGCAACTCGGCGCGCCGGGCGAGTTCGCCCAGCCCTACGTGCTCGCCCACGAGTACGGCCACCACGTGCAGGACGTCCTCGGCACCGAGGCGGAGATGCGCCGCCGCCAGCAGCGCGACCCGGACTCGGCGAACCAGGAGTCGGTCAAGCTCGAGCTGCAGGCCGACTGCTATGCCGGCGCGTGGGCCAACGCCGCGGCGAACACCACCGACCAGGACGGCGACAAGATCTTCAAGAGCCTCACCGACCAGGACATCCAGGAGGGCATCCAGGCCGCCGGCCAGATCGGCGACGACACCCTCCAGCAGCGCGGCGGCGGCAAGGTCGACCCCGAGCAGTTCACCCACGGCACGGCCGCCCAGCGGCAGCAGTGGTTCCGGGTCGGCTACGAGTCCGGCGACCCGAAGCAGTGCGACACCTTCAGGGCGGGCGCGGTTACCTAGGGCTCGCGGATCAGGATCGGGACCGCACGAGCCGCGGCCACCGCGGTGACCAGCACCGCATGCCGCGGCTCGGGCACGTCCAGCAGCCGCCCGGTACGCAACGCGGCCACCGCCGCCAGCTGAGGAGCCGCGAGGATGGCGTCGACGGCCGTACGATCACCGCCGGTGACAAGCGCGGCCATCGTGCGTACCTCGGGAAGCAACAGACGTCCCACGATGCCGGCGCCGTCCGCAGCGGCCGCTTTGGCCTGATTGTCCCGGCGGCGCGCGAAGCGCTGCTGCGACCAGCCACCCGCCGCCGTCCGTCCCTGCACGTAATGCGTGTCCACCTTGGACGAGATCAGTTTCTCGCCGTCGGCGACGCCGACCGCGACCGCGCCCTTGCGGGCCAGCAACAACCCCAGCCGGCGCGGCTTCCGGGCCTCGCTGATCAGCTCGGCCACCGTCGCGGCCGGACCGGCGCCGGGTGGCGCATGCAGCGTCGCCGACGCACCGTCCGCGGCGGTCAAGGTCAACCCCTCTTCGGTGTACGCCCCGTGCCGCGTCGCGAAGTTCTCCAGCCATCGGGGCAGCCGCTCAGGAGCGACATCCACCCACTTCCCGCCGCCGGCGGCCGCTCGTTCGCCCATTCTTGTCACACTACGGTGGCAGGATCCGTGCCATGAGCGACCTCACCGGGATCCTGATGGAGCGGCTCACCGCGGCCTTCGAGGGCGGGCGGGATCCGGTGCGTGCCGCGGGCGCGGCGGCGTACATGAGGGGTCAGTTCCCGTTTCTCGGCCTTGCCGCGCCGGCCCGGCGCTCGCTGGCCCGCACCGCGCTGGCCGGCCTGCCCAAGCCGGCCGAGGCCGACCTGCGCGAGGTCGCGGTCGCCTGCTGGGCCCGTGACGAGCGGGAGTTCCAGCACTTCGCGTGCGACTACCTGATCGCCCACGGCCGCATCGCCGGGCCCGGTTTCCTGTCCACCGTCGCCGAGCTGATCACCACGAAGTCCTGGTGGGACACTGTGGACCCGCTCGCCACCCGGGTGACCGGCGCCCTGGTGACCCGGCATCCCACCCTGCGGAGCCGGATGGACGAGTGGTCCCGCGAAGAAGATATGTGGCTGGTGCGGACGGCGATCCTGCACCAGCTGCACTACGGGAAGGACACCGACACCGACCGCCTGTTCGGATACTGCACCGCTCAGGCCGGCCACCCCGACTTCTTCGTCCGCAAGGCGATCGGCTGGGCTCTGCGGCACTATGCCCGGACCGATCCGGAGGCGGTCCGGGCATATCTCGCCGAGCAGGGTGGGCGGCTGTCACCGCTTTCCGTCCGGGAGGCCGCCAAGCACCTATAGGAGCATGACGACCGCGAGGACAGCGATCACGGCGCTGGAAACCAGTGCGGTGATCAGGCGACCGCGCTCGCCGGTGAGCAGGCGGCCGATCAGCGAGCCACCGCCGGCGATCAGCAGCTGCCAGCTCGCCGACGCGAGGAACGCGCCGACCACGAACCACACGCCACCACCGGCGCCCCCGTTGCCGAGGACCAGCGCGGCGAAATAGATCACGGTCGCCGGGTTGAGCAGCGTGAGGCCGAGGATCCCGGCGTAGGCGCGCAGCGGCGTGGTCGGCCGCTCGGACCGCTCGGTCACCGTGCGGTGGCGCAGCGCACCCCAGGTGGTCCAGCCGGCCAGGCCGAGCAGGACCACGGCGCCGACCCAGCGCAGCGGCTCGGCGATCGGTGCGATGGCGCCGGCGACGGCTGCCCCGCCGGCCACCGCGACCAGCGCGTAGAGCCCGTCTGCGGTGGCGGCGCCCAGCCCTGCGGCAGCGCCGACTCGCAGCGAGATGCGGGCGCTGAGCCCTGCGATCAGCACGGCGATGGCGCCGACGGGCACAGCGATGCCGTAGCCGGCGACCACGCCGGCCAGAAACGCCGCGTTCATGACCGCTGCTGTGGAACCGCCGTCCGGCAGGCGGCCGTCTGCTGTCGCGCGGCGGCCCGATCGGCCACAGCGACAGAGACAGCGGGGTACGGCTTCAGCTTGGTCACGCCGCCATCATGGTGTTCCGGTCGTTCTCCGGCTACTCAATATTCTGCCGGATATTGATCACATCGTGCTCCTTGTCGAACTCGAAGCGTGACCGACGGCGTCCCCTCTCGATAGGGTCCGATCATGGTCGCGGAACTGATTCTGGTCCGGCACGGGCAGAGCCTGGCCAACGTCGCCTTCCCTGCCGCGGACGCGGAGAACCTGCTGGAGGTGGAGGTCAGCGGCCGGGACGCGGAGGTGCCACTGACCGAGACCGGGGAGGAGCAGGCCAAGGCGCTCGGTACGTGGCTGGCTGCGCTGCCCGAGGAGCACCGCCCAGAAGTGGTGATCACCTCGCCGTACCTGCGGGCGCGCGAGACCTGGCGGATAGCGGCCGAGTCGTCGGGGTTGAGATGGCCGGAACCGCACACCGACGACCGGCTCGTGGACCGGCTGATGGGCGAGCTGGAACTGCTGACCCGGGCGGCGGTCCAGGCCAGGTTCCCGGACGAGGCGGGGCGGCGGGCCGATGCGGGCGAGTACAACTACGCGCCACCGGGCGGTGAGTCCTTCGCCGACATCGCGGTACGCCTGAAGTCCTTTCTGGACGACCTGCACCGCGACCACGCCGACCGTCGGGTGATCGTGGTGGCGCACGACGCGGTGGTGCTGATGATGCGGGCCGTCATCGAGCAGCTGGCCTGGGACGACGTGCTGGCGGTGGAGGCCGAGGCGGGCAGCGTGCGCAACGCGTCGATCAGCCGCTTCGACGGCTCGTCCGGCACCCTCGTGCTGGACCGGTACAACGTCATCGACCATCTACCCCCGGCCTGATCAGGGATGGTTCCCCCGAACCGCCAACTGGCCGCTCTGCTCACGGCCGAGGCCATCTCCATGCTCGGCAGCCGGATCACCTTCGTGGCACTCCCCTGGCTGGTGCTCACCACCACCGACTCCGCCCTGCACGCCGGGCTGGCCGGGTTCGCCGAGATGCTGCCGTACGTTCTGGCCGGTCTGCTCGGCGGGCCGATCGTCGACCGGGTCGGCCCGCGGCCCACCGCGATCGCCGCCGACACGGCGTCGGTGTTCGCCGTCGCCGGCATCCCCGTCCTCGCCTTCTGCCAGAACGTCTCGCTCGGGCTTCTACTGGCCCTGATCGCCCTGGTCGGCGCACTGCGCGGAATCGGCGACGCGGCGAAACGCGCGCTGCTGCCGCGCACCATCGCGGCCGCCGGCCTCTCCACCGAACGCGGCACCACGCTCTACGACGGCATGTCGCGCGCGTCGACGCTGATCGGCCTGCCGCTGGCCGGCGTCCTGATCGCGACCTTCGGCCCGGCGACCGTGCTGCTCTTCGACGCCGCGTCCTTCGGACTCTGCGCACTGCTGCTGGCCGGCCTGGTCCGGGCCGGTTCGGCCGGTGCGGCGGCCGGTCCGGAAGAAGAGCCGGGGTACGCGGCCGCGCTGCGAAACGGTTTCCGTTACGTCCGCGGGGACCGGTTGATCCTCGGCATCATGTCGATGCTGTTCATGACGAACATGTTCGACCAGGCGTTCGCCACGGTGTTCGTACCGGTCTGGGTCCGCGACGGCTCGCACGGGGCAGCCGCCTTGGGGGTGGTCGGAACGGCTTTCGGGCTGGGCGCGGTCGCCGGGAACATTCTTTACGCCATCCTGTCGCCACGCCTGCCCCGGCGCCGTACCTTCAGCATCTGCTTCTTCCTCGGCGGCCCGGCGCAACTGATCGCGCTGGCCCTGACCGACCAGGTCTGGATTGTGCTCGCCACCGCAGCACTCGCCGGCGCGCTGATGTCCACGGTCAACCCGATCCTGCTGGCCGCGGTCTACCGGCGCATCCCCGTGCACATGCAGGGCCGGGTGATGAGCGTCCTGATCGCCGTCTCCTGGGCCGGCATCCCGTTCGGCAGCGTCCTGGGCGGCTGGGCCACCGAGCGGCTCGGCCTGCACACGGCCGCCCTGCTGGCCGCGATCGGCTATCTGCTGGTCACCGTGGCGCCGTTCCTCTTCCCCGCGTGGCAGGCCTTGGACCGGCACAAGGCCGAGGTCACCCCGAGCAAGGCGGTCGTGCCTGTCTGACCGCCTTCAACGTCGGCTCCCTGCCAGTCCGGCGAATTCGCCGGCCTCCTGCTGGTCCGGCCCCAGTCGCCGGGCCCCTACCGGTCCGGCCCACTCGCCGGGCCCTACCGGTCCGGCCCACTCGCCGGGCTCCTGCCGGTCCGGCCCGCTTGCCGGGCCCCTACCGGTCCGGCCCACTCGCCGGGCTCCTGCCGGTCCGGCCCGCTGTCAGCGCAGGCCCGCCGCGAGTTCTTCGGCCTGGGCCAGCGCTTCGGCGGCTCGTTCCCGCTGGTCCGGGTCCAGCTCGACCTCGCCTGCCCGCTTCAGCACCGCCCGGGCCGTGTCCGGGTCGTCCAGGGTCACCGCGAGCTCAGCCCGGTAAGCCATCACCTCGACCAGCACCACCGGATCCTCGTCCGGCCCGGCCTTGCGCAGCGAGGCGTCCAGGATGCGAGCCGCCTGCTGGTGATCGCCCTTCGAATCGGCCAGCACCACCGCGTTCTCCATCGCGGAGGCCAACCGCCCACCCTGCTCCGGCGCCGCCACCGGCCGCAGCGCGCTGATCCGGATCCAGTTCCCACCCGGATCCACCACGCTGAACCCGGTCACACCCCCGTTGTTCTTCCTGGCCCGCGGCCGCGTCATCCGCGGAATCCCCGCCAACGGCACCCGCCCGAACCGCTCGCGCAATCCCTCCGCGAACGCCCGATGCAGACCCTCGATGTCTTTGACCAGCACCACACAGGTGCTGTAGGAATTCTCCGGCTCGAACTCCGGCATGCCGAAGAAGCCCAGATGCAGGTCTTCCCTCTGCATCGCGATATAGGGATTCGGCCGGGTCTGCCGGTAGGTGGTCCGAAAACCGAGCGCCGTGTAGAACTCGGCCATCACATCGATAGAAGCGCAGGGCAACTGCGGTACAGCAATCTCGTCGGCCATGCCCTCCATCTATCCAGGCTTCGCCAATCAGCGCCCATGGGTTGGCACATTGATGCACTGAGCTGCGCAAACTGTCCGCGAATAACGCAGCGGATGAACCGTCCACAGCGAGTCGGGCCGGATCGGGCTGGGTTTGGGCACCGAAGGCACGCCGGGCTCGGCCGGCTCGAGCTGCACTTCGGGCACGGATGCAATGCCGGGCTCGGCTGGCCGGGCCGGGTTCAGCTGGTCGGGCCGGGCTCGGCTGGTCGGGCCGGGCTCGGCTGGTCGGTCCGGGCCCGGCGAAAACTTGGTGCAGAGTCGCAGGCGGCTGGCTACGGTCGCCTCGATGACTCTTGCTTATGACGTATCCGGCCACGGGCCGGCCGTGCTTCTCCTGCACTCGACCGTTTGCGACCGGCACATGTGGGATCCGCAGATGCCCGCCCTGACCGGCGCCGGCTACCAGGTGGTCCGCTGCGACCTGAGCGGGTACGGCGATTCGCCGGTTCCCGACGGCCCCTTCGACAACGTGCAGGACGTCGCCGACCTGCTCGACTCGCTCGGCATCGAACGCCTGGCGGTGGTCGGCGCCTCCGGCGGCGGCCGGGTGGCGCTCGAGTTCGCCGCGCGGTGGCCGGCCCGAGTCAGCGCGCTGGCGTTGCTCTGCTCCGCGATGCGTGGGCACGAGCCGAGCGTCGAGCTGCGAAAGTTCGGTGCCCAGGAGGACGCCCTGCTGGAGGCCGGCGACGTTGCCGGTGCCACCGAACTCAACGTCAACCTCTGGCTCGGCCCGGAAGCAGACGAAGCAACCCGGTCCAAGGTCCGCATGATGCAGCGCCACGCCTTCGAGGTCCAGCTCGCCGTAGACGCAACGGCCGCACAGTCGGAGGTCGCGCAAGCCCAAGCAGAGGCAGAGTCTGCACAGGCGCAGGCACAGGCACAGGCAAAGGCACCGGCACCGGCACCGGCTCAGGGCGCGCAAGCACAAGCTGCAGAGGCAGAGGCAGCACAGGCACAGGCCGCGCATGCACAGGCCGTGCATGAACAGGCCGCGCATGCACAGGCCGCCACCACCGCTGAGCCGGCCGAGAAAGCTGAGCTGGCTCCGGCCCAATCCGCCACCGACCGGCAGCTCGCCGCGAATGCCGAGCTCGCCACTTCGCAGCCCACCGCGGAGGCGGAGGCCGACGCGCAGCAAGGCGCCACGGAGGACGGCGGGGTGGATCTCAGCTCGATCGTCGCGCCGGCGCTGGTCGTATCCGGGGCGCATGACCTGCCGGACTTCGAGGAGATCGCGGTTCATCTGGCCGGGGTGCTGCCACACGCCCGCCACCTGCATCTGGACTGGGCCGGCCACCTGCCCAGCCTGGAGCGTCCCGACCTCACCAACGCCTTGCTCGTCTCCTTCCTCGCAAACCCGAGCTGACAAGGGACAGCGCCACGAACCGAAGCTGACAACGGACAGCGCCACGAACCGGCGCTGACGAGCGCGCCGCCACCAACCCAAGCTGACCGGGCGCCACCAACCCAAGCTGACCGGGCGCCACTAACCCAAGATGACGAGGGCGCCGTGGCCAACGCTGACTCGGCAATGGGCAGCCCCCACCGACCGCGAGCTGGCAAAGGGCAGCGCCACCAACCGAGCTGGCAAGAGAGGCTCAGAAGCCCTGACGGGGGATCAATCCATCTTGCTCCACTCTCGGAGCTGCTCGGCGACGGCGCGGTCGCCGTCGATTCGCACCTCGTCCAGGGCAATGCGGCGGTACAGCACGAGCACCAGCTCGCTCGCTGTGCCCTGGATGCGGGTGACCGGTGCGCCGCTTGCGGCTGGGTCGGCGAGGGCGCCCGTGGGGGACAGGTCGACCGTCCATGACGGGCCCTCGATCGCCTGGAGCTGCACCCGGGCTGGGCGGTGTGGCCAGGCCCCGAGCGAGCCGAGACCGACGGACAGGAACTCGGCCACGCCGTCGACCGCGACGGCGGCCGGCAGCGGCTCCGGCTTGCCCAGCGCCTCCTGGGCGTCGAACGCGTGCACGGCCGCCTCCTGCACCTGGTGCCGGGCGACGGCCCCGGCGGTCAGCGGCGCGCCGGAGGCGCCCCACCAGGCCCAGCTCGGCGCGTCAGGGCCGGCCGCCCGCAGAGCGGTCACCAACAGCCGGGTGGACTCCTCGAACCACTCCAGCAGGTCACCGTGCGGGCTCTGGTCTGGCCGCTGCTCCACCGTGGGCGGTGCGGAGTCGTCGGCCAGGGAGACTGTCACGGCCCAGAAGCGCTGGACCGCGCCGAGGTGGGCGACCAGGTCGTGCAGCGACCAGTCTGGACAGCCGGGGACGCGCACGCTCCGGTCGGGGGCTGCGGCGGCGGCGTCGCGCAGGGCGGCCGAGCGGCCGACGATCAGCGACAACAACTCCGGGAAGGGCGGGATCGGGCTCATTCCCGGTTTCTACCACCGGGGTACGACAAAGGGCGGCGCGCTGAACCCGCACCGCCCTCTAGACGTACCGATCAGACGTTGAAACCCAGCGCGCGCAACTGCTCGCGCCCGTCGTCGGTGATCTTGTCCGGGCCCCACGGCGGCAGCCAGACCCAGTTGATCCGGAAGTCCTGGACCAGTCCGCCGCCGGGGCCGGTGGTCAGCGCCTGCCGGGTCTGGTCCTCGATCACGTCGGTCAGCGGGCAGGCCGCCGAGGTCAGCGTCATGTCCAGGGTGGCCACGTTGTCGTCGTCGATGTGGGTGCCGTAGACCAGGCCCAAATCGACCACGTTGATGCCGAGCTCGGGGTCGACGACGTCCTTCATCGCCTCTTCGACGTCGGCGACGGAGGCCTTCTTGGTGACCGCGGGCTTGTCGGCGGCCTCCGAGGAGGCGGCCGCCGAGATGGCGGCCTCCGAGACGGCAGCCGCCGACACGGCAGACTCCGAGACGGCAGCCTCTGAGACTGCGGCCGACGGAACCTCGACCGGCTCGCCACCCTCGGCGGCCTCGGCACGCTCGGCGGCGAGCCAGGCCGGAACCTCGTCGACGGAGGGGTCGGTGGCCGAGCCCGGGGCGGTCGCCACGGTCTGAGCGGTATCGGTCTTGTCAGTCATGCTGTGCCTCCTCGGGCATGCCGTCGCACTCGGTGCAGCTGCCTCAGCGCCGGCCGAGCATTGCCGGCCGTCGCTGACGCAGCGATCATGCCTTCACTTCCGGGCTCACGCCCACGTCCACGCCCGCACGCGCCGCCGCGTCCTTGAACGCCATCCACGGCAGCAGCGCGCACTTGACCCGGGCCGGGAATTTCGCGACCCCGGCGAACGCGATGCCGTCGCCGAGCACCGCCTCGTCCGGCTCGATCTGGCCGCGGCTCTGCATCAGCTCCACGAACGCGTGGTGGATCTCCGCGGCGGAAGCCGGGTCGCGCCCCTGCAACAGCTCGTGCAGGACCGACGCCGAGGCCTGGCTGATGGAACAACCCAGCCCATCGTACGAAATATCAGACAAGTCGGTGGAGACACGTACGGTGATCTCGTCCCCGCAAGTCGGGTTGACGTGGTGCGCCTCCCCGTCGAACGGGTCCCGCAGTCCCCGCCCGTGCGGATTCTTGTAGTGGTCGAGGATGATCTCCTGGTAGAGACCGTCGAGCATCATCAGCCGAACACCTTCCGCACCTGGTCGAGACCGCGCGCCAGGGCGTCGATCTCGTCCGTGGTCGTGTAGAGGTAGAACGAGGCCCGCGTCATCGCCGGCACGCTGAAGCGGGAGCAGACCGGCCGCGCGCAGTGGTGGCCGACCCGCACCTCGACTCCGAGCGCGTCGAGAATCTGGCCCACGTCGTGCGGATGTACCCCGTCGACGCCGAACGACACCGTGCCGCCGCGCCCTTCAACCGAGGAGGGCCCGAAGATCCGTACGCCGGGGACAGCGGTAAGGGTGCTCAGCGCGTACCGTGTGATGTCCTGTTCGTGCTGGTGGATCGCCTCCATGCCCAGCCCGCTGAGGTAATCGACGGCCGCGCCGAGGCCGATGGCCTCGGTGATCGGCGGAGTGCCGGCCTCGAACCGCGCCGGCGGCGCGGCGTAGGTGGTCCCGGTCATCGTGACCGTCTCGATCATCGAGCCGCCGGCCAGGAACGGCGGCAGCTGCGACAGCAGCTCGAAGCGGCCCCAGAGCACGCCGATCCCGGTCGGGCCGAGCATCTTGTGCCCGGTGAACGCGATCAGGTCGGCGCCGAGCGACGAAACATCGATCGGCAGGTGCGGCACGGATTGCGAGCAGTCGAGCATCACCAGCGCACCGACCTCGTGCGCGCGCTCCGAGATCCGGGACACGTCGTTGACCGTGCCGAGCACGTTGGACATGTGCACGACCGAAACGATCTTGGTCCGCGGCGTGATCAGCGAGTCCAGTGAAGACTCGTCGAGGCGGCCCTCGTCGGTGATGCCGAACCAGCGCAGCGTGGCGCCGGTCCGCTCACAGAGGAGCTGCCAGGGGACGATGTTCGAGTGATGCTCCATCTCGGAGATCACGATCTCGTCCCCCGGCCCGAGCCGGAGCAGCTGCCCGGCCGAGTGGGCGACCAGGTTGATCGCCTCGGTGGAGTTCTTGGTGAACACCACCTCGTCCGGGCTCGCCGCGCCGATGAAGGACGCGATCTTCGATCGGGCGCCTTCGTACGCCTCGGTCGACTCGGTCCCGAGTGTGTGCACCGAGCGGGACACGTTGCCGTTGTACCGCTCCTGGTGCGCGCGCATGACGTCGAGCACCTGCACCGGTTTCTGCGAGGTGTTGGCGCTGTCCAGGTAGACCAGCGGGTGGCCGTTGACCTCACGCTGGAAGATCGGGAAGTCCTTGCGGACCCGCTCGACGTCAAAGCTCATCGGAAACCCCTCAGGCCTTGGTCAGGAACTTCTCGTAACCCTCGGCCTCGAGCTGCTCGGCGAGCTCCGGGCCACCCTCCTGGACGATCTTGCCGCCCACGAAGACGTGCACGAAGTCCGGCTTGATGTAGCGCAGGATCCGGGTGTAGTGGGTGATCAGGAGGAAGCCGGTCGTCCCGGTCGCGCGAACCCGGTTCACACCCTCGCTGACCACGCGCAGGGCGTCGATGTCGAGGCCGGAGTCGGTCTCGTCGAGGATCGCGACCTTCGGCTTGAGCAGCTCGAGCTGCATGATCTCGTGCCGCTTCTTCTCACCGCCGGAGAAGCCCTCGTTCACGTTGCGCTGGGCGAACGCGGGGTCCATCTGCAGCTTCTCCATGGCGCCCCGCAGCTCGCCGGCCCAGGTACGCAGCTTGGGCGCCTCGCCGTCGATCGCGGTCTTCGCGGTCCGCAGGAAGTTCGCCACCGAGACGCCGGGGACCTCGACCGGGTACTGCATGGCGAGGAAGAGACCGGCCCGGGCGCGCTCGTCCACGCTCAGCTCGAGCACGTCCACCCCGTCGAGGTGCACCGTTCCGCCGGTGATCTCGTACTTCGGGTGGCCCGCGATCGAGTAGGCCAGGGTCGACTTGCCGGAGCCGTTCGGGCCCATGATGGCGTGGGTCTCGCCGGCCTTCACGGTCAGGTCGACACCGGACAGGATCGGCTTCAGCTCGCCCTCGGGCAGCTTCACCGAAACCTGCAGGTCGCGGATCTCCAGGGTGCTCACGGCTCTACTCCATTACTCGGTGTCGTCGAAACGTAGATGTCACCGTCGCGGATCTCGACGGCGAAGGTCGCCACCGGCGAGAAGGCCGGCGGTCCGGAAGGCTCACCGGTGCGCAGGTCGAAGCGGGAGCCGTGCAGCCAGCACTCCAGCGTGCACCCGTCCACCTCCCCCTCGGAGAGCGCCACGGAAGCGTGACTGCACTCGTCACGGACCGCGTAGAAGTTGTCGTCGTCGGCGTGCACGACCGCGACCTCGATGCCGCTGTCGAGCTCCACCTGGAGAGCGGTGCCCTTGGCCACGTCCGTCACCGGACCGACGTACTCGAAGGTCATGAGCCTGACGAGGCCAGCCGGGCCTCGACCGCGTCGCCCAGGCGCTCGCGGAGCTCCTCGACCGGGATCTTGTTGATCAGCTCGGCGAAGAAGCCGCGAACCACCAGCTTGCGGGCCTCCTCCTCGGGGATGCCGCGGGCCATCAGGTAGAACAGCTGCTCGTCGTCGAAACGGCCGGTCGCGCTCGCGTGGCCGGCGCCGGCGACCTCGCCGGTCTCGATCTCCAGGTTCGGCACCGAGTCGGCGCGCGCCCCGTCGGTCAGGACCAGGTTCCGGTTGATCTCGTACGTGTCGGTGCCGGTCGCCGCCGCCCGGATCAGCACGTCGCCGACCCAGACGGTGTGCGCCGACGCCCCCTGCAGCGCCCCGCGGTAACCCACGTAGCTGCGGCAGTCCGGAACGCTGTGGTCGACCAGCTGGCGGTGCTCGTGGTGCTGACCGGAGTCGGCGAAGTACAGACCCCAGAGCTCGGCGTCGCCGCCGCGTCCCGCGTACTCCACGCTGGTGAACTGCCGGACCAGGTCGCCGCCGAGAGTGACCTGCACGTGCTGGACCCGGGCATCCTTGCCGACCCGGAACTTGACGTGCTGCGCTTGGACGGCGTCGCGGTCCCACTCGGCGAGCGTCACGAAGGTCAGCTGGGCGCTGTCGCCGAGCACGACCTCGATGTTGTCCGCGAGGGTGACCGAGCCGGTCTGCTCCAGAACGATCGTCGCCTTGGCGAAGTTGCCCAGCTTCACGTAGGTGCGCGCGGCCGCCGCGTCGCCGCCCTTGCCGACCAGCCGGATGACAGCGGGCTCGGCGAGCTCGGCCTCGGCCGCCACCTCGATGAGGGTGACACCGGCGGCCGAGCCGTAGGCCAGGGCGCTGATCCGGTCGAACGGCGTGAGCACGTCCTGCACCGAAGCAGCGGAGGTCACCGTCACGCCGGCCGGCAGGTCGCCGTACTCGACGGACGGCGCGGCGCCGGTCAACGACGTGGCCTTGACCAGGTCACGCAGCCGCTTCAGCGGGGTGAAGCGCCACTCCTCCTCCAGCCCGTTCAGGGCCGGGAAGTCGGTGACGTCGAAGGAGCGCAGCACCTGCGACTTGGTGCTCGGCGGGGCGATGGCCTCGGTAGTCATTTCTTCCTTATGTCCGCTTTACCAACAGATGGCCGGGGTGATTAACCCACAGCCCCTTCCATCTGGAGCTCGATCAGGCGGTTCAGCTCGAGCGCGTACTCCATCGGGAGCTCCTTGGCGATCGGCTCGATGAAGCCACGCACGATCATCGCCATCGCCTCGTCCTCGGTCAGGCCGCGGCTCATCAGGTAGAAGAGCTGGTCCTCGCTGACCTTGGAGACGGTCGCCTCGTGACCCATGTTCACGTCGTCCTCGCGGATGTCGACGTACGGGTACGTGTCCGACCGGGAGATCGTGTCGACCAGGAGCGCGTCGCACTTGACCGTGCTCTTCGAGTTCGACGAGCCCTCGAGCACCTGCACCAGACCCCGGTACGACGTCCGGCCGCCACCCCGCGCGATCGACTTCGAGATGATCGTCGAGGAGGTGTGCGGCGCGGCATGCACCATCTTGGCGCCGGAGTCCTGGTGCTGGCCCTCGCCGGCCATGGCGATCGACAGAACCTCGCCCTTGGCGTGCGCGCCGGTCATGTAGACGGCCGGGTACTTCATCGTCACCTTGGAGCCGATGTTGCCGTCGACCCACTCCATGGTCGCGCCCTCTTCGCAGGTGGCGCGCTTGGTGACCAGGTTGTAGACGTTGTTCGACCAGTTCTGGATGGTCGTGTAACGCACCCGGGCGTTCTTCTTCACGACGATCTCGACGACCGCGGAGTGCAGCGAGTCGGACGAGTAGATCGGCGCGGTGCAGCCCTCGACGTAGTGCACGTACGAGCCCTCGTCGGCGATGATCAGGGTCCGCTCGAACTGGCCCATGTTCTCCGTGTTGATCCGGAAGTAGGCCTGCAGCGGGATGTCCACGTGCACGCCCTTCGGCACGTAGATGAACGACCCGCCGGACCACACGCTGGTGTTCAGCGCGGCGAACTTGTTGTCGCCGACCGGGATGACGGTGCCGAAGTACTCCTTGAAGAGCTCTTCGTGCTCCTTCAGCGCGGTGTCGGTGTCCAGGAACAGGACGCCCTGCGCCTCGAGGTCCTCACGGATCGCGTGGTAGACGACCTCCGACTCGTACTGCGCGGCGACACCGGCGACGAGGCGCTGCTTCTCCGCCTCGGGGATGCCGAGCTTGTCGTACGTCGCCTTGATGTCCTCGGGCAGGTCCTCCCAGGAAGCGGCCTGCTTCTCGGTGGAACGCACGAAGTACTTGATGTTCTGGAAGTCGATGCCGGTGAGGTCGGCGCCCCAGTTCGGCATGGGCTTGCGGTCGAACAGCCGCAGGCCCTTCAGGCGCAGGTCGAGCATCCACTGCGGCTCGCTCTTGAGCGCCGAGATGTTGCGCACCACCGCTTCGGACAGCCCGCGCTGGGCGGTCGCGCCCGCGTGGTCGGCGTCGGCCCAGCCGTATTCATACCGACCAAGAGCGGCGAGGTGCTCTTCCTGAGTGACGATCTGGTCAGTCATGTATCTGTCCTAACCGTGATTGCGGTGGGTGCGCCCGACGAGGCCGGGATGTGCGTGGTGCACACCCCGTCGCCGTGCGCGATGGTGGCGAGACGCTGCACGTGGGTGCCGATGAGCCGCGAGATGACTTCGGTCTCGGCGTCGCACAGCTGAGGAAACTCGGCAGCCACGTGAGCCACCGGACAGTGATGCTGGCACAGCTGCCCGCCGGACGCGATCGTGGTCGCACTGGCAGCGTAGCCTTCCGCGGTCAGCGCCTCAGCGAGCGCCTCCGCGCGGGCGATCGGATCGTGACCGGCCGACCGCAGCGCCGCCGCCAGCCGATCCCCGAGCGCCTGGACCTGGGCGGAGGCGAACGCGCTCACCGCCTCCGGACCGTGGTTGTCGGCGATCCAGCGCAGCGCGGCAGTGGCGATGCCGTCGTAGTGGTGCGGGTTCAGATCCTCGCGGCCGGCGGCGGTGAGCACGAACGCCTTCGCCGGGCGGCCGCGGCCGCGGGGCTTGTCGCTGCGCAGCTCGCGCGTCTCCACGAGGTCCTCGGCGAGCATGGCGTCGAGGTGCTTGCGGATGGCGGCCGGGCTCAGCCCCAGCTCGGCCCCGAGCTCGGCGGCGGTCGTGGCGCCACGCGTCAGGAGCAGCTGTGCGACCCGGTCACGGGTGCGCCCGTCCGACACGGTGGCGGACGCCACCGAGCCGATCTGGATCAGCACCTCGTTTTTCACTACGCCAACGTTACGTATTTCGCCAGGGCCCTGCAAACCGATCCCCGGTGATCCACCACACCGGTTACCGGAGCTCCGGAAATCGCCGGTCCGGGGCGCGCGTACGATTCGCCGCGTGAAGTCCTCCGCGTTGAGCCGTCTGGCCTCCGCCATGCGCCCGCTCGCCCTGGCGTCCCTGATCGCCAACGTCGGCCTGATCGTCACCGGCGCGGCCGTCCGGCTGACCAAATCCGGCCTCGGCTGTCCCACCTGGCCGCGATGCACCGAGGACTCGTACACGACCACACCCGAGATGGGCATCCACGGTGTGATCGAGTTCGGCAACCGCTTGCTGACGTTCGTGCTGGTCGCGCTCGCCTTCGCCTGCTTCGCGGCCGCGCTGGCGACCCGCCGCCGGGCGCTGATCGTGCTGTCGGTCGCGGTCGCGCTCGGCATCCCCGGCCAGGGCGTGGTGGGCGGGATCACGGTGCTCACCGACCTCAACCCGTGGGTGGTCGGCCTGCACTTCATCCTCTCCGTCGCGCTGATCGCCGGCTGCTACGCCCTGTGGCGCCGCGCCGGCGAGGGCGACGGCGAGCCGGTCCGGCTGGTGCCCGCCCCGATCCGCCACCTGGCGTGGATCACCACCACGGTCAGCTTCGCGGTCATCGCGGCCGGCGTCGTGGTCACCGGCAGCGGCCCGCACGCCGGCGACGCGAACGCCAAGCGCAACGGCCTCGACCCGGCAACCGTCTCGCAGATCCACGCCGACCTGGTGTTCCTGCTGATCGGCCTCAGCGTCGCGCTCTGGTTCGCCCTGCGCGCGGTCAACGCTCCCCCGACCGCGATCCGCGCCGCCGTCGTACTGATCGCCGTCGAGCTCGGCCAGGGCGTGATCGGCTTCGTCCAGTACTTCACCAACCTGCCGGTCCTCCTGGTCGCCGCACACATGCTCGGCTCCGGCCTGGTCTGGACCTCCACCCTCGCGGTCCTCTGGTCCCTGCGCGAACGCCCCGTCTTGCTGGCCACGCCGCCTACGGCGCCGCTCGACGATCTTCACCCGGCCGAGCCGGTCAGCGCGGCCTGAGCACAGCGAGACCTTCCTCAAGCGCTTTTCCGGTACGCGCGACGCCGCTCCGCCGAACTACACCGTCCCGCCGCACGACGCGATCACTTGCCCGCTCCAGGCCGCCCGGCGGCCGCCGGGCTGATGCAGGCGCCCACTCTCACAACCCCGGACCGCTCCTTGGCGACGCAAAGCAGCACTCGGCGTCAGCCGAGCAAACCAGCTGACCGCCAGCGTCGCCTCCGCCGGCGCGAAGCAGCACTCGGCGTCAGCCGAGCAAACCAGCTGACCGCCAATGTCGCCTCCCGCCGCGCGAAGCAGCACTCGGCGTCAGCCGAGCAAACCAGCTGACCGCCAATGTCGCCTCCGCCGGCGCGAAGCAGCACTCGGCGTCAGCCGAGCAAACCAGCTGACCGCCAGCGTCGCCTCCGGCGGCGCGAAGCAGCGCTCGGCGTCAGCCCTGCGTGGCGGCTGACGGCGAGCGCTGCCGAGAGAGCAGAAGCACTGCGCGACGGCCGGCCAAGGGCGGCCCGGCCGGCCACCTGCATGAGCCCGGCGGGCGCCGGGCGGCCTGGAGCGGGCTGGTGATCGCGTCGTGCGGCGGGACGGTGTAGGTCGGCGGAGCGGCGTCGCGCGTACCGGGGAGGGGGTGGAATTCAGGCCGACGCGCGACCGCGACGGCCGACGAGTTGTCTCGGGGTGGGGCGTCAGAGGCGGGTGAGGATGGCGTCGGCCAGGCGGGCGGCGGCGCCGGGCGCGGTGCGCAGGAAGAGCGAGGGCTCGGTGAGCTCGAGTTCGATGAGCAGCGGCGAGCCGTCCGGGCCCGGAATCATGTCGACGCGGGCGTAGAGGAGGCGCTTGGCACCGCCGGGGACCGCGGCCAGGACGCGTGCGGCGAGGTCCAGCTCGGCGGGTGACGGGGTGCGCGGGCTGATGTTCTCGTCGCCGGCGTCCTTGGCGCCCTCGCCGGGGGCGTTGAGCATGGCGCCCTTGCGGATGCCGTGGCTGAAGGTCAGCTCGCCGGCCGCGTCAGGGGTGCAGAGGACGGCGGTCTCGCCGGCCGTGTCGACCGCGGCAAGGTACGGCTGGATCATCGCGGTGCGGCCGGCGGTGGTGAGGCGCGCGACGTGGGCCTCGGCGAGAGCGCTCTGGGCCGGCAGCGTGTAGCGGCCGGTGTCCTGGCTGCCGGCGCTGATCGTCGGCTTGACCACCCACTCGCCCTCGGCCGGCGCCGTCCACGTCTCACCGGGGCCGATGAACTCGGTCGGGATGGCCGGGATGCCGGCCGCGGCGAGGTCGCTCAGATAACGCTTGTCGGTGTTCCACGCGATGATGTCGGCCGGGTTGGCCAGGCGTGGCACGCGGCGGGCCCAGTCGACGAAGGCGTCGCGGCGGGCCACATAGTCCCACGGGGAGCGGATGACCGTCAGGTCGTACCGGGACCAGTCCGCGTCGGCGTCGTCCCAGCGGACCGCCTCGACGATCACCCCGCGCTCGCGCAGCGCGTCACGCAAGGGGTGATCGTCGTCCCAGAGGTCGGGAAAGGTGGCGCAGGTAACCAGGGCCACCCGAAATTCGGAACTCACTAGCGGGCCATGCTCCGGCGAGCCATGGAACGCCACAGGTCGTTGCTGGGTCGCATCTGCTCGAGAAGCTCGCGCTCCCACTCGTTCTCCACCTCGACACCGGCGTGCTGGCAGGCCGTGCGGGCCTGGTTGGTGTCCTGGGCGAACTGGTCGGACCACTCGCCGTCCTCACCGACGAGGACGATGCGGGCGCCGCGCTTACCGACGTACTCCACCACCGCCTTCGCACCGCCGTGCTCGGCGGCGAAAGACTTGATGTCGGAGGTCAGTGTCGTAACGGAACCTTCTGCCATGGATCGAAGCCTAAGCAGTCAGCCCTGTGCTAGGGGGCCCTCCGTCGCCTTTTTGTGACTCCAATTACCTGCGCGTTTCAACGGATGACGCATTGTTATGCGCCGATAACGTCCGAATTGCGCTGCGCCCGACAATCAACCCTTCGAGTGACGGACAGTGACTGACACTGACCACAATCCGGGCATCCTGTGCGACGCCGTCAGACCAGAGCGTCAACCGCGACAGCCATGAAGACCACGGTGAGGTACGTGATCGACAGGTGGAACAGCCGCATCGGCATGATCGGGCGGCCCACCTTGGCCCGGTAGACCAGCCGGATCGCCTCGCCCAGGAAGACGCCGCCCATCACGAGTGCGGTGACGCCGTAGATCGGTCCGAGCCCGAGCGGCCAGGCCACCAGGGACACCGCCACGGTGAGCACCGTGTAGATCAGGATCTCGAAGTTCACCCGCTCCATGGAGCGCACGACGGGCAGCATCGGAATGCCGGCCCGCGCATAGTCGTCCTTGTACTTCACCGCGAGCGCATAGAAGTGCGGCATCTGCCAAAAGAAGACAACCGCAAAAAGCGCCCATCCCATCGGGGCGATGGTGCCGGTCACCGCGGCCCAGCCGATGATCACCGGCGCCGCGCCGCAGACGCCACCCCAGAAGGTGTTCGCCGGGGTTCGCCGCTTCAACCACATCGTGTAGACGACGTCGTAGTAGAAGATCGACGCCGCGGTGAGCGCGGTCGCCAGCCAGTTGGTGAACGCCGCCATCAACACGATCGAGATCACGGCGAGCGTGAGACCGAAGACGAGCACCGCCCGCGGGGTCATCTCGTGGGCCGGCAGCGGGCGCCGTTTCGTCCGCCGCATCAGCTGATCGATGTCGCGGTCGATGTAGCAGTTCAGCGCGCTCGCCGCGCCGCCCGCCAGGGCGCCACCCACCAGGACCACGAAGAACGTCAGCGGGTCCGGCCAGCCGCCGGCCGCGAGCATCATCGTCGGCACGGTGGTGACCAGCAGGAGCTCGACGATCGCCGGCTTCGTCAGAGCCAGATAGGCGCGGAACACCGCAGCCCGATTGCGTCGAGTTTCGACACGTGGCGCACGCTCCGCCACGCCGGGCGGCCGTCCGGGGACGGGACGCTCGGTGATCATGCTCACGGACAGCCACCTTCCGGCATCGGCTTCGACTCGCGGCCGTAACCAGGGATCCACCCGGCGGCCCGCCCGGACAGCGTACGCGCAGCCGTCTCCGCTGCTCGGCGCACCCAGCACGGGTGCAGACGGTCACACCGTCTGAACCGGCCTGTCCGCTCACAGCGTATGTGCCTAAGGCGTTCACTGCGCACGTGTTTAGCCCGACTGGATAGGGTCAAGCCGAAAAGGGTTCCATAATTTTGCCCGAGGAGCACAACCGACGTGGCTGCCACAGATCCCGCTCTCAACTGGTCCGACCTCGACCGCAAGGCGGTGGACACGACCCGGGTGCTGGCCATGGACGCCGTGGAGAAGGCCGGCAACGGCCACCCCGGTACGGCCATGAGCCTGGCCCCGGCCGCCTACCTGCTGTTCAACCGCGTGATGCGGCACGACCCGACGGATCCGGAGTGGGCGGGACGCGACCGCTTCGTGTTGTCCTGTGGTCACTCCAGCCTCACCCTCTACATTCAGTTGTTCCTCAATGGTTACAGCCTGTCGCTCGATGACCTCAAGTCACTGCGTCAGTGGGACTCCCTGACCCCGGGTCACCCGGAGTACGGGCACACCCCCGGCGTCGAGATCACCACCGGGCCGCTCGGCCAGGGCATCGGCAACGCGGTCGGCATGGCCATGTCGGCGCGTCGCCAGCGCGGCCTGTTCGACCCGGAGGCGGCGGCCGGTCAGTCGCCGTTCGACCACTACGTCTACTCGATCGCCTCGGACGGCGACATCGAGGAGGGCGTGAGCCACGAGTCGAGCGCGATCGCCGCGGTGCAGAAGCTCGGCAACCTCGTCGTGATCTACGACGACAACGAGATCTCCATCGAGGACGACACCCGGATCGCCAAGAACGAGGACGTCGGCGCGCGCTACGCGGCGTACGGCTGGCATGTCCAGACGGTGGCCTGGCGCGGCGAGGGTGAGTACGCGGAGGACGTCGAGGCGCTCTGGAACGCGATCCAGGCCGCCAAGGCGGTGACCGACAAGCCGTCGTTCATCGTCCTCAAGACGATCATCGGCTGGCCGGCGCCGAAGAAGCAGAACACCGGCAAGATCCACGGTTCTGCGCTGGGCGCCGACGAGATCACCGCCACCAAGAAGCTGCTCGGCTTCGCCGACGAGCCGTTCGCCATCGAGGACGAGGTCGTCAAGCACGCGCAGCAGGTCGTCGAGCGGGGCAAGGCGGCCCGCGCAGAGTGGCAGAAGGGCTTCGACGCCTGGGCCACCGGCAACACCGAGGCCAAGGCGCTCTTCGACCGGCTCTCCAGCAAGACCCTGCCGGACGGCTGGCACCAGGCGCTGCCCGAGTTCCCGGCCGACGAGAAGGGCCTGGCCACCCGGGCCGCGTCCGGCAAGATCCTGGAGGCGCTGGCCCCGGTCCTGCCCGAGCTGTGGGGTGGCTCCGCCGACCTGGCGGAGAGCAACAACACCACCATGAAGGGTGAGCCGTCGTTCATCCCGGCGGAGTACGCGACCAAGGAGTTCCCCGGCCACGAGTACGGCCGGACCCTGCACTTCGGTATCCGCGAGCACGGCATGGGCTCGATCCTCAACGGCATCGCGGCGGACGGGCGCACCCGTCCGTACGGTGGCACGTTCCTGGTCTTCAGCGACTACATGCGCGGCGCGGTACGCCTCTCCGCGCTGATGAAGCTGCCGGTCATCTTCGTGTGGACGCACGACTCGATCGGTCTCGGCGAGGACGGCCCGACGCACCAGCCGATCGAGACGCTGACCGCCCTGCGCGCCATCGTCGGCCTCGACGTCGTCCGCCCGGCCGACGCCAACGAGACCGCGTGGGCCTGGCGCGGCGCCCTCGAGCACACCGACCGGCCGACCGCGCTGGCGCTGTCCCGGCAGAACCTGCCGACGATCGACCGCTCGAAGTACGCGTCGGCCGAGGGCACCCTCCGGGGCGGTTACATCCTGTCCGAGGCGTCCAGCGGCACCCCGCAGGTCATCCTGATCGCCAGCGGCTCCGAGGTGTCGATCGCGCTGACCGCGCAGGAGCGCCTGGAGGCCCAGGGCACCCCGACCCGCGTCGTCTCGATGCCCTGCCAGGAGTGGTTCTTCCAGCAGGACACCGCGTACCAGCAGCAGGTCCTGCCGCACGGGGTGAAGGCCCGGGTCTCCGTCGAGGCCGGCATCCGGATGAGCTGGGACCGCATCCTCGGTGACGCCGGCGAGGCGGTCAGCATCGAGCACTACGGCGCCAGCGCCCCGGCGAAGATCCTGTTCGAGCAGTTCGGCTTCACCGCCGACAACGTCGTTGCGAAGGCCAATGCCAGCCTGGCCAAGGTTGGCGAGATCACCGGTCACAAGACCGGAAACTGAGGAGACAAACCATGACCGACAGGCTGGCCGAGCTCTCCGCCGCGGGCGTCGCGGTGTGGCTCGACGATCTCTCCCGGGTGCGCCTCACCAGCGGTTCGCTGGACAAGATGCGCACCGAGCAGCACGTGGTCGGGGTGACCACGAACCCGAGCATCTTCCAGAAGGCGCTGTCCGACGCGGACGCGTACGACGAGCAGGTCCGTGACCTGGCGGCGCAGAAGGTGACGGTCGAGGAGGCCGTCCGCCTGATGACCGCCAAGGACGTCCGCTGGGCGTGCGACGTCCAGCGGCCGGAGTACGACCGGTCCGGTGGCGTCGACGGCCGGGTCTCGATCGAGGTCGACCCGCGCAAGGCGCACGAGGCCGAGGCCACCGTCGCCGAGGCGAAGACGCTCTGGTGGCTGGTCGATCGGGAGAACCTGTACATCAAGATCCCGGCGACGATGGGCGGGCTGCCCGCCATCACCGCCACGCTCGCCGCGGGCATCAGCGTCAACGTCACGCTGATCTTCTCGCTCGAGCGCTACCGCGCGGTCATGGACGCGTTCCTGTCCGGTCTGGAGCAGGCGAAGGCGAACGGCCACGACCTGTCCAAGATCGGCTCGGTGGCGTCCTTCTTCGTCTCCCGCGTGGACACCGAGGTGGACAAGCGGCTCGACAAGATCGGTACGGACGAGGCGAAGGCGCTCAAGGGCAAGGCCGCGATCGCCAACGCCCGGCTGGCGTACGAGGCGTACGAGGAGGTCTTCGGCGGCGACCGCTGGAAGGCCCTGGCCTCGGCCGGCGCCCAGCCGCAGCGCCCGCTCTGGGCGTCCACGTCGACCAAGAGCCCGGAGTTCCGCGACACCATCTACGTCGAGGAGCTGATCGCGCCCGGCACGGTCAACACCATGCCGGAGTCGGTCATCGTGGCGTACGCGGACCACGGCGAGACCAAGGGCGACACCATCACCGGCAACTACGAGCACGCCCGCAAGGTCTTCGCGGACCTGGCCGCGGTCGGCGTCGACTTCGACGACGCGGTCAAGGTCCTCGAGGAGGAGGGCGTCGAGAAGTTCGAGGCCAGCTGGAAGGAGCTCCTCGACGGCGTAGGGAAGTCCCTGAAGGCCGGAACCGGCGTCTGACAAGAACCTGGTGCGGCCTGTCGCGGAACACTTCGCGACAGGCCGCTCGGTTCCGGAAAAACTGGCAGGATGACAACGTGGGTAATCCGCTGCGTACCGCACAGGACCGACGGCTACCGCGGATCCCGGAGCCCTGCGCTCTGGTGATCTTCGGGGTCACCGGTGACCTGTCCCGTAAGAAGCTCATCCCGGCCGTGTACGACCTGGCCAACCGTGGTCTGCTGCCGCCCGGTTTCGTGGTTGTCGGCTTCGCCCGTCAGGACTGGGGCGAGGGCGACTTCGAATCGCTCGCGTACGCCGCCGCCAAGAAGGGCGCCCGCACCCCGTGGCGCGAGGACGTCTGGCAGCGGCTGAACAGCCAGTTCCACTTCATTCCCGGCTCGTTCGACGACGACGCCGCCTTCGACAATCTCGCGGCCACGCTGGACGAGCTGAAAGAGCGCAACGGCATCTCCGGCCACGCTGCCTTCTACTTCTCCATCCCGCCCGCCGCGTTCCCGCTGGTGCTCAACCAGCTCAACCGCACCGGGATGGCCGACAGCACGAAGTCCGGCGGCTGGCGCCGGGTCGTGGTGGAGAAGCCGTTCGGCCACGACTACCAGAGCGCCGTGCAGCTCAACCAGCTGGTCGACGACGTCTTCACCCCGCAGGACGTCTTCCGGATCGACCACTACCTGGGCAAGGAGACGGTCCAGAACATTCTGGCCCTGCGCTTCGCGAACAGCCTGTTCGAGCCGGTGTGGAACTCGAAGTACGTGGACAGTGTCCAGATCACCATGGCCGAGGACGTCGGCATCGGCACCCGGGCCGCCTTCTACGACGCCTCCGGCGCCGCCCGCGACGTGCTGCAGAACCACCTGTTGCAGCTGCTCGCCCTGGTCGGGATGGAAGAGCCGACGAGCTTCGACCCGCAGGAGGTCCGCGCGGAGAAGCTCAAGGTGCTCAAGGCGATCAGCCTGCCGGCCGACATCTCTACCGGTTCCGTCCGCGGGCAGTATCTGCCTGGCTGGGTGGCCGGTGAGCGCGCTCCCGGCTATCTGGAGGAGGCCAACATCCCGGCCGACTCCACCACCGAGACGTACGCAGCGGTCCGCCTCGGCATCCAGAACCGGCGCTGGGCCGGCGTCCCGTTCTACGTGCGGGTCGGCAAGCGGATGCCGCGCCGGGTCACCGAGATCGCGATCCTCTTCAAGCAGGCACCGCACCTGCCGTTCGACCCGGCCGACGTGGAGATGCTCGGCCACAACCAGCTGGTCATCCGGGTGCAGCCGGACGAGGGCGTGGTGCTCAAGTTCGGCTCGAAGGTGCCGGGCACCTCGATGGAGGTCCGCGACATCGCGATGGACTTCCAGTACGGCGAGGCGTTCACCGAGTCCAGCCCGGAGGCGTACGAGCGGCTCGTGCTGGACGTCCTGATCGGCGACCGGACGCTGTTCCCGGACGCCGCCGAGGTGGAGCAGTCCTGGCGGGTCATCGACCCGCTGGAGGCCGCCTGGGCGGGCACCACCCCGGAGCCGTACCGGGCCGGTGAGTGGGGGCCGCGGGCCTCCGACGAGATGCTGGCGCGCGAGGGCCGTGCCTGGAGGCGAGCATGATCGGACTGTGGGACACCACCGGTAACGAGGTAGTGAAGGCGCTCGCCGCGGAACGGCGCAGTGCCGGTGGCGTGGCCTCCGGCCTGGCGCTCACGCTGGTCTCGGTGGTCGAGGAGAAGAAGGTCCGCGAGGCCGAGGCGGCGGCCACCATCGCCGCCGCCGCGCACCCCTGCCGGCTGCTCATCGTGGTCCGCTCCGATCTGGACGGCCGCAGCCGGCTGGACGCCGAGATCGTGGTGGGCGGGCGGCTCGGCCCGGCCGAGGCGGTCGTCATGCGGATGTACGGGCGGCTCGCCCTGCACGCCGAGTCGGTGGTGATGCCGCTGCTCGCGCCGGACGTCCCGGTCGTCACGTGGTGGCACGAGGAGCCGCCGAACATGATCGCCAACGACTTCCTGGGCGTCGTGGCGGACCGGCGGATCACCGACTCCGCGCAGGCCCCCGACCCGGTCGCGGCGCTGAAGCAGCGGGCGGTCGACTACGCCCCCGGCGACACCGACCTGACCTGGACCCGGATCACGCTGTGGCGGACCCTGGTCGCCGGCGCCTTCGACAGCGCCGAGGCGCAGGTCATCGGCGCCCGGATCGTCGCGCCGGAGAAGGACCCGACGGCCTGGCTGATGCTCGGCTGGCTCAAGTCCCGCCTCGGCATCGAGCCGGTGCTGGAGCACACCGACCGGGCGCCCCGGATGCACTCGGTGGAGCTGCAGTGCGCGAACGGCGACTGCGTCCGGGTCACCCGTGAGGAGGGCACGGCGCTGTTCAGCCGGACCGGCCAGGAGGACCGGTACATGCCGCTGCCGAAGCGGCCGGTCGGCGACGAGCTCGCCGAGGAGCTGCGCCGGCTGGACGCCGACCAGATCTACGCGGAGGCGCTCGGCGCCATGGCCGGGGTGCCCGATCTGGAGCACCGCGCGCCGATGCGCGTACACGTCTGGAAGGACCCGGCGCTGGCCGCCCGGGCCGCCAGTTCGGTCGCCTGATCCCCTGAGATGACGAAAGGGCCGCCCGCCGCACTGCGGCGGGCGGCCCTGCACTAAGGAGAGAACGCTGTGAGTGAGACCGTGGTCGTGGTGGTACCGGACGCCGACATCCTGGCGTCCACGGTGGCGGCTCGGCTGTCCATCAAGATCCTGGACGCCCAGGCGGTGCACGGTTCGGCGAGCGTGGTCCTGACCGGCGGCCGGGTCGCCGCGAAGGTGTTGCGCGCCGTCCGCGAACTGCCGGCCTCCGCCGCGATCGACTGGTCGCGAGTGGACCTGTGGTGGGGCGACGAGCGTTTCCTGCCGTCCGGCGACCCGGACCGCAACGAGACCCAGGCCCGCGAGGCCCTGCTGGACAAGCTGCCGCTGGACCCGGCTCGGGTGCACGCGATGCCGGCCTCCGACGGGCCGGACGGCGAGGACGCGGTGGCGGCCGCCGCCCGGTACGCGGACGAGCTGGGCACTCCGCTCCCCCGCTTCGATGTGCTGATGCTCGGCGTCGGCGAGGACGGTCATGTGGCGTCGCTCTTCCCGGAGCACCCGGTGCTGCAGGAGTCCGGTGCGACGGCCGCGGTGCACGACAGCCCGAAGCCGCCGCCGACCCGGGTCACGCTGACCCTGTCGACGATCCAGAGCGCCGAGGAGGTGTGGCTGATCGCGGCCGGGCCGGACAAGGCCGCCCCGATCGGCACCGTGCTGGCCGGTGGGTCGCTGCCGGCGAGGAACGCGACGGGCGTACGCAAAACGCTCTGGCTGCTGGACCGCGCGGCCGCGGCCGAGGTGCCCACCCAGCCCTAGAATCGCGCCGTGCAACCCATCATTCGCGCCTACCGGCCGGCCGATCTCGACGCCATCTACGACATCTGCGTGCGCACCGGCGCCGCGGGCGGTGACGCTCGCGGCGCGCACAGCTCGGACCGCCTGCTCGGCGACATCTGGGCGGTGCCCTACGTGACTCATGAGCCGCAGCACGCGCACGTTCTCGACGACGGCGCGGGCAACGCGGTCGGCTACATCCTCGGCACCGCGGACACGGCCGCGTTCGTGAAGTGGTACCGCGCCGAGTGGCTCCCGGCGACCGAGGGCCGCTACCCGGACGGCGATCCGCGTGACGAGGGGATGCTCGGCCTGCACCGGGACCCGGAGCGGATGCTGCTGCCCGAACTGGCCGACTACCCGGCGCACCTGCACATCGACCTGCTGCCGGAGTGGCAGGGCAGGGGGCAGGGCCGCGGCCTGATGGCCGCGTTCCTGGACGGTCTGCGCGCGGCCGGCGTACCCCGGGTGCATCTCGGGATGGCGCCGGACAACCACGGCGCCTACGCCTTCTACCAACGGCTCGGCTTCCGGGACCTGGCGGTCCCGGATGCCGGCGCGCTCTATCTGGGCCGGGACACCGGCCCGCTCTGAGGTCTACTCGCCGCGGCGCCGCCGCACTTTGGCCAGCGCCTCGGCCAGGATAGCCGCCGCGTCCGCCTCGGAGCGACGTTCTTTCACGTACGCGAGATGCGACTTGTACGGTTCGGTACGCAACCGCCCGGGCGGGTTGGACCGGTCGAGCCCGGCCGGCTGACCGCACCGGGGGCAATCCCAGTGATCCGGTGCCGCGGCCTCGGCCGCGAACCAGATCTGGCTGTCATGACCGGCCGCGCAGAAATACGTGATCTGCCGGCGCGGTGCGGGTTCGCTGCGCTCGTCGGGGCGCATCGGGCTGGACCCGACGCGACTGCCGCGGATAGCGCTGCCACTGGACACGGACGTCACTCCTGTCTCGAGGGGCCTCTCAGGAGCCGTCGAATCGGACGGCGGGAACAAAAAACCGCGCGGCCGGAAAAACCGGCCGCGCGGCAGATTGTACGACTACCGGTGGCTGTCAGGAACCCACCGCAAGTTTGAGCCAGAAGCCAAGCCCGACAATGCAGGCGAACCAGATGATGCCCACCAGAACGGTGTAGCGGTCCAGGTTCTTCTCCGCCACCGAGGAACCGGCCAGGCTGGAGGTCACGCCGCCGCCGAACATGCTGGACATGCCGCCGCCCTTACCCCGGTGCAGCAGGATCAGCAGCGTCAGCAGGATGCTGGTGATGATCAGCAACACGATCAACGTGTAAGCGAACTCGATCGGCATGGTCGGGTTCATTCCTCTCAGGGGACAGGCAGCCGTCCCACAATAGCCGGTGCCCGGCCGCACGGGGCGACCGGGCACACGGGGTGTTCATCCGAGCGAGCTCAGCGCGCGACGTGCTCCGGGAAGCGCACGATGGACGCGAACTCCTCGGCGTCCAGGCTCGCGCCGCCGACCAGGGCGCCGTCCACGTCCGGCTGGGACATGATCGAGGCGATGTTGGCCGCCTTGACCGAGCCGCCGTACTGGATCCGGACCGCCTCGGCCACCTCGGCGCCGAACTTCTCGGCGAGCCGGGCGCGGATCTCCCCGCAGACCTCCTGCGCGTCGTCCGGCGTCGCGGTCTTGCCGGTGCCGATCGCCCAGACCGGCTCGTACGCGATGACGATCTGCTTGATCTGGTCTTCCTTGAGCCCGTCGAGGCCCGCGTCGACCTGCGCGGTGCAGTGGCCGACGTGCGCCGACTCCTCGCGGACCGACAGGCCCTCGCCGACGCAGAAGATCGGGGTCAGGCCGGCCGCGAAGGCCGCCTTGATCTTCGCGTTGATCAGCTCGTCGCTCTCGTTGTGGTACTCGCGGCGCTCGGAGTGCCCGATCACCACGTAGGTGCAGCCCAGCTTGGCGAGCATGGCGCCGGAGATCTCCCCGGTGTACGCGCCGGACGCGTGCTGCGAGATGTCCTGCGCGCCGTACGCGATGGCCAGCTTGTCGCCGTCGACCGCGGTCTGCACGGTGCGCAGGTCGGTGAACGGCGGCAGGACGACCGTCTCCACGGCGTCCAGCTGCTCCGGGCTCAGGCTCGCCGCCAGCTTCTGGACCAGCAGATTGGCCTCGAAGTGGTTGAGGTTCATCTTCCAGTTGCCGGCAATGATCGGCTTACGGGTCGTCATCAATTCTCCAGTGCGGCGACGCCCGGCAGCGTCTTGCCTTCGAGGTACTCCAGGGACGCGCCCCCGCCGGTGGAGATGTGGCCGAACGCGGACTCGTCCAGGCCCAGGGTGCGGACCGCCGCGGCCGAGTCACCGCCGCCGACGACCGAGAAGCCGTCGATCTTGGTGATCGCCTCGGCGACGCCGCGGGTGCCCGCAGCGAACGGGGCGAGCTCGAAGACGCCCATCGGGCCGTTCCAGAACACGGTCTTCGCGCCGGCGATCGCGCCTGCGAAGAGCTCGACCGAACGCGGGCCGATGTCCAGACCCAGCCGATCAGCCGGAATATCCGAAATGTCGTAAATATCGTGATCGGCATCGGCGGAGAACTCCGTCGCCGCGACCACGTCCACCGGCAGGACGATCCGGCCGTCGGCCTGCGCGAGCAGGTCACGGCACGTGTCGATCATCTCGGCTTCGAGCAGCGACTTGCCGACCTCGTGCCCCTGAGCCTTGAGGAAGGTGAAGCACATCCCGCCACCGACCAGGAGCTTGTCGACCTTCGGCAGCAGCGCCTGGATGACGGCCAGCTTGTCGGAGACCTTCGAACCGCCGAGCACGACCACATAGGGCTGCTCCGGCGAGTCCGACACCCGCTTGAGGACCTCGACCTCCTTGAGGACGAGACCACCCGCGTAGTGCGGCAGACGGGCCGCCACGTCGTACACCGAGGCGTGCTTGCGGTGCACCGCGCCGAACGCGTCGTCCACGTAGAAGTCGGCGAAGGCCGCGAGCTGGTCCGCGAAAGCGCCGCGCTCGGCGTCGTCCTTCGAGGTCTCGCCCTTGTTGAAGCGCAGGTTCTCCAGGAGCAGCACCTGGCCGTCCTGCAGCTCGGCGACCGCCTGGGTGGCCTCCGGGCCCACCGTGTCGTCCGCGAAGACGACCGAGGAGCCCAGCAGCTCGGCCAGCCGGGTGGCGACCGGGCGCAGGGTGAACTTGGGGTCCGGCTCGCCCTTCGGGCGGCCGAGGTGCGACATCACGATGACGCGGGCGCCCGCGTCACGCAGCGCGATCAGGGTCGGCAGCACCGCGCGGGCACGGCCGTCGTCGCTGATCACACCCGGGTTCGCCTTGTCGAACGGGACGTTCAGGTCGGCGCGCACGAGCACGCGCCGACCCGAGACACCCTCGCCGAGCAGGTCGTCGAGAGTCTTCATGATGAGGCTCAGGCCCCGACCAGCTTGACCAGGTCGACGAGGCGGTTCGAGTAGCCCCACTCGTTGTCGTACCAGCCGACGACCTTGACCTGGTTGCCGCCGATGACCTTGGTCAGGCCGGCGTCGAAGATGCAGGACGCCGGGTCGGTGACGATGTCGGCCGACACGATGTCGTCCTCGGTGTAGACCAGGATGCCCTTGAGCGCGCCCTCGGCGGCCGCCTTGATCGCGGCGTTGACCTCCTCGACCGTGGTGTCACGGGCGGCGGTGAAGGTCAGGTCGGTGGCCGAGCCGGTGGGGATCGGCACCCGCAGCGCGAAGCCGTCCAGCTTGCCCTTGAGTTCCGGCAGCACCAGGCTGACGGCCTTCGCGGCGCCGGTCGAGGTCGGCACGATGTTCAGGGCGGCGGCGCGGGCGCGACGCAGGTCCTTGTGCGGGCCGTCCTGCAGGTTCTGGTCCTGGGTGTACGCGTGGATCGTGGTCATCAGACCCTTTTCGATCCCGATCGTGTCGTTCAGCACCTTGGCCATCGGAGCGAGGCAGTTGGTGGTGCAGGAAGCGTTCGAGATGATCGTGTGCTGCGCGGCGTCGTACAGGTTGTCGTTGACGCCCATCACGATGGTGATGTCTTCGTTCTTGGCCGGAGCCGAGATGATGACCTTCTTGGCGCCCTTGTCGATGTGCGCCTTGGCCTTGGAGGCGTCGGTGAAGAAGCCGGTCGACTCGATCACCACGTCCGCGCCCAGGTCGCCCCAGGGCAGGTTGTTCGGGTCGCGCTCGGCGAACGCCTTGAACGTCTTGCCACCGACGGTGATCTCGTCGGCGGTCGCCTTCACCTCGTGGCCCAGACGGCCCAGGATGCTGTCGTACTTCAGCAGGTGGGCGAGAGTGGCGTTGTCGGTCAGGTCGTTCACACCGACGATCTCGATGTCGGCGCCGGAGGCGAGAACCGCCCGGAAGAAGTTACGACCGATACGGCCGAAGCCGTTGATGCCAACCCGGATGGTCACAGGTGGTCTCCTCGTTTCGGTCCGCCGGATTCTGCGACCGGCGGAGGGGTCTGCATGCCGGCCATGTGATGGGCTGGCACAAGGGCGCCCGGCCGCCGCGCCCGAAGGAGCGAGAGCACCGCAGCAGGGAGCTGGCGGCGTCACAGCGGGGGTTCGGCCGAACTGCCGGCACCGTCGCCGTCACTGGTGACCCTATCCGAGGCCGCGCACCCGCGGAGCAGCGGGGCCGCGACCTGAACGTTATCTAAAGCGGATCACCCCGGCAGCGCCGTTGCCGCCTTCAGCGTTGTCGATCTGGTCCCGCCCGGCAAGAACCGAAGGTCACACCGAACGGGGTACGGCGACCTGCGGCAGGCCGGTCAGCAGGCCATCATCTCCGGGGTGACGGCCGCCTCGGTGTCCGGAATCCCGAGATCGCGGGCCCGCTTGTCGGCGAGCGCCAGCAGCCGCCGGATCCGGCCGGCGATGGCGTCCTTGGTCAGCGGCGGGTCGGCCAGCGCGCCCAGCTCCTCCAGGGAGGCCTGCCGGTGCTCCAGCCGCAGCCGGCCGGCCGAGGTCAGGTGGTTGGGCGCGTCGTCGGCGAGGATCTCCAGGGCGCGGGTGACCCGGGCCGCGGCCGCGACCGCCGCACGGGCCGAACGCCGCAGGTTGGCGTCGTCGAAGTTGGCCAGCCGGTTGGCGGTGGCCCGGACCTCACGGCGGACCCGGCGCTCCTCCCAGGCGAGCACGCTGGAGTGCGCCCCGACCCGGGTGAGCAGCGCCGCGATCGCGTCGCCGTCCTTGATCACGACGCGGTCGACTCCGCGTACCTCGCGGTCCTTCGCGGTGATCCCGATGCGGCGCGCGGCGCCGCGCAGGGCCAGCGCCGCTTCCGGGCCCGGGCAGGTGATCTCCAGGGCGCTGGAGCGGCCCGGCTCGGTGAGCGAGCCGTGTGCCATGAACGCGCCCCGCCAGGCCGCCACCGAGCAGCAGACGTTGCCGTTCACCACGTGCTGCGGCAGGCCCCGCACCGGGCGGCCACGCACGTCAAGCAGGCCGGTCTGCCGGGCCAGGACCTCGCCGTCCTTCACGATGCGAACGATGTAGTGGCTGCCCTTGCGCAGCCCGCCGGAGGCCAGGACGTGCACCTCGGAGGGGTAGCCGTAGACGTCGGCGATCTCACGCCGCAGCCGCCGGGCCACCGCGCCGGTGTCCAGCTCCGCCTCCACGACCACCCGGCCGGAAACGATGTGCAGCCCGCCCGCGAACCGCAGCAGCGCCGCCATCTCGGCCCTCCGGCAGCAGGGCTTGGGCACGTCGACCCGGCTCAGCTCGTCCTTGACCGCTGCCGTCATCGCCATTACGTCACCTCATGCGCCGGATCTTGAACAATGTGCCGTACTACGCCTGTGCCTAACGAGCGGCGCCCAATACTGGCACCAGTGCAACACCCAATGACTGAGGATCATGCCGTGGGCTGCCGTCCGCAACGGCGACGGGTGCCAGCACCAGCTGCGCGCCCAGCTCCCCGGCGGCGATCCGGACCGGCTCCGGCTCGCCTGCCCATTTCGCGTCGGCCAGCACCGTGTCGACCCGCAACTGCGGCAGATAACGCCGCAGCGTAGCCAGATGATCGGCGGCGGAGAGGCCGGCCGTCTCCTTGTCGGCACTGAGGTTCAGCGTCACCAGCCGGCGCGCCGGACTCGCCACGATCGCCGCGGCCAGGTCCGGGACCAGCAGGTGCGGGAGCACGCTGGTGAACCAGCTGCCCGGGCCGAAGATCAGCCAGTCGGCGGCGCGGACCGCCTCGATCGCCTCGGGGCAGGCCGGCGGGTTCTCCGGCACCAGGCGCAGCGCCTCCACCCGGCCGTCGGCCACCGCGACCGAGTGCTGTCCGCGTACCGTCTCCGGGCGGCCGTCGGCGGCCACCAGGTCCGCCTCGATCCCGACCGCGTGCAGGGCCATCGGCAGCACCCGGCCCTGGGCGCCGACCATCTCGGCAGCGTGGTCGAGGGCCAGCACCGGGTCGCCGAGCATCTCGATCAGGCCGAGCAGCAACAGGTTGCCGACCGCGTGCCCGGCCAGGGTGTCCTTGCTGCGGTCGGCCCGGCGCTCCAGCCGCGGGCCGCGGGTGAGCACCCGGTCCGGGGCGCCGCCCGCCGCATGCACGCCGTTCACCACCGGGCCGGGCCGGCCGGCGCCGGCCTGAGCCGCACCATCCTGAGCTGTACCGGACTGAGCTGCACCGGACTGAGCTGCACCGGACTGGGCTGCACCGGACTGGGCCGGGACCGGTGGGCGGGGCGCCTCCGGCTCCGGCATCGCGGCGAACCGGTGCTGCATCAGGCTGGCCGTGCGCCGGGAGGTCGGGTGATCGGCCGCCAGCGCGGCGAGCGCCTGCCGCAGGTCACCCGGGGGCAGCAGGGCGTCCCGCTCGACCCGCAGGCGGCCGCTCGATCCGCCGTCGTCACCGACCGTCACGATCGCGGTGATCTCCAGCTCCAGCTCGCCGGCGCAGTGCCGCAGGGCGCGCAGCGAGGCGCTCAGCCCGTGCCCGCCGCCGAACGCGACGACCCGGACCGGGCCGCCCCCGCGGCCGGCCGCCGTCACTCCCGCCCCAGGTCGCGGTGCGAGGCGTGCGCGGACAGGCGCATCCCGCTCAGCCGCGAGGTCAACTCCTCGGTGATGGCGACACTGCGGTGCTTGCCGCCGGTGCAACCGATGGCGACCGTCAGATACCGCTTGCCCTCGCGCTCGAAGCCGGGCGCGGTCGCCGCGATCAGCCCGGCGTAGGTGGCGACGAAGTCGGTCGCCCCCTCCTGGCCCAGCACATAGCTGCTCACGCCCTCCTCCAGGCCGGTGTGCTCGCGCAGCTCCGGCACCCAGAACGGGTTGGGCAGGAACCGGGCGTCCAGCACGTAGTCGGCGTCCGGCGGCAGGCCGTACTTGAAGCCGAAGGAGAGCACGGTGATCCGCAGCTTGCGGGAGTCCTCCCCGCCGAACAGCTCCTCGACCCGGCGGCGCAGCTGATTCACGTTCAGGTGACTGGTGTCGATGATCACATCGGACTGGTCACGGGCCTCCTCGAGCAGCTTGCGCTCCGCCGCGATGCCGTCGGCCAGCCGGCCGTCGCCCTGCAGCGGGTGCGAGCGGCGCACCGACTCGAACCGGCGGATCAGCACCTCGTCGTCGGCGTCCACGAAGACCACGCGCGGCGAGAAGCCGCGCTCCTTGAGCGCCCGCACGGCGCCGGCCAGGTCGGTCGAGAAAGCCCTGCTCCGTACGTCGAGCACCATCGCGGTCCGCCGGGCCGCACCCCCCGCGGCGAAGGCCAGCTCCGCCATCTCCAGCATGAGCGCCTGCGGCAGGTTGTCGACCACGTAGAAACCGACGTTCTCCAGGGCGCGGGCCACCGTGCTGCGCCCACCGCCGGAGAGACCGGTCACCACCACCAGATCGGTACCGGCCTCGTCCGGCTCCACCACTTCGTCGGATCCGAGGTCCGGCATCGCTTCCGTCACGCACGCCTCCCGCGTCGCTTCGCCCGCGTCGCGCGGGCGGACACAACATCCTAGGCCGTCAACATGCCCGCCGACCGCCGGACAGCCTGTCCGCTACCGGTCAGGGGCCGTCCGATCCAACGCCGGGATCACTCGCTTTGCTTCCCGGGCGGCCGCCGCGCTCACGACTGCGCGCGATGGCCCGGCCCGCCCCGCCGGCCGGCACCGCGGCGGGATCGGCGCCGGACGCCGTCCCGGGTGTGTCGGCGGCCGTCTGGTTCAGCGCGGCCAGCACCAGATCGGCTGTGCGCCGGCCGATGCCGGGCACCTCGGTGATCTCCTCCGGGGTGGCGGCCGCCAGCCGCTTGAGCGAACCGAAGTGCCGCAGCAGCGCCTTGCGCCGGACCTCGCCGAGGCCGGCGATGTCGTCCAGCGCGGAGGCGGTCATCCGCTTGGAGCGGCGCTGCCGGTGGAACGTGATGGCGAACCGGTGTGCCTCGTCGCGGACCCGCTGGAGCAGGTAGAGCGCTTCCGAGGTGCGCGGCAGGATGACCGGGAAGTCGTCGCCGGGCAGCCACACCTCCTCGAGGCGCTTGGCCAGGCCGCAGAGCGCCACGTCGGTGATGCCCAGGTCGGAGAGGACGGTGGCGACCGCGTTGACCTGCGGCTGGCCGCCGTCCACCACGACCAGCTGAGGCGGGTAGGCAAACCGCCGCGGTTTCCCGGTGAGCGGGTCGACCCCCGGCAGATCGGCGGTGGCGGGCTCGATGCCGTGCAGCTTGGCGTCGGCCACCTCGTCGGCGACGTCGGACTCGGGCTGGTCCCGCGGCCCGTCCGCTCCCGGCTGCGCCTTGAACCGGGCGAACCGCCGCCGCAGCACCTCGCTCATCGCAGAGAGATCGTCGGTCGCCTCGCCCCGGACGGCAAAACGTCGATACTCACTCTTGCGGGCCAGGCCGTCCTCGAAGACGACCATCGAGGCGACCACGTCGGTGCCCTGGATCTGCGACACGTCGAAGCACTCGATGCGCAGCGGCACGGTGTCCATCCCGAGCGCGTCGGCGATCTCCTCGAGCGCCTTGTTGCGGGTCGTCAGGTCACCGGCGCGGCGCAGCTTGTGCCGTTGCAGCGACTCGGCGGCGTTGCGGGCGACCGTCTCCATCAGCGACTTCTTGTCGCCGCGCTGCGGGATCCGCAGGCTGACCCGGCTGCCCCGGTGCTGGGTGAGCCAGTCGGCGAGCGCGTCGGCGTCCTCGGGCAGGGCCGGCACCAACAGCTCCCGGGGCACGTCGCCCTCGCCCTGTGACCCGCCATACATCTGGCTGCAGAAGTGGTGGACCAGGTCGCCGGTGCTCAGATCCTCCACCTTCTCCACCACCCAGCCGCGCTGACCGCGGACCCGGCCGTCGCGGACGTGGAAGACCTGCACGGCGGCCTCGAGCGGATCCTCGGCGAAGGCGACGACGTCGGCGTCGGTGCCGTCGCCGAGCACGACGGTCTGCTTCTCCATCGCCCGGCGCAGGGCGGCGATGTCGTCGCGCAGGCGGGCCGCCCGCTCGAACTCCAGGTCCTCGGAGGCCTGGAACATGTCCTTCTCGAGGCGCTTGACGAACGCGTCGGTGCGGCCGGCCATGAAGTCGCAGAAGTCGTCGACGATCGCCCGGTGCTGCTCGGCGCTGACCTGCCCGGTGCACGGCGCCGAGCACTTGCCGATGTAGCCCAGCAGGCAGGGCCGGCCGATCTGGCCGTGCCGTTTGAAGACGCCGGACGAGCAGGTGCGCGCCGGGAAGACGCGCAGCAGCAGGTCGAGCGTCTCGCGGATGGCCCAGGCGTGCGAATAGGGCCCGAAGTAGCGCACGCCCTTGCGCTTGGCGCCGCGCATCACCTGCAGACGGGGGAACTCCTCGTCGAGGGTGACGGCCAGAAACGGGTACGACTTGTCGTCCCGATATTTCACGTTGAAGCGCGGATCGAACTCCTTGATCCAGGAGAACTCCAGCTGGAGCGCCTCGACCTCGGTGCCCACTGTCACCCAGTCGACGCTGCCCGCGGTGGTGACCATCTGCTGGGTCCGCGCGTGCAGCGACCAGATGTCGGCGAAATAGGAGTTGAGCCGGTTGCGCAGACTCTTCGCCTTGCCGACGTAGATCACCCGGCCGGCCGGATCGCGGAAGCGGTAGACACCGGGAGCGTCCGGGATGGTACCGGGAGCGGGGCGATAGGTGGACGGGTCTGGCACAACTCCAACACTAGTGCCTGGGACTGACAGAATTGCCCGACCGGAGGTCCGGTGCCGCCGCCACGGCGCCGGATCTCCGGCCTCTGTTCACGGTCGGCCGGTCAGGCCGCGACCACGTTGTCCCCGTCCAGCGCGACCTTGGTCTCGGCCAGCGGCTGACTGGCCGGGCCGGCCGTCGGGGCACCGTCCTTGATGGAGAACGCGCTGTTGTGGCACTTGCACAGGATCGAACCGTCGTTGACCTCGGTGACGTCACACCCCTGGTGGGTGCACACCTTGCTGAACGCCTTGAAAGTGCCCTCCTCGGGCTGGGTGATCACCAGGTCACCCTTGATCACGCCGCCGCCGACGGTCACCTCGGAAGCCGCCACCAGCACCTTGCCCGCGTTGCCGCCGGCCGAGTCGGCCTGGGCGCCCGCGCTGCCGGCCGGGACCGGGTTGCTGTCGAAGTCGGTGCCGTTCGGGTTGGTGCCGGTGGCATCGGTGCCGCAGGCCGTCAGGACTGCACCGGCACCGAGCGCTCCTGCGCTCAGCAGGACGACGCGCCGTGTCGAGGTGGCGCCCGCCGGCTCCGGCTGAGTCTCGGCGTCGGTCCTCGTCTGCACGTCAGTCATATGTCGCCCCTCCAGATGGTTTCCGCTCAAAAGTCACGCGGAGTCGCCACTAAATACGCAGCCGCCGCCACGATCAGTTCAGGCACACCCCGGAATTCTCCGCCACAGAGGTTGCAGCTTCTCCCGATTGGTACGCCTTCGCCCGGTCGGCTCGGCCATGCCGGGCCGAACAGACAGGTGCCCGGTCGAGACTATGGCCCCGACCGGGCATCGTAGCTTTGAGTTACCTGAGACTCTCCTGAATCAAACCGTCGCCTTGGCCCGGGAGCGCGTCGCCCGTGCCCGTGTCCCGTTCACCCCGTTGGCCTTCGCCGCCCGGGACGTCGCCGCCGCAGCGCCCTTCGCCTCGCCGGAGAGGCTCAGGACGTGCCGCAGGAACTGGCCGGTGTGACTTTCCGGCACCTCGGCGAGCTCCTCGGGCGTGCCGGTGGCGAGCACCATGCCGCCCTTGCTGCCGCCCTCGGGACCCATGTCGATCAACCAGTCCGCCGTCTTGATGACGTCCAGGTTGTGCTCGATCGTGATCACCGTGTTGCCCTTGTCGACCAGGCCGTTGAGCACGATGAGCAGCTTGCGGATGTCCTCGAAGTGCAGGCCGGTGGTCGGCTCGTCGAGCACGTACACCGTCCGGCCGGTGGACCGCTTCTGCAGCTCGGAGGCGAGCTTGACGCGCTGCGCCTCACCGCCGGAGAGCGTGGTGGCCGGCTGGCCGAGCCGGACGTAGCCGAGGCCAACGTCGACCAGGGTCCGCAGGTGCCGGTGGATCGCCGGCAGCGCCGAGAAGAACTCCGCGGCCTCCTCGATCGGCATGTTCAGCACCTCGGAGATGGTCTTCCCCTTGTAGTGCACCTCCAGGGTCTCCCGGTTGTACCGGGCGCCCTTGCACACCTCGCACGGCACATACACATCCGGCAGGAAGTTCATCTCGATCTTGATGGTGCCGTCACCGGAGCAGTTCTCGCAGCGGCCGCCCTTGACGTTGAAGGAGAACCGGCCCGGGCCGTAGCCGCGCACCTTGGCCTCGCTGGTCTCGGCGAACAGCTTGCGGACGTGGTCGAAGACCCCGGTGTAGGTGGCCGGGTTGGACCGCGGCGTACGCCCGATCGGCGACTGATCCACCCCGACGACCTTGTCGACGTTCTCGATGCCGGTGACCCGGGTGTGCCGGCCGGGCACCATCCGGGCGCGGTTGATCTGGTTCGCCAGGACGGTGTGCAGGATGTCGTTGACCAGTGTCGACTTGCCGGACCCGGATACACCGGTGACCGCGATGAACTGGCCCAGCGGGAACGGCACGGTCAGGTTGCGCAGGTTGTGCTCGCGCGCACCCTGCACCACCACCTCGCGCCCCGGCGTCTGCGGCCGGCGGGTGGCCGGCACCGGGATCGACTTGCGACCGGACAGATAAGCCCCCGTGGGCGACTTCTCGTTGGCCAGCAGCCCGTCGACGGTGCCGCTGTGCACGATCTCCCCGCCGTGCTCGCCGGCGCCCGGGCCGATGTCGACGATCCAGTCCGCCGTGCGGATGGTGTCCTCGTCGTGCTCCACCACGATCAGCGTGTTGCCCAGGTTGCGCAGCCGGACCAGGGTCTCGATGAGCCGGTGGTTGTCCCGCTGGTGCAGGCCGATGGACGGCTCGTCCAGCACGTACAGCACGCCGACCAGGCCGGAGCCGATCTGGGTGGCGAGCCGGATGCGCTGCGCCTCACCGCCGGACAGGGTGCCCGCCCCGCGGTCCAGTGACAGGTAGTCGAGGCCGACGTCGACCAGGAACCGCAGCCGGGCGTTGATCTCCTTGAGCACCCGCTCGGCGATCATCTTCTGCCGGTCGTCGAGCTTCAGGCCGGCCAGCAGCTCGGCGCACTCGCCGACCGAGAGGTTGCACACCTCGGCGATGCTCTTGCCGGCCACGGTCACCGCGAGCACCTCGGGCTTGAGCCGCGCGCCGCCGCACACCTTGCAGGGGACGTCGCGCATGTACCCCTCGTACTTCTCGCGCGACCAGTCGCTCTCGGTGTCGTTGTGCCGCCGCTCGATCCACTGCACCACGCCCTCGAAGCCGGTGTAGTAGGAGCGCTCACGGCCGTACTTGTTCCGGTACCGCACGTGGACCTGGTCCTCCGCGCCGTACAGAATCGTCTTCTGCGCCCGGCTGGGCAGCTGCCGCCAGGGTGTGTCCAGGCTGAACTTCTCCGCCTCGGCGAGTGCCTCGAGAAGACGCAGGAAATACTCCTGGGTGGTGCCGCCGGCCCACGGCTGGATCGCGCCGGAGCGGAGGCTGGCCTCCTCGTCCGGGATGATCAGCTCGGGGTCGACCTCCTTCTTCGTCCCGAGGCCGGAGCACTCGGGACAGGCGCCGTACGGCGCGTTGAAGGAGAAGACCCGCGGCTCGAGGTCCTCGATGGCGAGCGGGTGGTCGTTCGGGCAGGCCAGGTGCTCGGAGAACCGGCGTTCCCGATCCGGGTCGTCCTCCGGCAGGTCGACGAAGTCGAGCAGCAGGACGCCGCCGGCCAGGCCGAGCGCCGCCTCCACCGAGTCGGTGAGCCGCTGCTTGCTGCTCGTCTTGACGCTGAGCCGGTCGACCACCACCTCGATGGTGTGCTTCTCCTGCTTCTTCAGCTTCGGCGGCTCGGTGAGCGGGTGCACCGTGCCGTCGACCCGGGCCCGGGCGTAGCCCTTGGCCTGGAGCTCGGCGAACAGGTCGACATACTCCCCCTTGCGGCCGCGGACCACCGGGGCGAGAACCATGAACCGGGTGCCCTCGGGCATCGCCAGGACCCGGTCGACGATCTGCTGCGGGGTCTGCTTGCTGATCCGCTCGCCGCAGACCGGGCAGTGCGGGGTGCCGGCACGGGCGAAGAGGAGTCGCAGGTAGTCGTAGACCTCGGTGATGGTCCCGACGGTCGAGCGTGGGTTGCGGTTCGTCGATTTCTGGTCGATCGAGACCGCTGGGGACAGGCCCTCGATGAAGTCGACATCGGGCTTGTCCATCTGGCCGAGGAACTGCCTCGCATACGACGAGAGCGACTCGACGTAGCGCCGCTGCCCCTCGGCGAAGATCGTGTCGAACGCGAGACTCGACTTGCCGGAACCGGACAACCCGGTGAAGACGATCATGGCGTCTCGGGGCAGGTCGAGATTGACGTCGCGCAGGTTGTGCTCGCGAGCGCCGCGAATGGTCAGTCGGTCGGCCACGGTCAGCCTCTCCGTACAGGTGTTTGAAAAAGACAGAGCCGCGGACACTCTAGCCACGGGGTACGACAATTTCTGTCGGCCTAGGTGCAGCGCCGTTCACATGCCGGACATTCCCGCAGTTCGGACGTCACGAACCTCACTCGAACGGGGGTACCCGCCAGATCTCGGCACCGCCGACGAGTTGCGGCTCACCCAGCGCGTCGACCAGCACGGCCCGCTGGGCGGCGACGTTGCGGCCCTCCGGAACCAGCAACACCACTGCTGTACGCCAGTACACCAGATCCTCGGTGATCTTCCGCCGGTCGGCCTCGGTGAGAACCGGGACGACGCCGTACTCGCGGACCCGCCAGAGCAGGTCGGAGGTGAACCGCGCCGGCGCGCTCCACGAGCCGGTCCGGTCCCGCGGCGCGTCCGCCGGGCCCATGAAGTAGCCGCGCGGGGTGGCGTAGTCGAAGTTGTTGAGCGTGGCCCAGCGCATCCCGGTCCGCCCGGTGGTCACCTCGGGCAGCGGCACGGTCACCAGGGTGCGGTCCTCCGGCACGTACTCCCGCCAAATCCCCTCGGAGAGGAACGCCGGCATCGGGTCGCCGGCCACCACCGGCAGCGGCTTCGGGATGAGCGGCACCAGGGCCAGCACCATGCCGGTCCAGAACCAGCGGCGGCGCCGCTGCGGGTAGTCCCGGATCCGGTCGGCGGCGAGCGCCAGCAGCACCCCGGCGACCGTGGCCGGCACCATCGCGAACCGGGTGACGCTCACCAGGTCGATCACCGGCACGTGGCTGATCAGGCCGAACGGCAACGGGATGCCGGTGTCGCGGCCGAACACCTGCAGCGTGGGGCCCATCGACATGAGCAGCAGCACCAGGCCCGCGATCCCCGCCGACCGGGCCGCCGCCGAGCGCCACAGCATCACCACGGCCACCACGATCATGACCAGGCCGGCCGGGCCGAAGAAGGTGTTGTCCTCGGTGGAGCTCACGCTCATCTGCCGGGTCAGCGCGGCGTAGCCGGCCAGCGACTGCCGGGCGAAGAAGCCCAGCGAGGCCAGGTCGGTGACGTAGTCCGACGGCGCGAACGGCTGGCCGTGATAGTTGCCCGGCCCGAAGAACTGGTACCACAACGGGTACGCCAGCGGCACGAACGCGGTCACCGCGGCCACCGCGAGCCCGGCGGTGAACCGGCGCCACACCGCCGCCACCTCACGCGGCCGCATCACCGCGTACGCCAGCACGAACACCCCGAGGGTCAGCGCGGTGAAGAGCAGCGTCTCCTCGTTGATGAAGCACTGCAGCACGATCAGCAGGCCGAGGATCACCCCGCCGCGCACCGCCCGGCCCGGCTCCCGCAGCCGCAGCACCTGCCAGACGATGAACGGCACCACGTACTGGTTGACGAAGTTCACATGCCCGTTGGCGTGCGACACCATGGTCGGCGCGAAGCCGCACCAGGCGCCGCCGATCCAGGCCGCGAGCCGGCTGTTCACCAGGTGCCGGGACAGCACCCAGTACCAGGCGAACGCGGTGCCGGCCAGACCCAGCGTGATCAGCAGCGCGACCGAGACGCCGGCGCCGAGGAAGTGGGTGACCGGGGCCAGCGGCAGGCTCAGCGCCAGGATCGACGTGTTCGCCATCATGTTCACGCCGACCGGCGCGTTCAGCCGGTCGTTGAAGAACGGGTTCGCCCCGTCGAAGATCACCCGTTCGGCGTGCGCCAGCACGGCGAGGAAGACCCCGTGGTCGTCGTCGTTGCCGGCCAGCACCCGCCCGTTCGGGTCGATCCAGAGCTGGATCGTCACCAGCACGGCGAGCGCCAGGAAGCCCAGCAGCACCCAGAGATCCAGCCACCGGCGCCAGCCGGAGACGGGTGTGACGGTGGTCTCCTCCGTGGTCGCCACCGGCTCCTCGATCATCTCTTCTGCCGCACGCACCGGCCGAATTCTGCCAGAGCCGCGACCACGTCCCGCACGGCCGCCTGCCGCGGCGCACCCTTCAGCGCCCGTCGAGAACCATTCCCGGTACGCGTGACGAAGGAGTTCCGCCGAGCCGCGCGAGCGGCTGCCCACTCACGGCCGCAACGCGACCGCCGGGCTGAAGCACGGGGAGATCATCTGCCGCGCCGTGCTCTCGCGAGGCGCTCGGAGCGACGCCCGCTCTCCACCTCGATCTCGTGGCGCAGCTTGCGCCAGCTGGCCAGCCGGCGCGCCGTCAGCGTGCCGTCGGCCAGGGCGGCCTGCACGGCACAGCCCGGTTCGGCCTCGTGCCCGCAGTCGTCGAAGCGGCATCGCGCGGCGAGCTCGGTCACGTCGGCGAAGGCGCGGGCCAGGCCGCTGCCGGTGTCCAGCAGGCCGACGCCACGGATGCCCGGCGTGTCCAGCACAGCGCCGCCGCCGGGCACAGTGATCAGATTTCGGTACGCCGTGGTGTGCCGGCCCTTGCCGTCGGCGTCCCGGATCGCCTGCACCGGCATCACCGCGGCGCCGGCCAGGGCGTTGGCCAGCGTCGACTTGCCCGCGCCGGAACGGCCGAGCAACGCACACGTGCGGCCGGGGGCGACATATCTGCGCAGCTGGTCCACCCCGGTGCCGCGCCGCACGCTGACCGGGAGCACCGGCACGCCCGGCGCGATCGCGGAGAGCTGCCGGGCGATCGCGCCCGGATCCTGACTGGTGTCACTCTTCGTGAGCACCAGGACTGGCTCGGCACCCGACTCGAAGGCCAGCGCGAGCAGCCGCTCGACCCGGGCCTCGTCGGGCTCGGGATGGATCGGCTCGACCACCGCGACGGTGTCCATATTCGCGGCCAGCACCTGGCCGGAGGCGTCCTTGTCGGCGGTGCGGCGGATCAGGACGGTCCGGCGCGGCAGGACGATCTCCAGGGTGGTACGCCGGTCGGGCCAGTGGCGCAGCACCACCCAGTCCCCGGCGCAGGGCAGCCCGGCCGGGTCGCGGGCACAGTCGAGCAGGACGCTGCCGCCGAGGCTGGCCCGGGTCACCCCGTCCGCGGTCAGCACGGTGCTGATGCCGCGGTCGGCCCGCAGCACCCGGCCCGCGACCGCGTCCGGGCGGTCGAACGGCCGATACGAGGATGCGAAGGTCTCGTCCCAGCCGAGCTGGGACAGGTCGTACGACATGGGGAACCCTTTACGGTCGAGGGAGCACTGCGCCGTCAGGCGACGGCCCCCTGGTGAAGGGACGCGGTGATCTCGAACAGCACGTTCCTCACCTCCCCGCGGGTTCGGTCGATCGCGTCTGGCACCGACGGTACGGTCACGCCCACCGGGACGAAAGCGAATTCCGCTAGGGTCGCCTTGTGACGATCGACCCGCTGGTCCTGATGACTGATGTCGAAGCGGCGACCGAGGCCCTGTTGCGTACGGCGGAGGGGCTGGACGACGCCGCGGTGGGCGAACCGTCCCTGCTCCCGGGCTGGACGGTCGGGCATGTGCTGACCCATGTGGCGCGCAACGCAGACGCGTACACGAACATGCTGACCTGGGCCCGCACCGGCGTGGAGACCCCGGCCTACGCCGGACCCGACGCCCGCCGGGCCGGTATCGAGGCCGGCGCCGGGCGACCGCTGTCCGAGCAGATCGCCGACATCCGCGAGGCGCACGAGCGGTTCGCCGACGCCGCCGCGGCGATGCCGGCCTCCGCCTGGGCCTTCCACCTGCCACCGCCGGTCGGCCAGTCCGCGGCCGGGGTGCCGTGGGGCCGGCTGCGCGAGGTCGAGGTACACCACGTCGACCTCGGTCGCGGCTACACCCCGGCGGACTGGACGGACGCGTTCGCCCTGCGACTGCTCCGCGAGATCGTCACCGGCGCCCACGACGACGCGCCCGCCATGACGCTGCGCCCGTTCGGCCTGGACCATCCCCTGACGATCGGCGACGACGGCCCGGTGGTCGGCGGGCCCACCAAGTCGATCGCCGCCTGGCTGGCCGGCCGCGCCGACGGCGCCGACCTGACCGTCTCGCCGGACGGCGAGCTGCCCACACCCGCGAGGTGGAAATGAGCGACGAGTACACCGGTGACGTCCGGGCGGGCGGCGAGCCCGCGGTCCGTGACCTGGGCGGCGGCCTGATCCTCACCAAGGTGTCGGTCGGCCCGATGGACAACAACGCCTACCTGTTGCGCGCCGGTTCCGAACAGCTGCTGATCGACGCGGCCAACGACGCCGCCACGCTGCTGGCGCTGATCGGCCCGGCCGGGCTGCGCACCGTGGTGACCACCCACCAGCACCGGGACCATTGGATCGCGCTGGAAGAGGTGGTGAAGGTCACCGGGGCAGCCTCCCTGGCACACGCCGCCGACGCCCCGGCGATCCCGGTGACCACCGGCACCCTGAGCGACGGTGACGTGGTCGAGGTCGGCGGCCACTCGCTGGAGGTGATCCACGTGGTGGGGCACACGCCGGGTTCGGTGGTGCTCGCCTACCAGCAGCCGGGCGGCCGCACCCACCTGTTCACCGGCGACAGCCTCTTCCCCGGGGGTCCTGGCCGGACAACAAATCCGCGGGATTTCAACTCGCTCATGACGGATCTGGAGACCAAGGTCTTCGACCGGTTCCCGGACGACACTTGGTTCTACCCAGGTCACGGGAAGGACAGCACGCTCGGAGCCGAGCGTGCGGCGATCCCGGAGTGGCGAGCCCGCGGTTGGTGATTCGGTAGGGACTTCCCGGGGTCGGCCCGAGGAGTCCCACCGTGAACAACCCAACTGTCCACCCGTCATGGTGCGATCGCACCCTTTGCACGGCCGACGAGCACCGGTCCGCGCCGATTCCGCTGAACCTCAACTCGGTCTTGTGGCTGCCGGCCCGCGAGGGCACCGCCTGGCTGACCGAGGCGCGCGCCCCATGGTCGTGTGAGCCCTACCTGCGGCTCGAGATTGGTGACGCGCATCTATCCATGCCCGCTGGCGACGCCCGGCGCGTGCTCGACGCCCTATCCACACTGCTCACCTCGGCGGCGGTCTGATGACGAGCCGTACCGATAGGGCCTTATTAATACTGACTGCGCTCTTCGTCGCCGGGCTGGCGTTCGTCGCAGGCACGATCAGCTTCGCGCACATGCGCGAGTTGGCCACGCATCACGGCCAACTCGGCTGGAAGTCGTATGCCTTTCCTATCAGCGTCGACGGCTTGGAGATCGTCGCCAGCCTGTACCTGGTCGTGCAACGTCGCGCCGGGCGGCCGACCGGGTGGCTCCCGTGGGTCGCGCTGATCGTCGGTACCGCGGCGAGTCTCGCAGCGAATGTCGCGGTCGGCGGCGCGGACCCGATCGCGAAGGCGCTCGCCGGGTGGCCAGCCGTCTCGATGCTCGTCTCGATCAAGCTGCTCTTCTCCATGATCAATCACACTGCGGTTGAGCGGCCGGACGGCCAAGACGATCAGCGGACGGTCCGAGACAGCCCGGACATCCGCGATACCGTCTTGGCGTCGTCCGCAATTAGCCCTGCCGGATCGGACCGCGCCGGCCGACGGACGCCGCCCGGCGACGACCTGGCGGACCTGATCCCGGCCGCACGGGCTGCCTGCACCACGCTGGCCATCAACGGCCGAACCCTGTCGCGAGACAACCTCGCGGACGCTCTGCGCGACGAGGGAAACAGCGTCTCCAACGAGCGCGTCTCACGTCTTCTCAGAATGCTCAAGGGGGAGCAGGGCGGGACGGCAACTGGCCCAGAAGAGCCGGAGTCGCGGTCCAAGTGATGGCGTAATCATCCTGACTCCGGACGCAGCGTCGGCGGCCATGGCGAGGTCGGCCGCCGGTCCCCTACGTGGGCTGCAGTAGCCCTCAGCACCAGATCGCAGTTCACTGAGCTACCGCATATGCCCAGCTAAAACGGTATCTACGGCTGAGACATCTCCCCTAACCTAACCTTCTCCTCCGTGACGGCGGGTCAACCACCCTGGCTGGCTCCCACCGCTTATCGGCCAGCGCAGCTGGCATCGTTGCTGACCGTAGGAGCCGGGGCTGATGCGCCTGGACCGTAAGCCAGATACCCGTTTGTATGTCGTGCATGAGGAAGAGACGATGGGACCCTTACGCGACTCAATGCCGCGTCAACACCAGCTCGATGGGCGAGAGGAATGACAGGGCACTCACGACGGCAACGCGACGACGAGGCACTTCGCCCGACTTGGATCGACGAGTTAGTCGCTGCGCATCCTGAAATAGATCGCGACGCTCAGCAGTGGTGGAAGTCAACCTCGCCAGAGCAGATGGTAGGCAGCCGCCACCACACGGTCCCTCGTTCGTATCTCGAGCGGTTCGCCCAGGACGGCCAACTGTGGGTACGCGACCGGGTCACTGGCGGCAGCCGATTGAGTCCTACTACGAAGACGGGGGTGATCAAGGACTTTTACACCTTCATCAACCTCGACGGCGAGAAGGACGGCCGGCTGGAACTGATTCTCGGCGTCATCGAAAGCGGCGCTAAGGAACTCTTCGATCGCATGCTGGACCCCTTTCGTCCTCCTCGACCGATCACCCCGTCGGAGTCCATGCACCTCGCGATATTCCTGGCGTTCCAACTGCAGCGCACGCCGCAGTACCGACGGATGACGGAGCTGCTCGGGGATTTTCTCGCGAAGACGCATAATTCGGACGTGCCGGGCATCGACCAAGTTCGGGTGGTACCCGAGCCCAACTTGCACCTTGAACACATGAGCAAGGCGGCACCACGGCTCAGCGAACTGTTCTTCGACCGGCCAGCGCTGATCGTGACGCTCGATCAGCCGCTATTCATCACTTGCGATGAACCCGTCGTCCTAGTCACTAACGGCTCGAGCCACGTCGAACACACGGCAGCCTGCTTCAAGACCAAGAACCAGCGCAGAAAGGCGGCGCGGAGGCCGAGCCGCGGCCGCATGCGCAACGCAGACATCGTGCACATCTACCCGACACGGCCGCCGGCTGGCGCCGCCGTCGAGGTCGCGCTCCCGCTGACTCCTCGGACATTGCTTGTCCTGGGCCCGAGGGGGACCATCGGACCCCTCGCGCACAGCTTGGCCGGGGCCGAAGCCGCAGCATACGCAGCCGATGTGAACAACCGTCTGGTGGAGCAGGCCTACGGCTGGGTCGCCGCGCACCCTGACCATCCGACATTTCGATCGCTCGTCTTCCCGCCTCCCGGACCGCTTGTGCGGGCATGCGACGGTGGCTCCAAATTCTCCCAGGACCTCGACAAAGCGCCGAGCCCACGCCGACCAGCATTGCTCGGCCGAGGCTGGAAGTAGGTGGTCCTCCTACGTCAAATTGGTGGCTTCCGGAATAATTCCGCAGCCCAACACCATCCCCTCAGATGGTCCCGCCCTTTAGCGGGACTTGTTCGCGATGCTGACAACTTCCCGGACGACGCCGACCCTGCAGATGCTCCTGCGCCACACTTCTCGGTTGCTTTTCGTACCAAAACCACGGGATGGGCACATGGCTGACCGACTTGTCTTATCTGCCGATCTGTTCCAGTACTGGGCCATTGACTTCGTGCGCAATGAGCTTCTAGTGGTTACAGCGGACGGACAACGCCATACGGAGGCGCTGTCGACGCCATCGTGGCCGAACAATCAGGTTGCCCAGTCAGTATTCGACTGGGAGCGATGGTGGATATTCAGCACCACGACGAGGGGCGACATGCTGATTTCGGAGGCATATAGCCCCATTACCACCGGCCCGCGGCGACCGACCGTCTACCTGGACCAAAATCATTGGAGCACGGTTGCATGGGCGATGGTTGATCCGAGTAAAGTGACGCGTAAGGACGAACTCGCCGCCGCACTTCGGATCATCGAACTTGCTACCGACGCCGGCATTGTCCTACCACTCTCATCGTCCCACTATATCGAGACCGGCCCACTCTACGGTGAGCGTCGCTACCACCTAGGCCTTGCAATGGCAAAGCTGTCTGGTGGATGGCAACTCCGCCACCCTACGGCAGTCTGGGACAACGAGGTAGCAGTGATACTCGCACGATACGCAGGCGCCCCATTACCCACCTTTTCGGAACTTCCCGTTATCACCACGGAGCCGCAGGCATTTCTTGCGAATGACGTCCGAGCCTACGAGATCGACAACGATTGGGAGCTCCTTCAACTCGTACTGTCCGAGCCTTCTATCACATTGTCGTGTCTGATCGACATAACTCCTGAGCCTAAGATCATTTCCCCGGCGTGGGCTCAGCGCAATCAAGAAATCACGGACTATTTCGCCGGAAAAGGTATTTCGAACAAGGAGCGGCGACTGCAAGCTGCCGGCTTCTTTTGGACGGACAATATCCAGGTAGTCGCGCGCGCTGCAACACGGGTCGGCATCGACGCAAGCCCGTTCCTGCAGGATCCCAGGGCGCTAGTCCAGCAGCTAGATTCGATGCCATTTTTGTCAAACCTGTCGGCGCTATTTCGACTGCGCCACCTCGATCGTAACACTCGATGGAAGGAGAACGACCTTATCGACATGATGGCCCTCTCGTGCGCGGCAGGCTACTGCGACTATGTCGCAGCTGAGCGTCACACTGGGACACAGTTGCGGCAAATCATGAGCGCGAGAGGAACACCTCCAAATACTTTCCTAACGCTGGCAGAACTGGTGGACGCCCTCGACCGAGACGGCGTGAAAACCGCGGTCGAGAGTGCGTCGAGCGCAGATGGCATGTGAGGAATGCTAAAGGCGCACTCTTCGGAGCGAGTCAGGTTTAGCGACAGTGGACCTCGGCCGCAGCTTGGCCGTAGGGCTGCGACTTGCGGGGCGTTGGTGGCGATCTTGGCACTGCCGTGGGCGCGTGGCGCAATCAGCCAAGCCAATCGGCAATTGCCATTGCTTCGGCCCAATCAGTCTCAATGGCGATGCCGTCCGCCAGAAGCCCGGACGAATCAGCAGGCAAACCCTGGAGGAACACTTGAAGATCCTCGCTAAGCCCGCGGATCTCACCACCTGCCGCTTGTTGCACACGTATATACACATCGGTGGACATCCGCACCGTCACGCCGAACGAGCCAAATCGGGACTCGACAATTAGGTCGTCACGCTCCGCTGCGTCACCAGCGTCGATGGCCACCACGAAAGGCGCATAGTATGCGAGCATGTAATCGTCGAGGCTGGCTGGAATCTCGATGGATTCCACCTCTTCCTCGATCGGGTCTACTGCATCGATTCGCATACCGACCGCGTCGATAGGGAATGATGCCACACAGCCGAGTGCCAACCATGGCCTAACTCCGCCGATTGCGGCAATACTCCGCTTCTGCGCTCGCAATTTAGCACTCAACCCAGTCTCCATCGAACGCGACCGGCCTTTCGCTTCTGCAACCACCCACCCGTTAGGCGAAATACCAAACAGGTCGGCGCGTTTTCTTGTAGCGCCAAAAGCTAGATTGTAATGACCGCCATACCTATCCACGTGCAACAGATGGGAGACTTGAAGTTTTTCACGGCAGAAGATTGCTGTCACAGCTTGGCCCAATGCATAGGAAAAGCCCACTAGCTCGGATCGATCAAGCTCTGTAGCTAGCCTTGACCGAACTAGCCGCCCACCTTTGTAATGGCGACGGACGTAGGCCGGGATCAGCGACGTACGATGCAGCCATTCCCAGAGCGACGCCGTCCCGTATTGAGCTCGATCGCCGGGCGCACGGCCCGTTACGAAAAGGGCGTGAGCAAGGTCGTCGGCACTGAATTGCAGAGTCCCCACTCCATCAATCACTCCGTCGGGAAAGGCAATCGCCCGATAAGGGGCACTAAAGGGAGTCGAGCAACTGTCCACGATTGACGAATTCGCGCGCACTGCCCATTCGCCTGCGGACAGATTCGGCGCCGCTGAGGGATTGGGCAACGCGCCTGCAGGCGAGCGGTCACCTGTTTCGGACCCTCGCAGCGCTGCGAGGGTCAGAACTCCCTGAAGGGCATCTCGAATCTTCTCCCCGTCGGCAGACGCCGAACCAGAAAGTTGCACTGCTGGGTCTCGGAGGCTGAACGGAAGGTCGTTCTCAGTCATTCCGGGAGAGATGACGGCGATGAACGGTTTGCTAAGCAAGCTAGCCATCCCCGCTACACGCGCCACCTTGGATACGGCAGTCTTGCGTGGGACTAGAACAACGGCGTCACACGACTCGAGCGCCTTAGTAATTCCCTCGATCCACGACACACCGGCCGGAATGTCGTCCGACGTAGAAGTTCTGAAACCCGAGGCTTCAAGAACGTCCGCTAGGGACGAACTATCCGCCGCAATCGAGGATGCAATGAATACCCGCATCAACCACCAAACACTCATGCCCTGGCTCACGATGGGCGCCGCGGCGACCCTTAAATACCTGACGCCACTTCGGCGTATTATCAGATTACGACATGGCACGCATTCGATGCCACATGGCAGTATGGCAGAACTCTCGCTGGATTGGTAAGCCATACTGGGCCGCACTCTTGTTTGCAAGTCGCGGCTACAGAATGCTCCAGGCGGTCAGCTCTTGCTGATCTTGCCGGAGGCCAGCGATGCGGCGGTGCACTTCGGCTGCAGCCGAGCTGCGAGGCGGGGACTTGCGGGCGTTGGTGGAGATCATCTGAAGTTCACGAAGTCTGCAGAGGTCTTCGAAGCGACCCCAGCCCCGTGGATCTTGTCCGTAGGCGTGTACAAAATTCGTAAAGTCATCGTCGTTGCTGAATCGGCGGCAGTGCACGGCGACTGTAGCTACGTCCCACATGCGCGGGCCGAAGCAGGCTCCGTCCCAATCTGCAAGGACCGCCGTGCCGTCGGGACGGCGCAGGGCGTTGCGGACCTGCGGGTCGGACTGAATCAAGCCCGAACCGAGCGGCATGGCCTCAGTCCACACGTCGGCCAGGTCGTCAAGGCAACGGGTAAGCAGGTCGCGATCAGCGGAAGTCAGGATCGGCGAGACGATGATTGAGTGGTGGATGCCGGAGATCGGGTCGAGCCTGGATAGCAGCATCGGCGGGACGGCGAGCGCGTGTAGGCGTTGCAGCAACTGCCCGAGCTCGCCGGTGGTGATTGGCTGGGTAATCGCGCTGTCGAGTCGCTGCCAGACGGTGACGGCGTGGCCATCGACCTGAAGCGGCTGCGGTGGGCCAGGAGCGAGCGCAACGGTCGGGAAGTCACGGGCGACCAGCCATTCGACAAGCTCCACGACCCGCTGGAGACGGCCTACCGGGATCGTCGGCGGCGCAATCTTGATGATGACGTCGTCGACGGCGTAGACCGCATTGGTGTGGTGACGCAGGAGGATCGCGTTATCCGCTGAGTGGCCGAGGATGCGGCAAACCTCGGCGAGTACGGGCCGGGTCCGCTCCTCGGCGAACATGGACGCTCCTACGGGTCGAGTCCGGCGTGACCTCCCGCAAGGGTACGAGCCTGCCTACGGCATTCGCGAATGTAGTCGTCGAACTCGGTGACCGGGCCGCTGCGCTGGTCGGCCGGCACCGCAGCGATTACGTCGTGTGCCCTGGTCAAGACAATCTCGGTGCGCTGTGCCTCTGGCAGCGCGGCGACGGCTTCGCGGGCCACCGAGGCGGCCTCGGCGGGGCGGTGATCCCGAGCCAAGCACATCGAGCGATCCATGAGGATGAGCGCGGGGTCGATCGACATCGCGGAACTGTCACGGTAGAGCTTGAGCGCGTCGTCCTGGAGTCGGTAGGCCGCAACAACGTCACCAGACCAGGCAGCAGCGCCGGAGAGGTAGAACAGCAGCCGCTTGATGGGGAACTCGAAGGCAGCGTCGCTGTCGACCACTTCGACCTCGTCGAACAGTTCCCGTGCCCGCCGGATCGCGGTCCGGGCGGCTTCGGCGGCGCCGGTGCGGGCGAGCGCGCGAGCGCAGCCGGCCGCTGCCAGGACGGTCGATGAGCAGGGTGTCGCAGAAAGCGCCACAGCTCTGCCGGTGAGGGCGATCGTCTGCTTCGGGTCGCCGAAGTAGTAGGGCAGCATGGCGGCTTGTGCCCGGACGAGGACGCCGAGCCGGGGTTGTGCACTGTCGTCGGCAGCGACAAGCGCGGTGCGGTACCACAGCCGGGCGTCGGTGGTCTCGCCAAGCCGCATCAGAGCGTCCGCGCACAACGTGGCGAGCAGTGCCGCCGCTCCGGACAGTCGGGCCTGAATCGATGCCGGCTGGCGACGCCGGGACAGGGTGAGAACCTCCGTGCAGTCGACGGCGATGCGATTCAGCGTCACCGACGGCGGGGTCGACGGGTGCGCGCGTACGTGCTCGTGGGTCGAGTCCTCGATCAGCTCCAACTGGCGGGCGGAAACCGTAGAAGCTGCCAGGGCCTCGTCCAGTTGCGTGCGCAGAACCGTCAGCGCCGAGGCGGGATGGTCCGGTTGTTGCCTGTCTGCCGCAGCGGGATCGCATCCGAGGCCCATGACAGCGCGCGGGATCTGCAGCCCGACAGCGATGCGTTCCAGGACTTCGTAGGCGGTCACTTGGCGGACGTTCTTGGCGATCTCAGCAGCCCGGTTCGGGGAGATGCCGACCAGCCCGCCGATAGCGCCGTACGAAATTCCGCGAGCGTGGAGGAAGCGGAAGATCGCGGTGACGTCGCGTCGCTCCAGAAAGTAGCGGATCGGGTGGCCGTCCCAGGTCCCCGACGCCCACCACCGCGGGTCGATTTCGACGCGCATTGGCACCCCCTGTCACCAGCGTGACCATGCGCGCCGCAACGTCGGCGGCATCGCATCGGACCAGCGTGGCATCGAAATCTGATGATCTCAACGCTGCCGAGCCGGATCACCCAGCGTGGGAGCCCACGGTGGGGTCGCGCTTCCGGGTGACAACGGCTCCGCCGGTCCCGTGGTGGGGTGCGCCGTGCCACCCCAGCGTGATCCTTCCCGGGCCTTCCGTCGGCGCGGGATTGTCGACGACACAGCGCCGCGATCGGCGGCACACCACGCTTCGGGAGGCGGAGATGGCGGGAAGCACCTACTACGCAGCCTCGGCCGCACAACAGTTGAGCGCCGCGCAGGGGACCCTGGACACCCACGTCACGTCGAGCGCGACAGGCCGCTGCCTGGCCTGCGGTGCTCCCGGGCCCTGCTGGCGCCGGGAGAGCGCGGTGGTGATCTTCTCGCGCAGCCTGCGACTGTCGGTGCGCCGAGCCCGTGCCAGCCAACCCGAATTGATCAATGCTCGGCAGGTCCAACCGGTTGGGCAGTGATCGACGATGATGCCCGTCCCTGGAGACAACGACGTTCTGCGGTTGACCGCTGAGCTGGTTGCCGACCGTTTGGCGGAGACCGGCTACGCCTTCGTTGAAGACGACCAGATTGAAAGGCTGACGGCCACGCTCCGGACCTTCGTGACAGCGGCCGGCATCGCGGTCAACGGCGCCGCAAATGAGACGCCAGGCACCGGCGGCGCTCCCTCGCCAAAGCCATGATGCAACGGCGGTAGCCCGCATCCGAGCGAACTTTACGGCGGAAGACACACCTCCGCTCGGCACGAGGTCCTCCGCCGGCTGGACCGACGCCGCAAATTCGGCGCCGACCCCAACGGTCACCACTGACTGGATCTTCGGTGACGGAAGGGCGATGGGAGACGGGACGCGCACAGTCGAGAAGCGCCAAACAGGCTGGTATGTCCTCGGCCATTCGGTGGAACACCTGAACACCGGACAGCAAGAGAGCGCTCTCCAGAGGCCTTGTGTATGCAGGGGTAAAAAGTAGAGCGACACACCGACGGCTGCCGGTGCCTGTCGAGAAACCATGGGTTTCCGAGCACCGTCCATCCCGGAGGAGGGAAGAAAGCTGAGCCGCAGGTATCAACCACGACCCGGGAAACCCGGGACACTGCATCCTGAACACCCACCCGACGACGTGGATCTCCATCGGGTGGGCCCGCGACATTGGACGCTGCTGGCGTTGCTCGCCGAGTACGCCACCCTGGACACCAACGAAGTGGCCAAGCTGATGTTCGGCAGTCGCCCCGCGGCGGCGCGGCACCTGAACGTTCTAGTCCGCGCCGGGCTGGTTTGGCGGTTCGTCTACGACACCGACTCCACCCACCGGGCCCATTACGAGGTCAGCACCACGGGGGTCCGGCTGCTGGCTGATCGGCTACACCGCGCGGGCGAGCCGGTCCCACCCAACCTGGCCAGCGCCCAACCGGACCAACTGATGGTCAACAACCTGGTGGTTGGTCTGACCCAAGCGGCCAAAGCCAGTCAGGGCCGATCATGGCTGTACGGGTGGCGCCGGGGCGTCGATGCCACCATATGGCTGCACAGCCGAGGTGTCACGGGCGTACAGCCGCGAGCGGCCGGGATCTGGCTACAAGACGGCCTGGCAGCACGGTTCCTGCTCCACATCGACGATGGCGTCTCAGCTCCGCGCCTCGCGCAGATGCTCGACGGCTACCGGCACAGCCGCGCGGGCGTACCTGCCGGCTGCATCCTGATGCTGACAATGACCGGGTCCCGCGAAACCGAGCTGCATGAGGACCTGCTCAACGCCCCGCTGCCAGTGCCGGTGGCCACGGCCACCTTCGACCGGCTCAACAAGGCCAGCGACGCGAGCGCGCCGATCTGGACGTTGACCGGGGACACAACGCGCTTGGTCCGGCTGATCGACACAGTCGGCAACTACCACCGCCCCACCGGCGCGGCCGACTTGAAGCCACCGCGCTGACGGTACGGATGACCGATTGGGTGTCCGCCGGGATACCGGTTCGGGGACCCGCTTCGATCCGGTCACCTAGACCGACCGTTCACGGAACCCAACAGCCCTGCTCAGCGCAGATGCGGGAGGAAGCGACCATGTCGCGACAGACCCTCTCTGGGGGTCTCCCGGTGGGGTTAAGCACGTATAGCTAAATCATCCTGATGGAAGGCAATTGGTGTATGGACGAACTGTTCCTACGGGTTCAAGCCCGGCTCACTGACCGTGATCACGTACTCCTCGGCTGGCTGGCTGACCACGGCGTGCTCACCTCGTTCCAGATCGCTCACGCTCTCTACAGCTCACTCGACTTCGCCCAGCGTCGACTTCTGAAACTGTGTCAGGCAGGGCTCCTCGACCGGTTCCGACCGTTCCGAGCAGAGGGCGGCACCCACCCGTACCACTACGTCCTTGGCCAGCTCGGCGTCGAAATCGTCGCCACGCATCGCGACGAAGAGCTGCCCCGTCGGGATCAGGCCCGACGGCGGCGCTGGCATCTGACGACCCGGGCCAATCTGCCCCACCTCCTGGGCGTCAACCAGTTCTTCATCGAACTGGCCGGCTATGCCCGTACCCATCCCGGCACGTCGTTGGATCGATGGTGGCCTGCCGCCCGTTTCGCTACCAGGTATGGCTTCCTCGAAGAAGGCGAGCCGTTCGGCCTGCTTGATCGCACCCCGAAGGTCCGCCCAGACGGGCACGGCGTTTTCACCGACGGCGGCCGGCGGGTGCCCTTCTTCCTTGAGCACGACACCGGCGCAGAACCTCTGCACATCCTTCTCGACAAGATCGGCGGCTACGACTACTTGGCCCGTGCGACCGGCCGTGCCTACCCGGTGTTGTTCTGGCTCCACTCAGCCGTCCGGGAGCATCACCTGCATCTGCGGCTCACCGAGGCCGGGATCCGCTATCCCATCGCAACTGCCGCCCGTGACTCAACGGCAGGGCTCAGCCCCGCGGATGCGGTATGGCGCCTTCACCGCCGCGCCGGTGCCTCGCTGCCGTTGGCCGAGTTGCCCTATACGAGCGCCCGTAAAAGCGGGACCGCCGCTTGAGACCCACGACCCAACCAGGAAGGAGAAGCGCATGTACACCACGATCATCTGTTTCCGTCATCCACATGACCGGCAAGGAGGACGATGGTTCGACGCCGTGATGACCAGCGGCTGAGCCGTGGTGCACCACGCGACCCATCGCCCACCGCCCGAGCAGGAACGGCGGGCGAGTCGGTTTCAGAAGACGACAAGCCGGAACGCCTCGCATCGTGCCCGCCCGAGTGGGAGGCCGCCATACGGGCGATCGTTGACGCTGCCCCTCCCGCCACTCCGGAGCAACGCGCCAAGCTCCTGTTCCTGATGCGGGGCCAGTCCCGCGACCGGAGAACCGCCGCCTAGCCGGAAACCACGGACGGCCGCTGGAACGACGTTTTCCATACGATCTCGATCGACTCCGGGTCGAACCCCGGTCCCCTCCGGTTGACCCGAAGAATCCGGACCCGTTCGACAAGCACACTGAGCACGGCGTGCCGCTGGGTCGTCGTCATGCCAGCCCACACCTCTTCGGCGCGCTCCCCCATCATGTCCAAGACCACCTTGAGGTGCGGGCTCACTTGATACGCCCGCGCCTCAGTCTCCGCCTGTGCGAGCGCGGGCTTGAGGCGAGCGGTGATCCGATGCAACTGTTCCGCGGTGATCTTCTCGTCGGCGTAGTCGTCGGCAGCATTGGCGAGGCGGGCCCGGATCCCCTCGGCCCGCTTCAGCGCTTCGGCTCCACCGCCGTCGTCCATGGTCAGGATGTCTGCGAGATCGGGCCGCTTCAACCGCTCCACCACGACGTGGCCGACGAAGAGATCGACCCTGGCCTCGTCCCGGCCGACACACCCCTTGCCCTCACATACGTACAGCGGCTTCTTCGTTCCATGCTTGGAGTTGCCTCTCACCGCCACGCGGACGTGGGCGCCACAGACACCGCACTCACCTATGCCCCACGACAGCAGGTGCACGCGCGCGCCAGGACGGCTCACACGGGCCGTCCAGCGGTCCGGCTGGGACACCAGCGCAACGACCGCGTCGTGGTCGTCCCGTTCGATCAGCGGCGGCCAGGCGGCCGTGACGAGCATCTCGTCCGGCCGTCCCCGGTGGTGTATCCGCAGCCCGATGTTGGCCGGTCTAGTAGCGATCTTCTTGACGCTGGTCTTGTTCCAACGGGCACCGTCGTCACTCTGGCCCTTGGCGCGATGCTGCCTCCGCTGTCCGGCACCCGGCGCTGGAACGCCGCGCGCGTTGAGGTCGTCCGTGATCGTCCGCAGCGCCTCACCGCCGAGCAGACGGCGGACGATCTCCCGGACGATCTCTGCCTCAACCGGGCTCTCCCGGTCCTCGAAGCCGGTCACCCGGTTCTGATCGTCGTGTCGATAGACCCGCGTCCACCCGTACAGAACTGCGCCGTTTGCGCGGCCCTCCTGGGCCCGCTGCAGGGCCGCGCGTGCGACGCGCTCGCCCTTGATCTCGCTCTCGGCCGTGTCGAACTCGCCTAAGATGCCGGCCATCATCCGACCGGAAGCCGTCGTGAGATCCAGCTCCGGTCCCTTGACCGCCAGCACCGACACACCGGCGGCGCGGAGGCGCTCGATGCCGTCGGCCCGCTCCTTGCGGTTACGCCACAGCCTGGAAGTGTGGACGACGATGATGCGGTCGATCTGCCCGGCAGCCACTGCGGCCATCAGCGCCTCGTACCCCGGGCGGTGAGCTCCCGTCAGGGCGGAGAGATCGTTGTCAGAGAACTCTGCGACGACCTGCCCGCCACGGGATTTGGACAAGCCACGGCCATCTTCGAGCTGCCGAAACACGCCCTTCTCGGTCCCGAGGTCATCCTCAGAGATCCGGGCGTACACCCCATCGCGCATCGCCATAATTCGATGTTACCCTGTAAGAACCCCCATTGTTCCCCGGCGGGGTCGGCAACACCCGGGGCAACAAGGACAACTTCGTGTCGCTGATCAACGACGTGGAGCACAAGCTCTTCGACCGGTTCGGCGACGACACCTGGTTCTACCCCGGCCACGGCAAGGACTCCACCCTCGGCGCCGAGCGGCCGCAGCTGCCCGAGTGGCGTGCGCGGGGCTGGTAGACATGCGGGCGGGGAGACCGGGGCACCTCAATTGCTCCGGTCTCCCCGCCGCTCAGCCGACGCTCTTCGTGGCGTTCTCGTTGACGTGGATGCCGGCGGCGAACTCGAGCACCTGCTGCTCGCCCCAGCCGAGGCCGTCCCACACCTGGATGACCAGGTGACCGCGGTCCGGCACCTGCAGGAACAGGGTGGAGCCGTCGGTCTGGTCGAGCATCTTGGTCAGCACGCCGGGGTTGCCGGCCACCTCGACCTGCTTGCCGCCGAGTTCGGCGGGCGCACTGGCGTCCTGCAGCATCACGGCGATCTTGCCGACGAAGCTGCGCGGATCGCTGTTGGCGGTGTCGGCCGGGCCGGACGACGGGTCGGCGAGCGGGCCCTCTGGCGCCAGGACCAGACCGCCCTCGTCGGAGCTCTGCAGCACCCAGCCCTCCGGCACCCGGTCGATTTCGAAGGCGTCCGGTTGTTCGCCCTGGTAGGCGACGAGCTTGGTGGCAACGGCCGCCGGCGCGGTGATGGCGGGCGCCTCGGCCAGGGGCGCGGTGGACGCCGGCCCGGCGGTGGCGAAGGCGACGGCCGCGGCGACGGCGGCAACCGCGAACGCCGAAGTCCCGCCGGCCTGGACGAGGCGGCGCCGGCGCAGGGCACGGCGTCCGCGGGCCAGATCGGCCTCGATCTGTGCGGGTGAGGGTGTGGATGTGGCGCCGGAACCGGCGATCCGCTCCAACCCGTCGTACAGGTTCATCATGGTCATTCTCCGTGGTCAGCGCAGTGCTAGGGACGGGTTCTCACCGATGACCGCACGCAGCCGGTCGAGGGCCCGCGCGGTCTGGCTCTTCACCGTTCCCTCGGAACAGCCGAGGGCGTCGGCGGTGTCGGCGACGTCGAGGTCGTAGAAGTAGCGGAACACCAGAGCGGCCCGCATCCGCGGCGGCAACTGCGTCAGGGCCGCGCGCAGCCCCTCCTCCAGGTCACCGGCCACGGCCTCGGTCGCGGCCCGGTCCGGGATCTCGGCCATCGGCCGTTCCCGGCGCCGCCACCACCGCCGCCGCTCGTCCGTCAGCGCGTTGACCAGCACCCGGCGCAGATAGCCGTCCGGGTTGTCGGCCCGCTGGAACGCCGGCCAGGCGACGTACAGCTTGGTCAGCGTGGACTGCACGAGATCCTCGGCCAGGTGGGCGTCGCCCGCCGTGAGCAGAGTCGCGGTCCGCACCAGCCCGGCACGCCGGGACACCACGAAATGATGGAATTGCTCATCACGCTCGTTCTTCACACGAGCCCCTCCTTCGCTCTCACGCCTCCCTGACGACCGTGACCTTGCTTCGGGTTGCACGGAGCCGGAGAGAATACTCGCGGTTACGCTGGCAGCGGCCCCCGAGCACTGGAGGTAGCGGTGAACCTGCGACACGACCCGTCCCGTTGGGGCTTTCCCCCGCCGAACCAGCCGCCCGAGTGGCAGTCACCGAATCTTCCCGGCGGCCCGGGGCTGCCCGGCTGGCTCGAGGAGCGGCTCTTCGACCAGCGGATCGTGATGCTCCGCGGCCAGCTCACCGGGGAGGCGTCCACCGGCATCGCGGCGGCGCTGCTCACTCTGGACTCGGCCGGCGCGGACCCGGTGCAGCTGCATGTGGCCAGCCCGGGCGGCGACCTGGCCGCGGCCCTGGCGATCATCGACGTGATCGACTCGCTGACCGCGCCGGTGCACGCCGTGGTGACCTCCGAGGCGGGTGGCGCGGTGCTGGCGGTTCTGGCCGCGGCGGATCGGCGGGCGGCGTACCGGCATGCCCGGTTCAAGCTGGCCGAACCGCGGGCCGCCGGGGTGACCGGCACGGCTGACGAGGTGGCCGCGGCGGCCGGTCAGCACCTGCGCGAGCTCGAGGAGGCGGTGCTGCGGCTGGCCGAGGTGACCGGGAAGCCGCGCAGCCGGATCGAGGACGACCTGTCCGCCGGGCGGACTCTCAGCGCGGCCGAGGCCCTGGAGTACGGCCTGATCGACGAGGTGGTGCCGCCCAAGAAGAACGGGCCCCGGTGATGATCACCGAGGCCCGTTCTCTCAGGTACTTCAGGAAGTGACCTTCACACCCATGGAACGGGCGGTGCCGGCGACGATCTGGATCGCGGCGTCGAGGTCGTTCGCGTTGAGGTCGGGCAGCTTGCGCTCCGCGATCTCCTTGACCTGGGCAGCGCTGAGCGTGCCGACGGTCGTGGTGAGCGGGTTGGCCGCACCGGACTGGATGCCGAGGCTCTTCTTGATGAGGAAGCTGGTCGGCGGCGTCTTGTAGGCCAGCGTGTGGCTGCGGTCCTCGTAGACCGACACGATGACCGGGATGATCTCGCCCCGGTTCTTCGAGGTTGCCTCGTCGTACTCCACCTTGACGGCGCGCATGTTGGCGCCGGTCGGGCCGAGCATCTTACCGAGGTCGACCATCGCGGCGTTACCCGCCTCAAGCGCGAGGGTTACCTCATGGGTCTTCTTCTTGGGAGGCATTGGGTAAGGCTCCTTAGGGTGAGCTGCGGGCCGAGACAACGCAGCTCGCCAGCATCAACGACACACGACAACCCCGAGACCTTACTACCGCCCTGACGAGAGGGTCAAAACGGCTTGAGTAAGCGGGGTCTCGGGTCCGCCGACAAGTGTAGCTCGCGGTCCCGGGCGGCCCGGGACCGCCCCGGATCAGTACTGGTCGCAGAAGCAGGAGCGCATGTTCGCCCGGATGTTGGCGACGTACTCCGGGTTGGCCAGCTCGCCGTTCGCGTACGCCTCGTCGACCGCGACGTGGCCCATGTTGTAGCCGGCGATCACCATGTTGAGCAGGCACAGCGAGGAGTCCGACTTGCACTTGGAGGTGCTCAGGTCGTACTTCTCCTTGAAGTGGTGCTCGCCGAACCATTTGGTCAGCCAGGCCAGGTAATTGGCGCCGAGGGTCGCGTTCTGCTTGTAGTCGCGGGAGTTGTACGCCTTCTCGAACCGGGTGTTGATGAAGTCCTCGGTGTCCGGCATGACCTGCATCAGGCCGAAACCGCCGTCACAGTTCACGATGTTCGACGTCCAGCCGCTCTCGTGCCACGCGACCGCCCGGACCAGGTCGGCCGGCACCTTCAGCTCCGGCGCCTTCTGCGGCCAGTAGGTCCTGCCCGCCGCCGTGTTCAGCGCTGCCTTCGCCTTGGCCTTCGAGACCTCTTTGCCCTCGTAGTCGGCGCAGGCCGGCGCCTGGAAGTTGTTCGTCGGCCCGGTCGGGCTCGGCTTAGGCTTCTTCGTCGCCTTCTTCTTCGACGGCGTGGGCGACGGTTCCTCGACCGGCTCCTCGGTCGGCTCCTCCAGGAGCTCGGTCGAGGTGGGCACGTCACTCGGGGTCGCGGCCACCGGCGCCGGAGCCGCCACGTCCTCGTCGCTGCCGCCGGCCAGACCACAGCCGGCCGCGACCATCAATGCGATCACCGCCGCAGCGAGACGAACTCTCATCGATGCGAACCTCCCCCGTCGAACATCGATGAGGAACGCTAACAGCAGTTGGCCGATCTTCGCTGGCCGCGGAACCGGACAGAAGCACCCCGCACCCCCGACGGCAACCTGAGCCAGGGACAATGGGTTTATGCAGACCCGCACCGACCTACGCAACGTCGCCATCATCGCTCACGTCGACCATGGCAAAACCACCCTGGTCGACGCCATGCTGCGCCAGGGCAGCCAGTCCCACGCGCGCGGCGAGATGGCCGACCGCGTCATGGACTCCATGGACCTGGAGCGGGAAAAGGGCATCACCATTCTCGCCAAGAACACGGCGATCAGCTACCAGCCCGCCGAGGGCGACCCGGTCACCATCAACATCATCGACACCCCCGGCCACGCCGACTTCGGCGGTGAGGTCGAGCGCGGCCTCACCATGGTCGACGGCGTCGCCCTCCTCGTGGACGCCTCCGAGGGCCCGCTGCCGCAGACCCGCTTCGTGCTCCGCAAGGCGCTCGCCGCCAAGCTGCCGATCATCCTGATCATCAACAAGGTGGACCGGCCGGACGCCCGGATCAAGGAGGTCGTCGACGAGACGTACGAGCTCTTCCTCGACCTCGACGCCGACGAGCACCAGATCGAGTTCCCGATCGTCTACGCCTGCGCCCGCGACGGCATCGCCTCGCTGACCCAGCCCAAGGACGGCACCGTCCCCGAGGACTCCACCGACCTCGAGGTGTTGTTCAGCACGATCCTGGAGACGATCCCGGCCCCGACCTACACCGAGGGCGCGCCGTTGCAGGCCCACGTGGTCAACCTCGACGCCTCGCCGTTCCTCGGCCGGCTCGCGCTCTGCCGCGTGCACGAGGGCACCATCCGCAAGGGCCAGACCGTCGCCTGGTGCAAGACCGACGGCACGATCAGCAACGTCCGCATCTCGGAACTGCTGGTCACCGAGGGCCTCGAGCGCAAGCCCGCCGAGAGTGCCGGCCCCGGCGACATCATCGCCCTCGCCGGCATCCCGGAGATCATGATCGGTGAGACCCTCGCCGACGCGGAGAACCCGGTCCCGCTGCCGCTGATCACCGTCGACGAGCCGGCCATCTCGATGGTCCTCGGCACCAACACGTCACCGCTGGTCGGCAAGGTCAAGGGCGCCAAGGTCACCGCGCGCATGGTCAAGGACCGCCTCGACAAGGAGCTGATCGGCAACGTCTCGCTGCGGATCCTCCCGACCGACCGCCCCGACGCCTGGGAGGTCCAGGGCCGTGGTGAGCTCGCCCTCGCCATCCTGGTCGAGCAGATGCGGCGCGAAGGCTACGAACTGACCGTCGGCAAGCCCCAGGTGGTCACCCGGACCGTCGACGGCAAGGTGCACGAGCCCGTCGAGCGGCTCACCATCGACGCCCCCGACGAGTACATGGGCGCCATCACCCAGCTGCTCTCCACCCGCAAGGGCCGCATGCAGGAGCTGATCAACCACGGCACCGGCTGGCTGCGGATGGAGTGGCTGGTCCCGGCGCGCGGCCTGATCGGCTTCCGCACCGAGTTCCTCACCGAGACCCGCGGCACCGGCATCATGCACCACCTCTACGAGGACCACGAGCCGTGGTTCGGCGAGCTCCGCACCCGCCAGAACGGTTCGCTCGTCGCCGACCGGGCCGGCGCGGTCACCGGCTTCGCGATGATCAACCTGCAGGAGCGCGGTCAGCTCTTCGTCGAGCCGGGCACCGAGGTCTACGAGGGCATGATCGTCGGCGAGAACTCGCGCGAGGACGACATGGACGTCAACATCACCAAGGAGAAGAAGCTCACCAACATGCGGGCCGCGAGCGCCGACAACACCGAGCGCCTGATCCCGCCGCGCAAGCTGTCGCTGGAGCAGGCCCTCGAGTTCTGCCGCGAGGACGAGTGCGTCGAGGTCACCCCGAACGCCGTCCGCATCCGCAAGGTCGAGCTCGACCAGACGGTCCGCGGCCGGGCCGCCGCCCGCCGCAAGCACCAGCAGTAACTCCCGCTTTTCAGGCCCGCCCGCTGTCATAGTGGGCGGGCCTTTTTCCACCCATTTCCGGTACGACACTGCCGCGGCCACGGCGCCGATCCGGGCCGTCCGGCGAGCGCCGGGCTTAAGCAACGGGAAAGCCCGGGCGACTTTCGTCGCCCGGGCTCGCTGCTTTGCGCGTACCCCCGCTGTTGTCAGCTCTTGGTGCTGATCAGCTCGCGCTTTCGATCGCGGGAGGATTTGACCAGGCTGGCGACGGTGGCGATAGCCAGCGTGCCCAGAATGACCAGCAGGGAGAGCCAGATCGGGATCTCCGGCGCCCAGTGGAAGCCGTGGCCGTTGTTGATGAACGACAGGCTGTTGGTGTGCAGAGCCTCGAGCACGAGCTTCACACCGATGAAGGCGAGCACCACGGCCAGGCCGATGTTGAGGTAGACCAGGCGCTGCAGCAGGCCACCGAGCAGGAAGAAGAGCTGGCGCAGGCCCATCAGCGCGAAGACGTTCGCGGTGAAGACCAGGTACGGCTCCTTCGTGATGCCGAAGATCGCCGGGATCGAGTCGAGCGCGAAGATCAGGTCGGTGGTGCCGATCGCGATCATCACGATCAGCATCGGCGTGAACATCCGCTTGCCGGTCTCGGTGACCACGCTGAAACGGCCGTCACCGAACGAGCTCGAAATCGGCAGGGCCCGCTTCGCCCAGCGGATGAGAATGTTCTCCTTGAAGTCGTCCTCGTCGTTCTCCCCGTCCTTGACCAGCGTGATCGCGGTGTAGACGAGGAACGCGCCGAAGATGTAGAACACCCAGGAGAACTGCGAGATCAGCGCGGCGCCGGCGGCGATGAACGCGCCGCGCATGATGAGCGCGAGCACGATGCCGATCAACAACACCTTCTGCTGCAGGTGTCGTGGCACCGCGAACCGGGCCATGATGATCACGAAGACGAAGAGGTTGTCGACGCTCAGCGAATACTCGGTGAGCCAGCCGGTGTAGAACTCACCGGCCGCCTGCCCTCCGGCCGTCACCCACACACCGATGCCGAAGACCACGGCGAGGCCGACGTAGAAGGCGACCCAACTGCCCGCCTCTTTCATGCTGGGTTCGTGCGGTCTACGCCCGATGATCAGTAGATCGACGGCGAGTACTGCGATCAGGGCCACCAAAGTGGCGCCCCAGACCCAGGCGGAAACGTTCAACGAGGACCTCCGGCAGACACGGTTCGTCGCTGCGCCCGCTCATGGATCATGCGAGAACAGCGACGTGCGACTGTCGGAGGTCTCTTCCGCCGCGGATCAGCTCCGCGACCACCGGCCCCGGGTCCGCCGCAGAGGCGTTCCGTGTTGACGAGACCGGAGCGGGGGAATACTCCCCTCCCACGTGAGCCATTGTTGCGCATCCCACCCGCAATCGGCACACCGGGAGCCCGGAAGTGGCGGGACTCGCGGTTCAAACCCGCCCATCCCTACCGCTACAAGACTTAAGCCATCGGCCCCCGCCGGTCCACCCGCCATCCTCCGAAATGACGCCGCGCCCTCAGCGTAGCCCCGACCCCCACCCCGCCGTTCGACTCTCGCCAATTCCGCCTCGTGCAAGCCCTCCGCCTTGGCCGCACCCGCCGCCGCCTACACCCGGCGTTGACCCCTCACCCGTCGCCGCGGCCCCACTCTCACCCTCACACGCCGAACTCTCCCCGCCGCCGGCCTGTCCCACGTTCGCGTCTCTCCCCAGCCAACGGCCGGCCAGCGACCACGCTCAGGGTGTGGGGTCCCCGACCCACCGCCGCGCTCACGGCCTCCCGCCCACCCGCGGTTGGCCAAGTGCCGCTCAGGGCCTCCCGCCCACCCGCGGTTGACCAACTGCCGCTCACGGCCTCCCGCCCACCCGCGATTGGCCAACTGCCGCCCAGGGCCTCCCGCCCACCCGCGGTTGACCAACTGCCGCTCACGGCCTCCCGCCCACCCGCGGTTAGCCAACTGCCACGATTGCAGTTTCAACCGGCCTGCCTTCCGGTTCCACCGCCGCGGCCAGCGCCCAGACCCTCACGTCTTCACGCCGCCAACCTGCGTCCCCGTGTTGCCACGCCCACATCGCTGTAACCGCCGCTTCCCGCGGCACGCCGGGCACACCCGCCTCAAAGCATCCTAGTAAGCTAGCCATCTGGTGCGTATGGGACGCTTGCTGACATGGTTCTCGAAGTCACGCTGATCGACGTACTTCCCGGCCGGGGAGACGACTTCGTCGCCGCCTATCAGCTGGCGCGCCCACTGATCTCAGGCGCCCCCGGCTGCCGCTCGGTCCGGCTCAAGCGCGGCGTCGAGTCAGCGACCCGGTTCGCGCTGTTCGTCGAATGGGACAGCGTGGAAGCCCACGAGCAGAACTTCCGCCGCACCGAACGCTTCGCTCAGTGGAAAGCGACGATCGGCGGCGCGCTGGCCCAGCCGCCGCTGGCCGAGTTCTTCACCGAGACGCCCGCCACAACCCGCACCGACTCCGACTTCTTCACCAGCTGATCCGCGGCCCCGGCCGCTCACCGCTGGCTGGCTATTCAGAGCTTCGAGCCCTAGCACTTACTGGTCGCCGCAGCCATCGACCCGCGCTACTCGCCGGAGCCAGCCCAGGCCGGAGGACCCCGTGCCGCTCGTTGACCACCCCAGGCCGCGACCCGGCGTCATGCGCCGGCAGCTCCGGGCGTCGACCCGCGCCGCTCGCCTGGCCACCCCGGACGTCGACCCTGCGCCACTCGCCTGGCCACGCCGGGCGTCGACCCCGCCACTCGCCTGGCCACCCCGGACGTCGACCCCGCGCCACCCGCCGGCCACCCCGGACGTCGACCCCCGCATCGCTCGCTGGCTACCCCCAAACGCGCGGCGAGCGACCCAGCCAAGGCATGCTGGCTGGTCAGGTACGCCGGCTCGCGCGGATTGGTCACCGGCCTCAATCAGTCGCCGGGTTGCCTCGGGTCAGGCAGTAGACGACGCCGGCGGGGTCGCGCATCGTCGTCCAGTGCGGCCACTCGCCGACGAAGGCGGCGCCCAAGGTCTCGTGCCAAGCGCGGGCCGCAGGGATGTCCGCCGACGAGATGTCCATGTGGGCCGAGGCCGGCCGTGGTTCGCCGAGCCGCTGGAGCAGGATCCGGATCGGGATCGGCGGCTCCGGGCACAACCGGGAGAAGACCGGCAGGCCGGTGGTGTCCAGCGCCCACCCGGTCAGCCTCGTCCAGAAGCCCAGCTCAGGGCCGAATTCCACAGGCGCGATGTCCAAGCAGACCTGATGCACCCGCGAGAGCGCCCCATCGGGACCACCGAACGGCCTCGTCCGGCGATGCTCGCCCTTCCACGGGAGGACGCAGAACGGCAAGCCCGCGGGAGACGTAAGGATCCGCTGGTCAGCGACCACCGACGCACCGGCCTCGACAGCCTGCTCGATGAACTCCGGCACGTCGTCGACGGAGAGATCCAGATGGACGCCGCCCGGACCGTCGAGGACCCCCTGTACCCGCAGGTAGTCGTCGCCGCGATCGCTGTGCAGGCCGACCAGACCGGCCGTGTCCGGTGGGCCGGCTGCCGAGCCGGACACCGCGGCCCAGAACTCGACCACGACGTCCAGCTTCCGTGCCGGCCGGTCGACGACCGCGGAGACCCAGCGGATCATCGGCGCCGCCGTCGGCCCGGAACCGGCTCCAGGGCAGTCCTCATGCCGTCAGCGTAAACAGCCGGCGACGGCGCCGCGTCCCCTACTTCACCCCCGCCATGTCCATGCCGCGCAGCTCCTTCTTCAGCTCGGAGATCTCGTCGCGAATCCGCGCCGCCAGCTCGAACTGCAGCTCCCGCGCCGCCCCGAGCATCTGCTCGTTCAGGTCCTGGATGAGCTGGGCCAGCTCGGCGCGGGCCATGCCGGCACGCGCTGTACCGCTGCCGGCCCGGGCCTTGGACCGGGTTTCCGGCACCGGGGCCTTGCCGCGCGACATCTGCCGGCCGCCACCACCGACCATCGGACCGGCGACCGCCGAGTCGGTGTCCTCGGCCTCGCGGTAGATGTCGTCGAGGATGTCGTGGATCTTCTTGCGGAGCGCCTGCGGTTTGATGCCGTTGGCCTCGTTGTGCGCGATCTGCTTGGCGCGACGGCGCTCGGTCTCGTCGATCGCGTCGCGCATCGACGGGGTGACCTTGTCCGCATACATGTGGACCTCGCCGGAGACGTTACGCGCGGCGCGGCCGATGGTCTGGATCAGCGACCGGCCGCTGCGCAGGAAGCCCTCCTTGTCGGCGTCGAGGATCGCCACCAGCGAGACCTCGGGCAGGTCGAGACCCTCCCGCAGCAGGTTGATGCCGACCAGCACGTCGTAGTCGCCCTTGCGCAGCTCCTTGAGCAGCTCGACCCGGCGCAGCGTGTCCACCTCGGAGTGGAGGTAACGCACGCGAATGCCGTTCTCCAGGAGGTAGTCGGTGAGGTCCTCGGCCATCTTCTTGGTGAGGGTGGTGACCAGGACCCGCTCGTCCCGCTCGGTGCGCAGTTTGATCTCGTGCATCAGATCGTCGATCTGGCCCTTGGTCGGCTTGACCACGACGTGCGGGTCGACCAGGCCGGTGGGGCGGATGATCTGCTCGACGAACTCGCCCTGGGCCTGCTGCATCTCCCACGGGCCGGGCGTCGCGGAGAGGAAGACCATCTGCCCGACCCGCTCGAGGAACTCGTCGAAGCGCAACGGCCGGTTGTCGGCAGCGCTGGGCAGCCGGAAGCCGTGCTCGATGAGGATCCGCTTCCTCGACGCATCGCCCTCGTACATCCCGCCGATCTGCGGGATCGTGACGTGCGACTCGTCGATCACGGTGATGAAGTCGTCGGGGAAGTAGTCGAGCAGTGTGTAGGACGGCTCACCGTACGTCCGGCCGTCCATGTGCATCGAGTAGTTCTCGATGCCGTTGCAGAAGCCGACCTGGCGCATCATCTCGAGGTCGTAGGTCGTCCGCATCCGCAGCCGCTGCGCCTCGAGCAGCTTGCCCTGCCGCTCCAGCTCGGCGAGCCGGTCGGCCAGCTCGGCCTCGATGTCGCGGATCGCCCGCTCCATCCGCTCCGGCCCGGCCACGTAGTGCGACGCCGGGAAGATGATCAGCTCGTCGACCTCCCGGATCACCTCGCCGGTGAGCGGGTGCAGGTAGTAGAGCTTCTCCACCTCGTCGCCGAAGAGCTCGACGCGGACGGCCAACTCCTCATACGCCGGGATGATCTCCAGCGTGTCGCCGCGGACCCGGAAGGTGCCCCGCTGGAAGGCCATGTCGTTACGCGTGTACTGAATGTCGACGAGCCGGCGCAGCAGCTTGTCCCGGTCGATCTCGCCGCCGACCTTCACCCGGACGGCACGCTCCACATACTCTGCGGGGGTGCCCAGGCCGTAGATGGCGCTGACCGTGGCGACCACGATGGTGTCGCGCCGGGTCAGCAGTGACATGGTGGCCGAGTGGCGCAGCCGTTCCACCTCCTCGTTGACCGAGGAGTCCTTCTCGATGTAGGTGTCGGTCTGAGCGATGTAGGCCTCAGGCTGGTAGTAGTCGTAGTAACTGACGAAATACTCCACCGCGTTGTTCGGCAGGAGCTCGCGGAACTCTTTCGCCAGCTGGGCGCAGAGCGTCTTGTTGGGTGCGAGCACCAGCGCCGGCCGCTGCAACCGCTCGATCAGCCAGGCGGTGGTGGCGCTCTTACCCGTACCGGTGGCGCCTAGCAGGACGGTGTTGCGGTCGCCGCGGCGCACCCGCCGCTCAAGATCGTTGATCGCGGCCGGCTGGTCACCGGCAGGCTGGTAGTCACTGATGACCTCGAACCGGCCGTCGAGTCGTGGGATGTCGAGCGCCATGCCCACCACCGTACGTCGAGGGTCTGACAAGTTTTCGAAGCCGCGTGCTGAGGGTGCACATTCGGCCCCGCGCATCGGCATTGTCCGGCCTTGAAACGGCCGCCTACCCTGGTCAGGTAGGCCGCTCGCGGCGGCCGCAGGCACCGGACGGATCGCCAGACGCTCCGCCGTGCCGCACCGAGGTCGATGCGCCCTGGACGCCCCGGCGAGCGCACCCACGGTGGGTCGCGCCCAGCGCCGACCGGCCGCCGCGAGGGCCCTCTACCTTTCAGACCGGCTGCCAGCCCGTGGCCTCCGCCCAGTCATCGGCAGCACGCGCCTCCGACTCGAACCAAGGTTCCTTCGCCTCGGCGTACCCCGCTCGGTCCCTGTGCTTCTCTGCCAGCTCGGCTTTCGCCGCGGCATAGGCCTCGCGCGCCTCCGGCACCGCGCGCAGGTGATCACGCATGAGCAGCGCAAACCGCCAGCCGGGCGAGCCGGCGACGCGCACATGCAGGTTCACCCGGTATCCGGGGTCGGCGCTGCCGTGCATCCGCTTCGGCCAGGTCCCGCCGGGAACGCCGTGCGCGTTGTCGCTCCACTCCCCCGGCCGCTGCGGGAAGCCCACCGCACCCAACCGGTCAGCGAACTCGTCCGCCTCGGTGAGTGTGCGCACGCTCACCATCAGGTCGAGGATGTCCTTGGCCGGCAGACCGGGCACCGCCGTCGAGCCGATGTGATGCACTCCGACCCGGTCGCCCAGCCCGTGCCGGATCCGGGCGGTCAGCCGGGCCGCCGCCCGCGGCCACTCCGGATCGGACGGGACCAGCTGCAGCTCAGGGCCCTTGGGAGCGGCACGGCGCAGCCGCAGATTGCGCTCGTACTCGACCAGGCGGCCCCACCACAACTGGTCCACCCGGGCGTGCAGCTCGTCCAGGCCCGCGTCGTTGACGAGGATCACATCACCGGCCCGCCGCCGGCTCTCGTCATCGGTCTGGGCATCGATCCGGGCGGCGGCTTCCGCCGCCGTCATGCCACGCAAGCCGGTCAGCCGCTCGATGCGCAGGTCACGGTCCGCCGCCACGACAATCACCAGATGGTACGAGGAAGCCAGCCCCGCCTCCACCAGAAGCGGCACGTCGTTGACCGCGATCGCGTCGGGCGCTGCCGCACGGGTCACCTCCGCGGTACGAGCCCGCACGCGGGGATGGATGATCCGCTCCAGGCTGCGCCGCGCCTCCTCGTCGCCGAAGACCTTCGCGCCCAGCGCCGGCCGGTCCAGCTCGCCGGCCGGAGTCAGTATCCCCGAACCGAACAGCGCGACGATCTCCGCGAGACCGTCGGTGCCCGGCTCGACCACCTCGCGGGCGAGCAGGTCGGCGTCGATGATCACCGCGCCGCGCTCGGCGAGCCGCCGGGCGACCGCGCTTTTCCCCGCACCGATCCCACCTGTCAGCCCGACCATCAACATGGGACCAGTATCCCGGTCGCGTTGATCAGCGCGCGCTCTCGGGCCACCGGTGTGCGGGGAAGACGAAAGGCCGCCCCGACCGGAGTCGGGACGGCCTTTCTGGGTATTACCGGCTGCTGCCGTCAGGTCAGCTCTTGCCGCCGGCCAGCTTCTCGCGCAGGGCGGCGAGAGCCTCGTCGGTGGCCAGCGTGCCCGCCGGCTCCTCGGTCGAGCGCGCCGGGGCCGACGAGCTCGTGGAGGTGGACGAGGACGAGGTGGTCACGCCACCGGCCGGAGCCGGGTTGAGCGCGGCCTCGGCGTCGGCCTCGCGGGACGCCTGCACCTGCTTGGTGTGGGCCTCCCAGCGCTCGCGGGCGTCCGCGTACTGCTTCTCCCACGTCTCGCGCTGCTTGTCGAAGCCCTCGAGCCACTCACCCGTCTCGGGGTCGAAGCCCTCCGGGTAGATGTAGTTGCCCTCGTTGTCGTACGTCGCGGCCATGCCGTAGAGGGTCGGGTCGAAGTGCTCCTCGCCCTCCACGAAGTTCTCGTTGGCCTGCTTGAGCGACAGCGAGATCCGGCGACGCTCGAGGTCGATGTCGATGACCTTGACGAGGACGTCCGAACCGACCTGGACGACCTGCTCGGGCAGCTCGACGTGACGCTCGGCCAGCTCGGAGATGTGCACCAGGCCCTCGATGCCGTCGTCGACGCGGACGAACGCGCCGAACGGGACGAGCTTGGTGACCTTACCCGGCACGATCTGGTTGATCGCGTGGGTCCGGGCGAACTGACGCCACGGGTCCTCCTGCGTCGCCTTCAGCGACAGCGAGACGCGCTCGCGGTCCAGGTCGACGTCGAGCACCTCGACCTCGACCTCCTGGCCGACCTCGACGACCTCGGAGGGGTGGTCGATGTGCTTCCAGGAGAGCTCCGAGACGTGCACCAGACCATCCACGCCACCCAGGTCCACGAAGGCACCGAAGTTGACGATCGAGGACACGACGCCCTTGCGGACCTGGCCCTTCTGGAGCTTGTTGAGGAACTCGGTGCGAACCTCGGACTGCGTCTGCTCGAGCCAGGCGCGGCGGGACAGAACCACGTTGTTGCGGTTCTTGTCCAGCTCGATGATCTTGGCCTCGAGCTCACGGCCGACATACGGCTGGAGGTCGCGGACACGACGCATCTCGACCAGCGAGGCCGGCAGGAAGCCACGGAGGCCGATGTCGAGGATGAGACCACCCTTGACGACCTCGATGACCGAGCCGCGGACGACGCCGTCGTCTTCCTTGATCTTCTCGATGGTGCCCCAGGCACGCTCGTACTGAGCGCGCTTCTTCGAGAGGATCAGCCGCCCTTCCTTGTCCTCCTTGGTGAGGACGAGGGCTTCGATGTGGTCACCGACCGACACCACTTCCGCGGGGTCCACGTCATGCTTGATCGACAACTCGCGCGAGGGGATGACACCCTCGGTCTTGTAGCCGATGTCGAGCAGGACCTCGTCCCGATCGACCTTGACGACGGTGCCTTCGACAATGTCGCCGTCGTTGAAGTACTTGATGGTCTCGTCGATGGCTGCGAGGAAAGCTTCCTCCGAGCCGAGGTCGTCGACGGTGACCTTGTTGGCGCTCGAGGTGGCCTCGATGCTGCTCGTCATGTGGACAGTTGCTCCGAACGGATGGTGTCGTGGTGTCTCTCGCGCTCGACGGAACTGCCGCCGGACGCGGCACGAGCGAAACGAGACGACCAACCCGAGAGCAGTCTGATCAACGCAGTCGATCATGCCGAGACCGACGACCACGGAGCCTGCTCCCTGCCGAGGCACACGATCCGCGAGCGCATCGACTAGCTTACCGTGCGCATTACCACAGGTTGCAAGCCCTCCTGAGGACCGCGGCACATTGTTCGCTGGGAACCCGTCAGCATGCCCGTTATAAGCCGAATCGGGACGGCTGACACGCCTGCCGTACCGTTGCCGGGTGACCGAGATCCCCACTGTCGAGACCTCCCGCCGACGCGTGACCGAGGCGGAGGCACGTCACGCGAACCGAGCCTGGTGGGATCTTGACGCCGACGACTACCAGTGCGAACACGGCAGTTTCCTGGGTGACGTCGATTTCGTCTGGTGCCCCGAACGCCTCCGGGAAGCCGACGTTCGCCTGCTCGGAGACGTACGCGGCAAAAAGATCTTGGAACTGGGCGCCGGCGCCGCGGCTGCCTCCCGGTGGTTGCGCCGCGAGGGCGCCCATCCGGTCGCCCTCGATCTCTCGGCAGGCATGCTGCGGCATGCGGGCGAGGCAGCAGAGCGCAGCGGGGTACGGGTACCGCTCGTCCAAGCCGACGCGATGGCCCTGCCGTTCGGGGCGGACTCGTTCGACATCGTCTGCACGGCCTTCGGGGCGATCCCGTTCGTCGCCGACTCGGCCGCCGCGATGCGCGAGGTGGCCCGCGTGCTGCGGCCCGGCGGAAGCTGGGTGTTCTCGGTGACCCACCCGATGCGCTGGGTCTTCTGGGACGAACCCGACGAGAGCGGCCTGGTGGTGCGGAACTCGTATTTCGACCGGTCGCCCTACGTCGAGCGCGACGACGACGGCCAGGTCACCTACCTGGAACAGCACCGGACGGTCGGCGACCGCGTGCGCGAGCTGGTGGCGGCCGGGTTCGTGCTGCGGGACCTGGTCGAGCCGGAGTGGCCCGACGGGCACGAGCAGGTGTGGGGGCAGTGGAGCCCGCTGCGCGGACGGCTCTTTCCCGGCACCGCGATCTTCGTCTGCCACCTGCCTGCAGTTTCGTCAGTTTCTTCGGGACCGGCCGGGGTATCGCCTTGGGTATGACCAGTGCCAAGAAAAGCCTGAAAAAGGGCGACAAGGTGACCTGGCGCAGCCATGGCGAGAGTGTCCATGGCACCGTCCAGCAGAAGATCACCAAGCGCACCGAGGCCGGCGGCCGGACAGTGGCCGCGTCGCCGGACGAGCCGCAGTACAAGGTCAAGAGCGACAAGACGGGGCGCGAGGCCGTGCACAAGCCGGGGGCGCTCCGCAATGACTGAGGTGTACGCCGAATTCCGCGACGCCGTCAACATGACCCCTGCCGAGCTGCGCAAATGGCTCGACACTGCGGAGTCGCAAGAGGTCGGCCAGAAGTCTTCCGCGGGCGGGGAGTCGGTCGGCCATGACTCCGGAAGGAAGATCATCGGGATTCTCGGGAAGAAGAAGGGTGATCTCACCGAGGCCGATGAGAAGCACATGCAGAAGGTGGTCGGCTACGTCCATCGGCACATGGCGCAGCGCCCGGACGGGGATGTGTCCGAGAGCCGGTGGCGGTACTCCCTGATGAACTGGGGCCACGACCCACTGAAGAAGTAGCCCGGCCCCGCATCGCAAAACGCTGTCGGCTGCGGCGGGTTGGGTCAGCGCGCCGCACAAGCCGCCGACCGCGGGCGGGTCCGATCAGGTCGCGCCGCAGCGGGCCTGCGGGCGGGTTAGGTCAGCGTGCGCCCGCACAAGCGGGCCGGTTGGTTCAGCGCGCGGCGTACAAGCGGCTTGGTTGGCTCAGCGTGCGCCCGCACAAGCGGGCAGGTTCGCTTAGCCCGCGCTGCGTAAGCGGGCAGGTTCGCTTAGCCCGCGCTGTGCAAGCGGGCAGGTTCGCTCAGCGCGCGCTGTGCAAGCGGGTGCGACAGGTCAGTGGGCGCGGGAAGTCCGGGATGCTGCTTGCCGGCGGCCGATGTCGAGCAGACCGGCGAGTCTGGCCAGGTTGGCCGGGACCGGTCGGTAGTAGACCCAGGTGCCGCGGCGAGCGCTGTCGACCAGGCCGGCCTCGCGCAGGATCCGCAGGTGATGCGAGATCGTCGGGCCGGTCAGCGGGAATGCTGCGCTGAGGTCGCAGACGCAGATCTCGCCCTCGGGAGCCGACGCGATCATCGAGAGCAGTCGCAGCCGGACGGGGTCGCCCAGGGCCTTGAAACCGCCCGCCAGCGCCCCGGCCTGTGGCACGTCCAGCGGACCGTCGGTGAGCGCGCCGACGCCCGGCGCCCCGCCGACGCCCGGCGCCCCGCCGGCGGCCGGCGCCGGGATGGTCGCCCCGGTCACGGTCGGCGCGACCGCAGCGACGGTTCCCACCGACGTAGATCCGCTAAGCATCGGACCAGAGTGGCAGACCGCCGCAAATCATGCGACAAAGGCCACGGAAGGGTTGCTGAAGCGGCACCGGCCCTCCCTGCCCACCTCACAGGGCGACGCCGGACCCGCACAGAAAGCACGGTGCCGGAGGAAAACAAGATCGCCTGGCGGGTACGAGACCGGGAGGGTGGACCACTCGGGCGATGCCGACGAGTCCGCCGGCGGCATGGTCATTAGCCGGAATGGCCGGGCGGCTGCTGCTGGAGGCGCCCGGCCGGTGGGATGGCTGGCCGCTACTGCGGGAGATGCCCTACCCGGCGGGATCGTCGGTGATCGGCAGGGCCTCCAGCATTGACTAGGCCGCGCCTGCCGCAGGGAACGGACCGCAAGCCTGCGAGGCAGTCGGCACCGGTGGAGGTAGCCGCTGGCGCGGTGGTCAAGGACCGGCACGGACACGGCGCCAGCTAGAGGAAGCCGCCGGCGGCTGGTGGAGGTAGCCGCCGGCGGGGTGTTTCAAGGACCGGGACGCGCGGGCAGATGGGGGGCGGCCGCCGGCCGGATGGTCAGTGGTCGGCGCCGTTCCAGTCTCGGCCTACGCCTACCGAGACTTCCAGCGGGACGGACAGCGGGTAAGCGCCGCCCATCTCGCGGCGGACCAAGGCCTCCAGCGGCTCGCGCTCGTCGGGGGCCAGTTCGAAGACCAGCTCGTCGTGGACCTGGAGGAGCATGCGGGAGGCCAGGCCGGAACTCTTCAGGGCCTCGTCGACGCGCAGCATCGCGATTTTGATGATGTCGGCGGCGGAGCCCTGGATGGGGGCGTTGAGCGCCATCCGTTCGGCCATTTCGCGGCGCTGGCGATTGTCGCTGATCAGGTCGGGAAGGTAGCGGCGGCGGCCGAGGATGGTGGCGGTGTAGCCGTCCTGGCCGGCCTTGCGGACCACGTCCTGCAAGTAGTCGCGGACGCCGCCGAAGCGCTCGAAATACTCCGTCATCAGGCCGCGCGCCTCCTCGGTGGAGATGCTCAGCTGGTTGGAGAGGCCGAAGGCGCTCAAACCGTACGCCAGGCCGTAGTTCATCGCCTTGATCTTGCGGCGCTGGTCGGGGGTGACCTCGGTGAGGCCGACGTGGAAGACCGACGAGGCAGTGGCGGCGTGGAAGTCGGCGCCGGAGTTGAAAGCGGCGATCAAAGCCTCGTCGCCGGAGAGGTGCGCCATGATTCGCATCTCGATCTGGCTGTAGTCGGCCGTCATCAGCTGGTCGAAACCGGGACCGACGATGAAGGCGCGACGGATCCGGCGGCCCTCCTCGGTGCGGATCGGGATGTTCTGCAGGTTGGGGTCGGTGGAGGACAGCCGGCCAGTCGCGGCGACGGTCTGGTTGAACGTGGTGTGGATGCGGCCGTCGTCGGAGACCGACTTGAGCAGGCCGTCGACCGTCGACTTCAGCTTGGCCACGTCGCGGTGGCGCAGCAGGTGCTCCAGGACCGGGTCGCCGGTCTGGGCGAAGAGGTTCTGCAGGGCGTCGGCGTCTGTTGTGTACCCCGACTTGATCTTCTTGGTCTTGGGCAGGCCGCGCTCGACGAAGAGGATCTCCTGGAGTTGCTTGGGCGAGCCGAGGTTGAACTCGCGGCCGACGACCTCGTGGGCCGCCTGCTGCGCCGCCTTCACCTCGGCGGCGAAGTGCGCCTCCAGCTCCGACAGATACTCCGTGTCGGCGGCGATGCCGCGCCGCTCCATCTCGGCGAGGACCACCGACAGCGGCTGCTCCACCTCGGCGAGCAGGCGCTGGGACTCGCCGCCGTCGCGGGAGAGCTCGGCGGTCAGCACGTCGGCCAGGTCGAGGGTGGCGCGAGCGCGGAGCATCACGCTCTCCTCGACGGCGCCCTGGTCGTCGCCGAGGCCGTCGAGGGTGAGCTGGCCGCTCTGCGGCTCCTCGACGCGCAGCTCGCGCTTCAGATAGCGCAGCGCCAGGTCGGTCAGGTCGTAGGCCCGCTGGTCAGGCTTGGCCAGGTAGGCCGCGAGCGCGGTGTCGGTGACGACACCGGCCAGCTGCCAGCCGTGCGCCTGGAAGGCGAGCCGGGCCGGCTTGCCGTCGTGGATCACCTTGGGTCGCTCCGGGTCGGCGAGCCAGTCGGAAACGGCACGCTCGTCGGCCTCGTCGAGGGCGGTCGGATCGAACCACGCGGCCGGACCGTCGCCGGTGGCGACGGCGATGCCGGTGAGTGTGCCGGTGCCGCGGCCGAACGTGCCGGTGACCGCGACGCCGACCGGGGCGAGGCGGGCGTGCTCACCCAGCCAGCCGGCCACAGCGCCGGAGCGCAGGACCTGCCCGTCGAGGTCGAAGCCGGACTCGGCCTCGGGCTCGACCGCCTCCAGATACGAATACAGCCGCTCGCGCAGCACCCGGAACTCCAGGGCGTCGAAGACGCTGTGCACGGCCTCGCGATCCCACCCCTGCCAGCGCACGTCCTCGGGGCGCAGCGGCAGCTCCAGGTCGCAGACCAGCGCGTTGATCTCGTAGTTGCGCAACACGTTGGCGAGGTGGGCGCGCAGGTTCTCCCCCGCCTTGCCCTTGATCTTGTCGACGTTGGCGACGATGCCGTCCAGCCCGCCGAACTCATTGATCCACTTGGCGGCGGTCTTGTCGCCCACACCGGGCACGCCGGGCAGGTTGTCGCTGGTCTCGCCGACCAGGGCGGCCTTGTCCCGGTAGCGGTGGGGTGGCACGAAGTATTTCGCCTCGATCGCCTCGGGCGTCATGCGCCAGACCTCGGAGACGCCGCGCACCGGGTAGAGGATCGTGACGTGCTCGGTGGCGAGCTGGAACGCGTCGCGGTCGCCGGTGGAGATGACGACCTCCATGCCGGCCTCGCGCGCCTGGGTGGCGAGAGTGCCGATCACGTCGTCGGCCTCGTAGCCCGGCTTCTCCACCACGGGGATGCGCAGTGCCTCCAGCACCTCCTTGATCAGGCTGACCTGACCCTGGAAAGGCTGTGGCGTCTCGGACCGGCCGGCCTTGTAGTCCGCGTATTTCTCGGTGCGGAAGGAGACCCGGGAGACGTCGAAGGCCACGACGATGTGTGTCGGCTTCTCGTCGCGCAGCATGTTGATGAGCATCGACGTGAAGCCGAACACCGCGTTGGTGTGCTGACCGGTCTGGGTGCTGAAGTTCTCCACCGGCAGCGCGAAATAGGCCCGGTAGGCCAGCGAGTGGCCGTCGAGCAGCAGCAGGCGGGGGGTCTGGGCGTCGTCGCTCACGTCGGGAACTCTAGTCCCGGGGTGTGACAAGTTCGCCGACCGCCCCGCCCGCTTTACAGCACCTTGCTCAGGAATGCCTTGGTGCGTTCCTGCTGCGGATTCTGGATGACCTCGTTCGGCGCACCCTGCTCCACCACGACCCCGCCGTCCATGAAGACGACCGAGTCGGCCACCTCGCGGGCGAAGCCGATCTCGTGGGTCACCACGATCATGGTCATACCCTCTCTGGCCAGGTCCTTCATGACGTCCAGGACCTCACCGACCAGCTCCGGGTCGAGCGCGCTGGTCGGCTCGTCGAAGAGCATCAGCTTGGGCCGCATCGCCAGCGCCCGGGCGATCGCCACCCGCTGCTGCTGGCCACCGGAGAGCTGGCCCGGATAGTTCTCGACCTTGGCGCCGAGCCCTACGCGTTCGAGAAGTGCGAGCGAGCGGTCGCGTACGTCGGACTTGCTCTCCCTCTTGACCCGGCACGGCGCCTCCATGACGTTCTGCAGGACCGTCATGTGCGGGAACAGGTTGAACCGCTGGAACACCATGCCGATCGACTGGCGCTGGCGGGCGATGTCCCGCTCCCCCATCTCGTGCAGCTTCCCGCCGCGTTCGCGGTAGCCGACGAGATCGCCGTCCACCTCGATCCGGCCGGCGTTGATCTTCTCGAGGTGGTTGATGCAGCGCAGGAACGTCGACTTGCCGGAGCCGGAGGGGCCCAGCACGCAGGCCACCTCACCGCTGTTGACGGTCAGGTCGACGCCCTTGAGCACCTCCAGCGAGCCGAAGGACTTGTGGACGTTGTCCGCGCGTACCATCACCGATTTTTCGGTCATGTCACACCTCCCGTGCCGACGCCACCCTGCTCGGCCTGGATGGTCTGCAACCGCAGGCGGGCCCTGCCCGCCGCGCCGTAGCCCTTGCTGAAGTGCCGCTCCAGGAAGTACTGGCCGATCATCAGGACGCTGCACATGATCAAATACCAGATCAGTGCGGCGATCAGGACCGGAAGCACCACGAAGGTACGCGCTGACACGGCTCTGAGCTGGAAGAAGAGCTCCGCGGTGACCGGCACGAAGGCGACCACCGAGGTGTCCTTCAACATCGCGATGACCTCGTTGCCGGTGGGCGGCACGATCACCCGCATGGCCTGCGGCAGCACGATCCGGCGCAGCACCTGACCGCGGGACATGCCGAGCGCCACCGCGGCCTCGGCCTGGCCCTCGTCGATCGACTGGATGCCGGCCCGGACGATCTCCGCCATGTACGCGGCCTCGGACAGGCCGAGCGCGAGCATCGCGGCGACGAAGCCGGCCAGCAGATCCTTGGACTCGATGCTGAAGAACTGGCCGTTGAAGTTGTCGATGCCGAACAGGTCACCGATCTGCTTGTCGAACGGCAGACCGAAGCCGACCCGGCTCCACAGAACGTTCAGGTTGCCGAAGACCACGGCGAGAACGAGGCGCGGCGCGGCCCGGAAGAACCAGGTGTAGATCCACGCCACCGACGAGAGGATCTTGTTCGGCGAGAGCCGCATGATCGCGACGACGACGCCGAGCACGACACCGATGAGCATCGAGAAGACCGTCAGCAGCAGGGTGCCGCGCAGCCCCTCGAGCACCGGGCCGGTGAACATCACACCGTTCTTGCCCTCTTCGTACGAGACGAAGATGAACGACCAGCGGAAGCCGTCGTTGGTGAGGAGCATGTGCAGGAACATCGCGGTGAGCACCGCGAGAACGACGATGGCGACCCATCGCCCGGGGTGCCGGACGGGCACGGCCTTGATCGGCTCAGGCCGTGCCCGTTCGGTTGTGTTCTGATCCGTCATGCCGGACGGCTCAGGCCTTCGGGTTCACCGCGGAGGTGGTGACCGAGCCGGCCTCGACGCCCCACTGGGAGAGGGCCGTCTTGTACGAGCCGTCGGCGATCACCGCGTTGACCGCCTCGGAGATCACGTTGGCGAACTCGGTCTTGTCCTTGCCGACCGCGTAGCCGTAGGGCGCCGAGTCGTAGATGTCGCCGAGCAGGGCCAGCTGACCGTTGGTCTGCTTCACCGCGTACGCCACGATCGGCGAGTCGGCGAGCATGGCCTCGTCCTTGCCGGTCACCACGGCGTTGGTGGCGTCCGACTGGGCCTGGTACTGGTCGATGGTGATCGCCGGCTTGCCGGCGTCGGTGCACTTCTTCGACCGGGCGGTCAGGTCGTCGACCTGCACCGTGGCGGTCTGCACCGCGATCTTCTTGCCGCAGGCGTCGTCCGGGTTGACGGTGGCGCCGGCCTTGGCCGCCCACTGGGTGCCGGCCGAGAAGTAGGAGACCATGTTGACCTCCTTCATCCGCTCCTCGTTGATCGTGAACGAGGAGACGCCGACGTCGTACTTCCCGCTGGTCACGCCAGGGATGATGCTGTCGAAGGTGGCGGTCTGCCACTCCGTCTTCAGACCGAGCTTGCCGGCGACCGCGTTGAACAGGTCGACGTCGAACCCGATGATCGTCTTGCCGTCGGCGTCGAGGAACTCGTTCGGCGCGTACGTCGAGTCACTGCCGATCACCAGGGTGCCCTTGGCCTTGATGTCGGCCGGGACCTTGTCGGCGAGCGACGTGTCGGCGGAGGTGGCCGGTGCCGGCGTGTCGGAGCCGGAACCCGACTCCTCGGCACAGGCGGACAGCGACACGGTCATCGCCGCCGCGACGGCCAGGCCGAGGATCGCCCGCCGGCCGGGGGTGGTGCGGAACATGGGGTACTCCTAGGGGTAAGCGAAGTCAGGCGACGCCGAGGTAGGCGTCCTTCACCGCGGGGTCGTGCAGCAGTTCCTGGCCGGAGCCTTCCTTGACGATCCGGCCGGTCTCCAGAACGTACGCGCGGTGGGCCCGGGAGAGGGCCTGCTGCGCGTTTTGTTCCACCAGCAGCACGGTCGTGCCCTGCTGGTTGATCTCGACGATGATGTCGAAGATCTGCTGGATCAGCATCGGGGCGAGACCCATCGACGGCTCGTCGAGCAGGAGCAGCTTCGGCCGGCTCATCAGCGCGCGGCCGACCGCGAGCATCTGCTGCTCACCGCCGGACAGCGTGCCGCCGACCTGCTTCTCCCGCTCCTTGAGCCGGGGGAAGAGGGTGAACGCCCGCTCCATGTCCTGGTTGATCTCCGAGCGGTTCTTCCGGGTGTACGCCCCCATCTCGAGGTTCTCCCGGACCGTCATGCCGGGGAAGACACCCCGGCCCTCGGGCGACTGGGAGACACCGCGGATCACCCGCAGATCGGCGCGCATCTTCGTGATGTCCTGGCCGTCGAAGCGGACGGTGCCCTTCGCGACCGGGCGCAGACCGGAGATCGCCTTCATGGTGGTCGTCTTGCCGGCGCCGTTGGCGCCGATCAGCGCCACGATCTCGCCCTCGGCCACGTTCAGGCTGATCCCGTGCAGGGCCTGGATCCGCCCGTAGAGCAGGGTGATGTCGCTCAGCTCAAGCAGCATCGGTGGGCACCCCCAGATAAGCGGCGATGACCGCCGGGTTGTCGCGCACCTCGGCGGGCGTGCCCTCCGCGATCTTCTTGCCGAACTCCAGCACCACGATCCGGTCGGTCACCCCCATCACGAGACGCATGTCGTGCTCGATCAGCAGGACCGTCACGCCCGTGTCGCGGATCCTCTTGATCAGGTTGAGGAGATCGACCTTCTCCGCCGGGTTGAAGCCGGCGGCCGGCTCGTCCAGGCAGAGCAGGGTCGGGTTCGTGGCCAGGGCCCGGGCGATCTCCAGACGGCGCTGTTCACCGTACGAGAGGTTCCGGCTGACCTCGCCGGCCCGGTGCTCGATGCCGACGAACCGGAGCAGCTCGAGCGAGCGGGCCCGGCCGGACCGCTCCTCGCGCCAGTGCCGCGGCAGCCGGAACAGCGCGCTGATCACGCTGGTCTTGTGGTGGGCGTCCGCACCCACCATCACGTTCTCCAGCGCGGTCATCTCCGGGAAGAGACGCACGTTCTGGAACGTACGCGCGATGCCGGACGTGGTGATCTGGTGCCGCTTCTTGCCGACGATCGACTGGCCCTGGAAGCGGATCCCGCCCCTGGTCGGCCGGTACACACCGGTGATGGCGTTGAAGCAGGTGGTCTTGCCGGCGCCGTTCGGCCCGATCAGACCGAAGATCTCGCCCTTGCGCAGCGTGAAGCTGACGCCGTTGAGCGCGATCACGCCGCCGAACTGCAGCGTCACGTCGTCGACCTCGAGCAGGGCGTCCGGGTCGGCCGGATGAGTGGGCTTCCACTCCTCCTTGCTCTCCGGACCGGTCGGAATCGGCAGGTCGGACCGGCGAGCGTTGGCCGCGTCCAACTCCTCCGGAGTCTCGATATGCGGCTCGCTCATTGCGGCGCCACCTCCTTCTCCCGGTCCTTCAGCTCCATCGCCCGCCGCTTGCTCGGTATCAGACCCTGCGGCCGCAGCACCATGATCAGAATGATGGCGAAGCCGAAGAGCGCGAACCGGTACTCGTACAGGTCGACGCCGTTCACCTCGATGCCGCGCAGCCGGTCCGGGATGTAGGAGATCAGGGCGCCGCCGAGGATCGCGCCGGCGATGTTGCCGGAACCACCCATGACCACACCCGCCAGCACCAGGATCGAGAACTGCAGCTGGAACGTCGCCGAGTTGATGAAGTTCTGGTTGCCGGCCCAGATCGTGCCACCCAGCGCACCGATGAAGGCGCCGATCGCGAACGCCCACAGCTTGTACTTGAAGGTGCGCACGCCCATGATCTCGGCGGCTTCCTCGTCCTCCCGGATCGCCAGCCAGGACCGGCCGACCCGGCTGCGGTCCAGGTTCCGCACACCCAGGATAACCAGGATGATCACGGTGAGACCGAGCCAGAAGTACGGCGTGGCGTCGGCCACACCGAAGATCGGCTTGCCGTCGGTGCCCTGGCCGGGCGGGTGCGGGATGCTGCTGAAGCCGCGCTCGCCCCGGAGGAAGTCGGTGCTCGTCGCCACGATCCGGATGATCTCGGCGAAGCCGAGCGTCACGATCGCCAGATAGTCACCGCGTAGTCGCAGCGTCGGCCAGCCCAGCACCACGCCCGCGACCATGGTGATGGCCAGCGCGATCGGGATCGAGTACAGCCACGCCCACTCGGTCTTCAGGACGCTGTCCGGAGAGGTCAGCAGCGCCGTGCAGTACGCACCGACGGCGAAGAAGCCGACGTATCCGAGGTCGAGCAGACCGGCGTAGCCGACCACCACGTTCAGGCCGAGAGCCAGCAGAACGTAGTACGACATGTTGAACAGCGCGCTGGACCAGTCGATGCCCTGCGTGACGATCTGCGGGCCGATCAGCGGGATGGATCCGACGTAGGGCAGCATGTACGCGCCCACGGCGACCAGCACCATGACGGCGATCCGGACGCCCACGGGCTGCCGGCCGAACAGGCCCCGCACCGCGCGGCCGTTCGTCTTCTCCTTGGCCGTGCTCATGCTCGTGCCCTCCCCAGCGACTCACCCAACAGGCCGGTCGGGCGGAACAGCAGGATCAGCACCAGGATGATGAACGACGCCGCCTTCAGCCACTCCGAGCCGAGCAGGCTCGCCGCGTAGACCTGCACCAGACCGAGCAGCAGGCCACCCAGCAGCGCACCGCGAAGGTTACCGATACCACCGAGGACGGCGGCCGTGAACGCATCGATGCCGAGGTGGAAGCCTACGTCGAACCGGGTGATACCGATCTTCAGGTCGAACATGATCGCGGCGATACCCGCCATCATGCCGCCGAGAAGGAAGACCAGCAGGATCACCCGGGACTTGTTGACGCCCATCAGGGCCGCGGCATCCGGGTTCTGCGCCACCGCACGGATACCCCGGCCGAGCCGGGACCGGTTGATGAACTGGTCCAGGACGAACATCATCACCAGCGCGGTGACGATGATCAGGATCTGCAGGTTGGTGATGTGCATGTTGCCGATGACCAGCACGTCCCTCGGCTGGATCAGGGGCGGCACACCCTTCTGCGCACGATGGGTGAGAACGCCGACGACCTCGGAGATGAACAGCGAGGCGCCGATCGCGGTGATCAGGAAGGCCAGCGGCGGCGCGTTACGCCGGCGCAGCGGCCGGTACGCCACCAGCTCCACACCGATCGCCGTGACGCCGGAGATCAGGATCGCGGCCACCACGCCGATCAGCAGGTAGCCGATCACGGCTCCGACGCCGGGCGTCGGCGAGTTCTGGTCGAGGCCGAAGAAGCCCCAGACGATCAGACATGCGTACGTGCCGACGAGGAAGACCTCGGAGTGGGCGAAGTTGATCAGCCGAAGAACGCCGTAGACGAGGGTGTAGCCCAAGGCGAACAGGGCGATGATTGCACCCTGCGTAAGGCCGGCGATCGTCAGCGGCCCGAAATCTTGAATCAGACCGGAAAAATTCACAAGAGGGCTCCAAAACGACGAGGTCGGTGTGGCCGGAGATCATCCGGCCACACCGGCCCTTCAAAGAGTTACCGCCGAACGGTCAGGAAACCTTGATCTCCACGTCCGCCTTGTCCACGCCCGCGTCGTCGAACTTGAACGCCCACACCTTGATCAGAGTGGGGTCGAGCTCACCCGTGGCGGTCCACTTGTACGTGTTGGCGATACCCTTGTAGTTGACGGTCGAGAGGTACTCGTTGAGCTTCTCAGTCGTCGTGTTGCCCGCCTCGATGCCCTGCAGGAAGACGTTCGCCGCGTCGTAGGCGACGTCGGAGTAGGTACCCGCCGGGACGCCCCACTTGGTCTTGAACGCGTTGTTGAACTCCTCGCCCGCGGCCTCGGCCGGCGAGCAGGGGCAGGTCACCACGGTGCCGGCGGCAGCGGCGTTACCGGCCGCCTTGGCCAGACCCGGGTCCTTCATGCCGTCGCCGCCCAGCAGGGTGCCCTTCCACCCGGCGGTGGTCAGCTGCTTGCGGATCAGACCCGCGTTGGCGTAGTAGCCGCCGTAGAACAGGGCGGTCGCGCCGCTGGACACGACCTTCTGCACCAGGGCGGAGAAGTCGGTCTGCTTGCCGTCACCCTCGGTCTTGTCACTGGCCACCACCGTGGCGCCCAGCTTCTGCTTGACGACGTCGGCGAGACCGGCGCCGTAGGCGGACTGGTCGTCGGCGACGAAGACCTTCTCGGCCTTCAGGGTGTCCTTGATGTACGCGGCCGCGGCCGGGCCCTGCGCGTCATCGTTCGCCACTGCGCGGTGGAAGGTCTTCCACCCCTTCGTAGACAGCGAGACGCGGGTCGCCGACGGGGAAATCGTCGGGATACCGGCCTCTTCGAAGATCGGGTCGGCCGCCTCGGACTCACCCGAGAACGCCGGGCCGACGATGCCGATGATCTTCTTGTCCGCCACCAGGCTACGGGCCACACCCGGAGCCACCTCGGCTGCGCCCTGCGAGTCGAACTTGACGACCTCGATACAGGTCGACCCCTTCTTCTCGTTGAACTGGGTGATCGCGAGCTCGAAGCCCTGCGAGATGTTGACACCCAGGTTGGCCGCCGGGCCAGTGAGCGCGCCGAAGAACGCAAGCTTGTAGCCGCAGTTCGAACCCGTCGCCGTATCGCTGCTCGTATCCTTATTACAAGCTGCCGAACCGGCCAGCAGCCCGATGATGGCCACTCCGCCGATCGCTCGTGCGAGAACCTGCCTCAAGGTTGGAACCCTCCTCCATACCGAACCCACCGAGCCACGAGGCGCTGATTGGCACTTGCGTACCGGCATCAGGCGCCCTCAGCCCGTCATGGGGCCGGACGCTATCCCAGGAGAGTCACAGGTAGGTAGAGTTCAAACGGGCTTTCACCGAACCGTTACGTGCCGTGACCGGACGCGCGGGAAGAGTGTTACAAGCCATCGACTGTCAAGGTCGACTCAGACCTGCGCGGGCCCCGGCTCCTGCCCCTCGGCGAGGATGCGATCCGCGACCTCACGCATCGTCATCCGGTGGTCCATCGCGGTGCGCTGGATCCACTTGAAGGCCTGCGGTTCAGTCATCGAGTACTTCGTCATCAGCTCGCCCTTGGCGCGCTCCACCGACTTGCGGGTCTCCAGGCGGTCGGTCAGCCCGGCCACCTCGGACTCCAGAGCGGCGATCTCCGAATACCTCGAGAGGGCGATCTCGATGGCCGGCACCAGGTCGGACTTCTGGAACGGCTTCACCAGGTACGCCATCGCGCCGGCCGCGCGGGCCCGCTCGACGAGATCACGCTGGCTGAACGCGGTCAGGATCACCACCGGCGCGATCCGGCCGCCGGCGATCCGCTCCGCGGCCGCCAGACCATCCATGATCGGCATCTTGATGTCCAGGATCACCAGGTCCGGCTTCAGGTCCTCGGCCAGGCGCACGGCGGTCTCGCCGTCGCCCGCCTCCCCGACGACGTCGTAGCCCTCCTCGACGAGCATCTCGGCGAGGTCCAGCCGGATCAGGGCCTCGTCCTCGGCGATGAGCACCCGCTTGCGCTCGGCACCAGCCTGCGTGTCGGCCACGGAAACCCCTACCCCCAGAACGTCGATGTCGCGACACCCCGGTATGTGGGTACCGCCTCCCTAAGCCTAGTGGGTAGGCTGTCGAGGACTCATCCTGGCAGGACCAACTCCGGCTCGCTGTTCCGGCAAACACAGCCCGGTTCGATATGCAGCGGCCAGGCATGCCAAGATGAGTGCGTCGGCCCCTGTATTCCAACCGGCAGAGAAGATGGTCTCAAACACCATACAGTGTGGGTTCGAATCCCACCGGGGGCACCACTGAAAACAATCCATTCGACAGTCATCAGTCGATTGATCTTGTGAATCCGCAGGTTTCGCCGCGCTCGAACCAGCCGCTGCACAGCCACGCCGGCCCGCGTCACCGCGCCGGGCGAAATAGATTCGGCGACGCTTTCCATTTCATTGTGGCGGCCGGCGCGTTACGGCCGTGACAACGAATTCCACCGGCGATTACGGCGACGATTCCGGGAAGCGAATAGCGGCCGCTGACCGCGGAATGTGATCTTGGCCAATCTCGGCGAACCCCGGGCCGGGACCTGCCCCGGATGCTGTCATGGCAGGGACAGCTGCTGCGGGAGGCGTCATGTTGTGGTCCGGTTCTTCGCCCTTGACCGTTGCACGCGGGAGCATGTGGGGCTTCCTGATGTTCGCGGGGGCGGCCTGGCTGGTGATCGCCTGGGTGGTGATGCGGCTGGAACCCACCGACGTCGCGAGCGTGGCCGGACCGATCATCCTGTTCGGCGCCGTCTGCGAGCTGCTGCGCACCCTCGCCGGAACCCGGACGTGGTGGCTGAACGCGATCCTGACCGCGCTGTTCACGGCTACCGGCGTGGTGATGCTGACCGCCCCGGACTCCACGTTCGCCACCCCGGCCTCGCTGATCGGCTGGTATCTGATGGTGCGCGGCGCGGTGGACGTCGCGGTCGGGATCATGACCCGTGGCTCGGACCGGGTGTGGAGCCTGCTGGTGACGATCGGGGTGCTCGAGACCGGACTCGGCTTCTTCTCGGCCAGCCCGTTCTCGCGTACCGGGGATCTGCTTCTGGTGACGCTCGGTGCGCTCGGCGCGCTGCGGGCGGTGGCCGACCTGGTGACCGCGCTGCGGCTGCGGGAGATCGCCGCGAAGGGTAGGGACGTGCTCGAGCTGCCGCCGGAGCGCGCGGCGGGCGTGGCCGGGTACTCGGCAGGCCTGACCGACTTCGAGGGCGCACCGGCACGCTCGCGGGCCCGGCACCGCGCCCGCAGCGGCGGCCCGACCGTGATCGCCGGTGAGGCCACACCCACCAGCCCGGCCACCATCACCGGGGAGACGACCGGCGACTCGTTCCACGAGCAGGTGGTACGCACGACGGCGGACCTGGACAACATGCTGGCACAGGCCGGCATCGGCGGGCCCCGGGTGAGCACCACGGTGCCGAAGGACCTGCCGCCGGTGCCGGACACCCCGGAAGGCGTCGAAGGCCTGCCCGCAGGGCGGCCCGGTGACACGGACCGGCCCGCGGGAACCCGGTGAGCAAGCCTGTCCCCGGCCCCGCCGGTGGTGGATCCGAATCGGTCAGTCGCCGGGCCGGGATCCACTCCCGGCGGGGTGCACCGCGGATCAGCCGCCGATGCGGCGCAGCAGACCCTCCTGGACGGCGCTGGCGATGTGCCGGCCGTCCCGGGTGAACATCCGCCCGCTGGCGAGGCCGCGGGAGCCGCTGGCCGACGGGCTGACGCTGTCGTAGAGGAACCACTCGTCGGCCCGGAACGGGCGGTGCAGCCAGAGCGCGTGGTCGAGGCTCGCGCCGATCACGCCGCCCGGGCCCCAGACCTCGCCGTGCGTGGAGAGGACCGCGTCGAGCAGGGAGAGGTCGGAGGCGTACGTCAGGGCGCAGGCGTGCAGCAGCGGATCGTCCGGCAGCTTGCCGTCGAAACGCATCCAGACCCGCTGCTGCGGCTGGACGCCACGGTCGCCGGGCGGGACCCAGCCGGGTACGCCCACGTAGCGCACGTCGACCGCCTGCGGCGCCGCCTTGAACAGCGCCATCCGGTCCGGGTACTTCTCCACCCAGTCCAGCATGGTGGGGACGTCCTCGGGCGCCGGCACGTCCTCGGGCGCCGGCGTGTGGTGGTCCAGCCCTTCCTCGGGGACCTGGAACGACGCCGACATGAAGAAGATCGTCTTGCCGTGCTGTTTCGCGGTGGACCGGCGTACCGAGAAGGACCGTCCGTCGCGGATGTGCTCCGTGTGGAAGGTGATCGGCACGGTCGGGTCGCCCGGCCGCACGAAGTAGCCGTGCAGCGAGTGCACCAGGCGACTGGGATCGACGGTGCGGCCCGCGGCGACCAGCGCCTGCCCGGCGACCTGGCCGCCGAACACGCGCTGGGCACCCGTCTGCGGGCTGTCGCCCTCGAAGGTGGCCGCGTCGATCTGCCGGAGGTCCAGCAGTTCCAGAAGCTGATCGACGGCGGCCTGTCCCCGGAGGCGCAAGGTCACACCGTCGCCGGGTCGACGAGCGAGCCGAGCTGGTGCACCCGCAGCGTGTTGGTGGAACCGGGCGCGTTCGGCGGGGAACCGGCCACCACGACGACGTAGTCGCCGGGCTTGGCCAGGCCCAGACCCAGCATCTTCGCGTCGACCTGACGGAACATGTCGTCGGTGTGCTCGACGAAGTCGGTCAGGAAGGTCTCCACGCCCCAGCTCAGGGCCAGGGTGTTGCGGACCTCGCTGACCGGGGTGAACGCGTACAGCGGGAGGTCGCAGTGCAGCCGGGCGAGGCGGCGCACAGTGTCACCGGTCTGCGAGAACGCGACCAGCGCCTTGGCGCCGATGTTGCGGGCGATCTGCGAGGCGGCGACGGTGAGAGCGCCACCGTGCGTACGCGGATCGTGCTGCAGCCGCGCCACGCCGAGCCCACCGGCCTCGGTGGTGGTGACGATCTTCGCCATCGTGCTGACGGTGAGCACCGGGTACTTGCCGACGCTGGTCTCGCCGGAGAGCATCACCGCGTCGGTGCCGTCGAGCACCGCGTTGGCGACGTCCGAGGCCTCGGCGCGGGTGGGGCGCGAGTTCTCGATCATCGAGTCGAGCATCTGGGTCGCGACGATGACCGGCTTCGCGTTCTCCCGGCACAGCTGCACGGCCCGCTTCTGCACCAGCGGGACCTGGTCCAGCGGCAGCTCGACGCCCAGGTCACCACGGGCGACCATGACGCCGTCGAAGGCGAGCACGATGGCCTCGAGGTGCTCGACCGCCTCCGGCTTCTCCACCTTGGCGATGACCGGGACGCGCCGGCCCTCCTCGTCCATGATCTTGTGGACCAGGTTGATGTCCTCCGGCGCGCGGACGAACGACAGCGCGACCAGGTCGACGCCGAGACCCAGGGCGAAGCGCAGGTCCTCCTCGTCCTTGTCGCTCAGCGCGGGGACGCTCACCGCGACGTTCGGCAGGGAGACGCCCTTGTTGTTGCTGACCGGGCCGCCCTCGACGACCAGGCACTGGATGTCCTCGCCCTCGACGCCGGTGACCTCGACCGCGACCTTGCCGTCGTCGATGAGGAGACGGTCACCCGTCTTGACCTCGTGCGGCAGCTTCGTATAGGTGCAGGAGACGCGCTCCTTGGTGCCGAGGATGTCCTCGCTGGTGATGACGACCCGGTCGCCGGTCTCCCAGCGGTGCGGGCCGTCGGCGAACTTGCCGAGCCGGATCTTCGGGCCCTGCAGGTCGGCGAGGATGGCGACGGGGCGGTCAGCCTGCTCCGCGGCCGCACGGACCAGCTCGTACATCTCCCTGTGGTTCTCGCGGGTGTCGTGGCTGAAATTCATCCGGGCCACGTTCATGCCCGCCTCCACAAGGCCGAGCATGCGCTCGGGCGACTTGGTGGCGGGGCCCATCGTGCAGACGATTTTTGCGCGGCGTGTCACGGCCATCAGGCTAGTCCTTCTTCTGGGGCGGCCCGGCGGCCGACCCCCGTCCTCGGCATGAACTGCGGGTGTCGACGGCGAGGTCAACCCGCGAGTTCCACGGGGTGCGCTGCGTCGTCCGCGGGCTTCAGCGACCGCCGGTTCAGCTTATCGGTCGCCTCAGTGCGACCGACGGCACATACCGCAAGCCCGCGCTGAGGCTGCTCTGAGCAGCGGAAAGCCCACCACCCGAATCCGGGTGGCGGGCTTTCGGGCGGACCGAAGTCAGACGGACAGCGGCTGCTGGTCCGAGCGCACCGGGGCAGGCAGCTCACCGGCTGCGCCCAGGTACTGGTGGATCGAGGCCGCGGCGGCCCGGCCCTCGGCGATCGCCCAGACGATCAGCGAGGCGCCCTTGTGCATGTCGCCCGCGACGAACACGCCCTCGGCCTCGGTCTGCCACGACCGGTCGGCGTCGAGCACCCCCCGGCGGTTGCGGCTGATCCCGAACTGGGCCAGCAGCGGCTGGTCCTCGGTGCCCTCGAAACCGATCGCCAGCAGCACCAGGTCGGCGCGCAGCTCGCGCTCCGAGCCCGGAGTGACGGTGACCGTACGCACACCGTCGATCCGCTGCACCTGAACCTCGGCGATCCGGATCGCGGTGAGGTTGCCGTTCCCGTCGCCGACGAACTCCTGGACGGCGACGCCGAAGACCCGGTCGCCACCCTCCTCGTGCGCGGCGTAGTTGCGCAGGATGATCGGCCAGGTCGGCCACGGGTCCTTGACGCCGGTGCGGACGTCGGGCGGCAACGGGTACTGGTCGAGCTGGGTGACCGAGGCCGCGCCCTGACGGTGGGCCACACCGAGGCAGTCCGCGCCGGTGTCGCCGCCACCGATGATGATGACGTGCTTGCCCTTGGCGTCGATCGGCGTGGTGTCCTGCAGGCCGGCGACGATGCGGTTGGCCGGGACCAGGTGCTCCATGGCCAGGTGCACACCGTTGAGGTCCCGTCCGGGCGTCTCCGGAGTGTCCCGGCCGGCCAGCGCGCCCGCGGCGAGGAGCACCGCGTCGTACCGGTCACGCAGGTCGTCGGCGGTGACGTCGACGCCCACCTCGACCCCGGTCTGGAAGACGACGCCCTCGGCCGCCATCTGGACCAGGCGGGCGTCGATCACATCCTTCTCGATCTTGAAGTCGGGAATGCCGTACCGGAGAAGACCGCCGATCCGGTCGTCGCGCTCGTAGACCGTGACCGCGTGGCCGGCTCGCGCCAGCTGCTGGGCGGCCGCCAGGCCGGCCGGACCGGAACCGACCACCGCGACCGACTTGCCGGACGCCACCGGCGCCGGCTGCGGCACCAGGCCCCGCCCGAAGGCGTGGTTGGCGATCTCCACCTCGACCTGCTTGATGGTCACCGGGTCGTCGCCGATGCCCAGCACGCACGCCGCCTCGCAGGGCGCGGGGCAGAGCCGCCCGGTGAACTCCGGGAAGTTGTTGGTGGCGTGCAGCGACTCGGCGGCCGCGTCCCACGCCCCGGTACGCACCAGGTCGTTCCAGTCCGGGATGCGGTTGCCCAGCGGGCAGCCGTCGTGACAGAACGGGATGCCGCAGTCCATGCAGCGGGTCGCCTGGTCCCGGATGAGCTCCTCACCCGCGGGCGGGTAGACCTCTTTCCAGTCCCGGATGCGCACCGGCACCGGGCGGCGCTTCGGCAGCTGCCGTTCGTACCGGAGGAAACCGTTCGGATCAGGCACTGGTAACCCCCATAACCGCCTCGTCCACATTGCGACCGGCGGCTTCGGCGGTCCGGATCAGTTCCATCACGCGCTTGTAGTCGCGCGGCACCACGGCGGTGAACTGCTCCACCGCGGTGTTCCAGTCCTTGAGCAGCTTGCCGGCGACCGCGGAGTCGGTCTCGGCATGGTGCTTCTCGACCAGCGAGCGCAGCGTGTCGCGCTCGTCGTCGGTGAGCGGCGCCAGGTCCACCAGCTCCGGGTTGACCAGGGACTGATCGAGGTCGAGCACGAACGCCTTGCCGCCGCTCATGCCGGCCGCGAAGTTGCGCCCGGTCGGGCCGAGCACCACCACGACCCCGCCGGTCATGTACTCGCAGCCGTGGTCGCCGACACCCTCGACAACCGTCGACGCGCCGGAGTTGCGAACCGCGAAACGTTCACCGACACGTCCGCGCAGGAACACCTCGCCGCCGGTGGCGCCGTACAGGATGGTGTTGCCGGCGATGGTGTTCTCCTCGGCGGTGAACGGCGCGTCCTCGGCGGGACGCACGATCACCCGGCCACCGGAGAGGCCCTTCGCGACGTAGTCGTTGGTGTCGCCGATCAACCGCAGGGTCACGCCGCGCGGCAGGAACGCGCCGAACGACTGGCCACCGGTGCCCCGCAGGGTGAACGCGATGGTGTCGTCGGGCAGGCCGTTGCCGCCGTACCGCCGGCTGACCTCGCCGCCCAGCATCGCGCCGACGCTGCGCTGGTCGTTGCGGGTGGGCAGCTCGGCGCGGACCGGGGTGCCCTCGGACAGCGCCGGCTGGGCCAGTGCGATCAGCTCGTTGTCCAGGGCCAGCTCCAGGCCGTGGTCCTGGGCGACGATGCCGCGCCGGGACGCGCCCTCGGGCAGTTCCGGCACGTAGAGCACCGGGCCCAGGTCCAGACCCTTGGCCTTCCAGTGGTCCACCGCGGGGGCCACGTTGAGCACCTCGGCGTGACCGATCGCCTCGTCGATGCTGCGGAAGCCGAGCTCGGCGAGCAGCTCACGGACCTCCTCGGCGAGGAACATGAAGAAGTTCTCCACGAACTCCGGCTTGCCGGTGTAGCGCTCGCGCAGCACCGGGTTCTGCGTGGCGATGCCGACCGGACAGGTGTCCAGGTGACAGACCCGCATCATGATGCAGCCGGAGACGATCAGCGGCGCGGTCGCGAAGCCGAACTCCTCGGCGCCCAGCAGGGCAGCGATGACGACGTCACGGCCGGTCTTGAGCTGACCGTCGACCTGCACGGTGACCCGGTCCCGCAGCTTGTTCAGCAGCAGCGTCTGCTGCGCCTCGGCCAGGCCGAGCTCCCACGGGGTGCCGGCGTGCTTCAGCGAGTTCAGCGGCGACGCGCCGGTGCCACCGTCGTGACCGGAGATCAGAATCACGTCGGCCTTCAGCTTGGCCACGCCGGCAGCGACGGTTCCGACACCGATCTCAGAAACCAGCTTCACGTGTACGCGCGAAGCGGGATTGACCATCTTGAGGTCGTGAACCAGCTGGGCCAGGTCCTCGATGGAGTAGATGTCGTGGTGCGGCGGCGGCGAGATGAGCCCGACGCCCGGGGTGGCGTGCCGGGTCTTGGCGATCCACGGCCACACCTTGTTACCGGGCAGCTGACCACCCTCGCCGGGCTTCGCACCCTGCGCCATCTTGATCTGCAGGTCGTCCGCGTTGACGAGGTATTCACTGGTCACGCCGAACCGGCCGGACGCGATCTGCTTGATCGCGGAGCGCCGCTGCGGATCGTAGAGCCGCTCGACGTCCTCGCCGCCCTCACCGGTGTTGGACTTGGCGCCCAGCCGGTTCATGGCGATGGCCAGGGTCTCGTGCGACTCGGCGGAGATCGAGCCGTAGCTCATCGCGCCGGTGGAGAACCGCTTGACGATCTCACTGGCCGGCTCGACCTCGTCGATCGGGACGGGCGTCCGGTTCGCGGCGAACGTGAAGAGACCCCGCAGGTGCCCCGCCTCCGCGGCCAGACCGTCCACTTTCTCGGTGTACTTACGGAAGACGTCGTACTGCTTGGAGCGCGTGGCGTGCTGCAGCAGGAAGACCGTCTCCGGGTTGAACAGGTGGACCTCGCCCTCGCGGCGCCACTGGTACTCGCCGCCGACCTCGAGGCGGCGGTGCGTCCGCTCGGCCTGGTTCGCCGGGTACGCCTTCGCGTGCCGCGCCTTGACCTCGGCGTGGATCCCGTCCAGACCCACCCCGCCGATCCGGCCGGAGGTGCCGACGAAGTACCGCTGGAGCAGCTTGCTGTTCAGGCCGACGGCCTCGAACACCTGCGCCCCGCAGTACGACGACACGGTCGAGATGCCCATCTTGGACATGATCTTCAGGACGCCCTTGCCGAGCGCCTTGACGTAGTTGCGGACCGCCTTGCTCGGGTCCAGCCCGGCCAGCGCGCCGGTGGCGATCAGGTCGTCCACGCTCTCGAACGCCAGGTACGGGTTCACCGCGGCCGCGCCGTAGCCGATCAGCACCGCGGCGTGGTGCACCTCGCGGCAGTCACCGGACTCGACGACCAGCGCCACCTGGGTACGCGTCTGCTCGCGGACCAGGTGCTGGTGCACCGCGGCGGTGAGCAGCAGCGACGGGATCGGCGCCAGGTCCGCGTTGGAGTCGCGGTCGGACAGCACGAGGATGCGTACGCCGTCCTCGATGGCCTCCGACACGTGCCGGCAGATCTGGGTGAGCCGCGCCTTGATGCCGGCCGCGCCGTCCCGCAACGGGTACAGCCCGGAGACCCGGACCGCCTTGAAACCGGGCAGGTCACCGTCCTCGTCGATCGACAGGATCTTGGCCAGCTCGTCGTTGTCGATGATCGGGTACGGCAACGCGATCTGCCGGCAGCTCGCCGGACCCGGGTTCAGCAGGTTGCCCTCCGGCCCGATGGTCCCCGCCAGGCTGGTGACCAGCTCCTCCCGGATCGCGTCCAGCGGCGGGTTGGTGACCTGCGCGAACAGCTGGTGGAAGTAGTCGAACAGCAGCCGCGGCCGGGTGGAGAGCGGCGAGATCGGGGTGTCCGTGCCCATCGAGCCGAGCGGCTCGGCACCGGTCCGCGCCATCGGCGCCACCAGGATCTTCAGCTCCTCCTCGGTGTAGCCGAAGACCTGCTGACGGCGGGTGACCGAGTCGTGCGTGTAGATCACGTGCTCGCGGGCGGGCAGGTCCTTCAGCTCGATGATCCCGGCGTGCAGCCAGTCCGCGTACGGCTCGGCGGCGGCCAGCTCGGCCTTGATCTCGGCGTCGTGGACGATGCGGCCGGCCTCGGTGTCGACGAGGAACATCTTGCCGGGCTGCAGACGGCCCTTGGCCACCACCGTGGCCGGGTCGAGGTCGATGACGCCGGCCTCGGAGCCGAGCACCACCAGGCCGTCGGCGGTGTGCCACCAGCGGCCGGGGCGCAGGCCGTTGCGGTCCAGCACCGCGCCGATGACCGTGCCGTCGGTGAACGCCACCGCGGCCGGGCCGTCCCACGGCTCCATCAGGCTGGCGTGGAAGCGGTAGAACGCGCGCCGCTTCGGCTCCATCTCCGGGTCGTTCTCCCAGGCCTCCGGGATCATCATCAGCACCGCGTGCGGCAGGCTGCGACCGGCCAGGTGGAGCAGCTCGAGCACCTCGTCGAAGCTCGCCGAGTCGGACGCTTCCGGCGAGTTGATCGGGAAGAGCCGCTTGATGTTGCCCGGGAGGTTCGGCGACGACAGCAACGCCTCGCGGGCGGCCATCCAGTTCTTGTTGCCGCGGATCGTGTTGATCTCACCGTTGTGGGCGATCAACCGGTACGGGTGCGCCAGCGGCCACGACGGGAACGTGTTGGTGGAGAACCGGGAGTGCACCAGGGCGATCGCGCTGGAGACCCGCTCGTCGGTCAGATCCGGGAAGAACGCCGGCAGCTGCTCCGGGGTGAGCATGCCCTTGTACGTGATGGTCCGCGAGGACAGCGACGGGAAATACGCCGCGACGCCGCGCTGCGAGGTCTCCCGCTCGGCCTGCTTGCGGATGCAGAACGCCACCCGGTCCAGCTCGATGCCGGACAGCTGCTCACCGGCCGGGCCGGCGGGCGAGTCGGTGAGCCGGTGCGCGGCCAGGAAGACCTGCCGGATGGTGGGGCGCGCGTCCTCGGCGCTGGCGCCCAGGTCGTCCGGGTCCACCGGGACGTCCCGCCAGCCGAGCACCTCGCCGCCCTCGACGAGCACGTACTTCTCGAAGACCTTGATCGCCCGGGCCGCATCGTCGGGGTCCGTGGGCAGGAAGGCCAGACCGGCGGCGTAGCTCCCGGCGGGCGGCAGGTCGAAACCGGTCACCGCGCGGTAGAACTCGTCCGGAACCTGGATCATGATGCCGGCGCCGTCACCGGTGTTCTGCTCAGCGCCGCGCGCGCCCCGGTGGTCCAGGCGAATAAGCGCGGAAAGGCCTTTGGCAACCACGTCGTGGGAGCGACGGCCGTGAATGTCGGCAACAAAGGCCACACCACAGGCGTCACGCTCGTACGCCGGGTCGTACATCCCCTGAGGGTGCGGATATGCCACCGGGCCTCCTGTCGTCTCTGGTGTTTCGTTTCGAGGTCGGGACGACGTCGGCCCTGCAAAGTCTCTTGAGTCTACGTTAAGAGACACTGATCTCCGCCAGATGCGGATTGATCACACCTCGCACCGATCTGCGGAGGAACTGAATAGCACAGCCGGTCCGCCGACCGGTAGTCTCGCGCGATGGCGCCAGTGGATTCCGGCCTCTTCGACCGACTCGAGCGGTTCTACGACGCTTTGCCTCGCCCCTGGGCGCGGATCGAGGAGATCGGCTCGTTGATTCTCTTCATACGCCAGGGAGAGGGCTGGCCCTACTATGCACGGCCGAGGCTCGGTTCGCACACCCCTTCCGCCGCGGACATCACCGCGACCCGGCAACGCCAGCGGGAACTGGGATTGCCCGAGGCGTTCGAGTGGGTCCACGAGACCACGCCCGACCTGCTGGCGATCGCCCGGTCCGCCGGGTTGGACGTGCTGCTGGCACCCCTGTTGACGCTGGATCCCGCGGCGCTCGTACCCGATCTCCCGGTCCGCAACGGCCGGATCCGCTACCTGGACGCCGCGGCGCCCAGCTTCGCCGCCGACCTGCGTGCGGCCCGGGCCGTGGCCCGGCTCGGCTTCGGCGCCCCGGCGCATCGCGCGCCCCTGGAAGTCGCCGAGAAAACGCTGGTCATCGACGGTGCGGGCCCGGCCGAACGGGACGCCGCGGCGCCGCTCAGCGAGGAGGCGGTGCAGCAGGCCCGGGAGTTGTTCGACAGCGGTGACTACCTGACCGCGGTGGTCGAGTCACCGACCGACGGCATCGTGGCGACCGCAACCAGCCAGCGGGTGGGCGACGTGGCCGAGATCGTCGGGGTGGCCACGCTCCCGTCGGCGCGCTCGCGGGGGTATGCGTCGCAGCTCACGGCCACTCTGGCCGGGCGGCTGCTGGCCACCGGCGTGCACCTCGTCTTCCTCTCCGCCGGGGACGACGATGTGGCGCGGCTCTACACCAAGGTCGGCTTCCGCCGGGTGGGCACGGCCTGCATCGGCGAGCCGGCGGCGGCGCCGCTCTGAGACCCGCAAACCCGCAGTCTGCCGCGGCCTCCGCGATTCCCTCACAGTTCCCAAGATTTGGTACGCCGTAAGCACCCGACTGCCTTCTGCTCCTTACCGATCCCGCGCGTCCCGCAGCCCGCCGCTGCTCCCCGCCCATAACAAACGACTGTGTCGAACGGGTGAATCGCCGTGTGAGACCTCCCCGCACAACCTGATCTTGCAAACCCCGCCCCTCGCAGACCCGGAAACAGCGCCCACGGTCAGCCCGAAACCTGCGGCTGACACCCACCGTCGCTTCCCGACCCCGGAAACAGCGCCCACGGTCAGCCCGACGGTTGCGGCTGACGCCCAGCGTCGCTTCCCGGCCCCGGAAACAGCGCCCACGGTCAGCCCGACGGTTGCGGCTGACGCCCAGCGTCGCTTCCCGGCCCCGGAAACAGCGCCCACGGTCAGCCCGACGGTTGCGGCTGACACCCAGCGTCGCCTCCCGACCCCGGAAACAGCGCCCACGGTCAGCCCGACGGTTGCGGCTGACACCCAGCGTCGCCTCCCGACCCCGGAAACAGCGCCCACGGTCAGCCCGACGGTTGCGGCTGACACCCAGCGTCGCCTCCCGGCCCCGGAAACAGCGCCCACGGTCAGCCCGACGGTTGCGGCTGACGCCCAGCGTCGCCTCCCGGCCCCGGAAACAGCGCCCACGGTCAGCCCGAAACCTGCGGCTGACACCCACCGTCGCTTCCCGACCCCGGAAACAGCGCCCACGGTCAGCCCGACGGTTGCGGCTGACGCCCAGCGTCGCTTCCCGGCCCGGAAACAGCCCCCACGGTCAGCCCGAGGGTTGCGGCTGACGCCCAGCGTCGCCTCCCGGCCCCGGAAGCAGCGCTCGCGGTCAGCCCGAGGGTTGCGGCTGACGCCCAGCGTTGCTTCGTGGGCTCGGAAGGAGCGTTCGGGGTCAGCTGGGGGCGTGCTTAAGCCCGGCGGGCGCGGTGGGGCCTTGCGTTGCAGGTGGCCGCGTGGAACCGGCGGGACGGTCAGGATTTCGGGGGCGGGGCATACCCGTACTGAAAAGGGGTTAGTCGGGTTGGGTCCAGTCGGGGACCGGGTCCAGGGCGCGGCCCAGGATGCGCGGGCGCATGTGGTTGAGTGCGGCGTCGCGGGCGCGTAGCGCGAGCCGGCCGCGGGCCTGGACCACGGCGGACATCCGGCGGTTCTGCCGGACCACGCTGGTGGTCCGCGGGCGCCGCATCCGGCTGTAGGCCTGCACGGCCGCGCGCAGATCCCGGCCGGGCGCCGCGTCGGCCATCAGGGTGCACAGCGTGGCCGCGTCCTCGAACGCCAGGCACGCGCCCTGGCCCAGATGGTGCGGCATGGCGTGGGCGGCGTCGCCGAGCAGCACGACGCCGCCGGGACCGGACTCGAAACCGTAGGCGCGGGGCAGCGGGCGCAGCTCGCGGACGCCCTGCGGGACCAGTTCCTCGGGGCGGGTGGCCTCGAGGAGTTCGCCGACCGGCTCGGGCCAGCCGGCGAACCAGCGCCGCAGCAGCGCGAGTTGGGTGGCGGGTGGCTCGGGGCGGGTCGCGCCGGCGGCGGTGGCGACCCAGTAGACGCCGCCCCGGCCGGCGGCGCGGGAGCCGAGCGGGATCGCGACGAAGCGGTAGCCAGCGCCGAGTATCTCGCCGCCGGGACAGCGGTCGTCGGAGAGGCGGGGCACCCGGTAGCCGGGGATGACGGCCTGCCAGGCGGCGAAGCCGGAGCCGAGCGCCACCGACTCGGGCACCAGCGCGGCACGGACCCGGCTGTCGATGCCGTCCGCGCCGACCAGCAGATCCGCCTCCAGGGTTGAGTGGCCGTCGCTGACCGCGGGCCGCTGCCGGGGCCCGGTGTGGATCGTGGTGGCGTCGAAGCCGGTCCGGATCTCGACGTGCTCGCCGAGACCCGCGACCAGCGCGTCGTAGACGTCCTCCAGGTGGGCGGCCGCCGGTGCGGGCCCGGCGCCGGCGCGGGCGCGGGGCGCGACCAGCCACTGGCCGTCCGGGCGGCGCACCCCGCCGTCGGGCAGCGGCGACGCGATCGCCGACCAGCCGCCGTCCGGGTCGAGGGCCTGCAGGGCACGCAGGCCGTTCGGCCAGAGCACCACCGCGGTCGGCGGGCCGGACACCCGCTCGCCGCGTTCCAGAAGGGTGACCCGCCAGCCGGTACGCGACAGCGCGCCGGCGGCGGCCAGCCCGGCCATCCCCGCGCCCACCACCACGGCTGTGCGCATGCCGGGCCCGGGAATCAGTTCTCGTCTGCGGGCCGGGGTTTGCCGGCCTCGTCCGTCTCGGAGGCGCCCACCGACGCGGAAACCGAGTCGTTGCTGCCGGCTGGTGGCAGGATGCCGGTCTCCTGATACGCCCGGAAGCGTTCGTAGCTGACCACCTGGTACGCCGTCGGCATCTTGCGCTCGGCGTCGGCGTCCCCGGCGACGTCGACCTGCGAGACGTCGCTCTCGGTGGACGGCTCGGGAGCGGTCTCCGGCGCGTCGATCGGCACCACGTACTCCCGGGGGCCGCGGACCGCGACGAAGTAGATGGCCGCGCCGGCGAAGACGACGAACGCGACGAAGACGTTCAGCCGTACGCCGAAGAAGGTGTTGGCCTCGTCGACCCGCAGCATCTCGATCCAGGCGCGGCCCGCCGTGTAGGCCATGATGTAGAGCGCGAACGCCCGGCCCCGGCCGAACTTGAACTTGCGGTCCAGCAGCCAGACCAGGCCGGCGACCCCGAGGTTCCAGACCGCCTCGTAGAGGAAGGTCGGATGGTAGAGCTCCGGCTTGGTCACCGGCTCGCCGTCGATCACCGTGGCGTGGCCGGGGTTGGCGGAGTCCATCTCGTGCACCTCGAGCCCCCACGGCAGGGTGGTGACCTTGCCGTACAGCTCGTTGTTGAACCAGTTGCCGAACCGGCCGATCGCCTGGGCCACCGGCAGCGCCGGGGCGAGCGCGTCGGCGAAGACGCTGAGCGGCAGGCCCATCTGGCGCGCCGCGATCCAGGCGCCGAGCGCGCCGCCGGCCACCGCGCCCCAGATGCCGAGGCCGCCCTCCCAGATGTAGAGGGCGCGGATCGGGTCACCGCCGGCGCCGAAGTAGTCCTGCGGCGAAGTGATCACGTGGTAGATCCGGGCGCCGATGATGCCGAACGGCACCGCCCACACCACCATGTCGAGCGAGGCCCATTTCGCCACCCCCCGGTGGCGCAGGCGCTGCTCCATCAGAAGCGCGGCGGCGACCATGCCGAGGATGATGCAGAGCGCGTACGCCCGGATCGGCAACGGGCCGAGATGCCACACCGACGTGGTGGGACTGGGGATGGCGGCGATGTTCACGGGTGCACACGCTACCGCCGCCGGGCTCTGTGGTGACGCCCGGGCGGCGGGCAATTTTTCCGATCAGGCGCGGGAGTTTTCCGATCAGGCGCGGGAGCGGACGCCTTCGGCCAGCTCGCTGCTGAGGGCACGCAGGCGGTCCAGGCCGGTGGCCCGGTCCGGGGCGTCCAGCACGCAGCGGATCAGCGCGCTGCCGACGATCACCCCGTCCGCGAACGCGGCGACCTCGGCGGCCTGCTTGCCGTTGCCGACACCCAGGCCGACGCCGACCGGCATGGCCGGGTCGGCCTTGCGCACCCGGGCCACCAGTTCCGGCGCCTGCGAGGACACCGAGGTACGCGCACCGGTGACACCCATCAGCGCGGTGGCGTAGACGAAGCCCCGGCAGTTCGCCACGGTCATCGCCAGCCGCTCGTCGGTGGAGCTGGGCGCGACCAGGAAGGTCCGGTCGATCCCGTGCTTGTCGGAGGCGGCGATCCACTCCTGCGCCTCGTCCGGGATCAGGTCCGGCGTGATCAGACCGGTGGCGCCGGCCGCGGCCAGATCCCGGGCGAACGCGTCGACACCGTACTTCTCGATCGGGTTCCAGTAGGTCATCAGCACGACCGTGGCGCCGGCGTTCGAGACCGCGTCGATGATCTTCAGGGTGTCCCGGGTGCGGACCCCGTTGGCCAGCGCGATGTCGCTCGCCTTCTGGATCACCGGGCCGTCCATCACCGGGTCCGAGTACGGCAGCTCGACCTCGATCACGTCACAGCCGGCCTCGTGCATCGCGATCATCTGCTCGATGCTGTCGTCGACCGTCGGGAAGCCGGCCGGCATGCAGCCGACCAGCACCGACCGGTTCTCCGACTTGGCCTTCGCGAAGGTTGCCGCAATACTCACGTGTTCTCCCCGGGGACGACCGTCTCGACCGGGTCGAGGATGCCGAAGTACGCGCCCGCGGTGTGCACGTCCTTGTCACCGCGCCCGGACAGGTTCACCACGATCGTCGGCGTCCGCCCGAGCTCCTCGCGCAGCCGCGGCGCGATCTTCGCGACGCCGGCCAGCGCGTGCGAGCTCTCGATCGCCGGGATGATCCCCTCGGTGCGGCAGAGCAGCTGGAACGCGGCCATCGCCTCGGCGTCGGTGACCGGCTCGTAGGTCGCCCGGCCGGTGTCGTGCAGCCAGGCGTGCTCCGGTCCGACACCCGGGTAGTCCAGGCCGGCCGAGATCGAGTGCGACTCGATCGTCTGCCCGTCGTCGTCCTGCAGCAGGTAGGTGCGGTTGCCGTGCAGCACCCCCACCGATCCACCGGTGATCGACGCCGCGTGCCGGCCGGTCTCCACGCCGTCGCCGCCGGCCTCGAAGCCATACAGCCGGACGCCCTCATCGGGGACGAAGGCGTGGAAGATGCCGATCGCGTTCGACCCGCCACCGACGCACGCCGCCACGGCGTCCGGCAGCCTGCCGAGCGTTTCCAGGCACTGTGCCCGGGCCTCCACCCCGATGCCGCCCACGAAGTCGCGGACCAGCTCCGGGAACGGGTGCGGCCCGGCCGCGGTCCCGAGCAGGTAGTGCGTGGTGTCGACGGTCGTCACCCAGTCGCGCAGCGCCTCGTTCAGCGCGTCCTTGAGCGTCCGGGAGCCGTTCGTCACCGGGACCACGGTGGCGCCGAGCATCCGCATCCGGGCCACGTTGAGCGCCTGCCGCTCGGTGTCCATCTCGCCCATGTAGACCGTGCACTCGAGGTCGAGCAGCGCGGCCGCGGTGGCGCTGGCGACACCGTGCTGGCCGGCGCCGGTCTCGGCGATCACCCGGGGCTTGCCCATCCGCTTGGCGAGCAGCGCCTGGCCCAGCACGTTGCGCACCTTGTGGGCGCCGGTGTGGTTCAGGTCCTCCCGCTTCAGCAGGATCTCCGCACCCAACGCGTCGGAAAGCCGCTTCGCCCGGTACAGCAGCGACGGCACGCCGGCGTAGTTCAGCAACAGGTCCTGGAACTCAGCCTGAAACGAAGGGTCCGTCTTCGCCGACCGGTACGCGGCGTCCAGCTCGTCCAGCGCCTTGATCAGCGCTTCCGGGACGAACCGGCCGCCGTATTTACCGAAGTGCCCGGCTAGATCCGGCAGGCTCGGCGCGGTCATCGCACCGGCCTGGGAGTTGCCGGGTGGTTGCCCGCGTTGACCAGCTCGGCCACCGCGTCGCGCGGCGACTTCTGGGTCACCAGGCCCTCGCCGACCAGCACGGCGTCCGCGCCGGCGGACGCGTACCGGATCAGGTCGTGCGGCCCGCGCACGCCGGACTCGGCGATCTTCACCACGTTGTTCGGCAGGCCCGGCGCGATCCGCTCGAAGACGGACCGGTCCACCTCGAGGGTGCGGAGGTCACGGGCGTTCACGCCGATCACCTTCGCGTTGGCCTCCAGTGCCCGGTCGGCCTCCTCCTCGTTGTGCACCTCGACGAGAGCCGTCATGCCCAGCGACTCGATCCGCTCCAGGAGGCCGACCAGCGCGTTCTGTTCCAACGCGGCGACGATCAGCAGCACCAGGTCGGCGCCGTGCGCCCGGGCCTCGTGCACCTGGTAGCTGGAGACGACGAAGTCCTTGCGCAGCACCGGGATCTTCACCGACTTGCGGACCGCCGTGAGGTCGTCCAGCGAGCCGCCGAACCACCGGCCCTCAGTGAGCACACTGATGCAGCGGGCGCCACCCGCCGCATACTCGCCGGCCAACTCGGCCGGGTCGGGGATGTCGGCGAGCGCGCCCTTGGACGGCGATGCCCGCTTCACCTCCGCGATCACCGCCACACCGGGCTTGCGCAATGCCGCGTACGCGTCGATCGCGGGCGGGGCCGCCGCCGCGAGCTCACGCACCTTCTCCAGCGGCGTACGCGCCTGACGTGCTGCTACGTCCTCACGCACCCCGGCAAGGATCTCTTCGAGAACGTTCTGCGGAGCGCCGGGACCGCCACTGCCCGTTTCCGCCTGATCGGATGTCACGTAATGACTCCCCTCTCCGGGTGTCTTCGGCCCGATGCTAGGAGGTGACAGGGTGTGACGGGGTGCCGGGGGTATGGCGTGCCTCACGGAATGGGCTGGGGCATAATGCCAGGCTGCTCGGCAAGGGATGTCACGTCCCTCACAGCTTATTGCCAGGCGCGACGCGCTGCGCTGCGGGACCTCCCCCATTCGGCCGATACCACCCCGCGTTGACGTGTCCGTCACCGTGCGGAAATAGGACTCCACCATCATGTGACTCGGGCAGACTTGTCCCGGCGCCTCGTGCGCTGCCAGCCGGACGATGATTGCGGAGTAGAACGATGGCCACTGCCTCACCTACCCAGCCGATCGGGTTCGCCACCCTCTCCCGGACTCTCGTGTCCCTCGCGGCCGACGTGGCCACCGGAGTGCAGCGGGTGGTGGTCGGCCCGGCGAACGTCCGTACTGCCCGGGACAACGCCTGGGACGCCATTCAGGCGGACCGCGCCCGGGCCCGCGCCCGCATCGAGACCAGCCGCGCCGTCGCCGCCATGATCGCCACCGGTTCGGAGGCCCGCCTCCGCCGCACGGCGTCCCTGGCGGGCGCCCGCCGCTGAGCTCGGCGTTAACCCGTTCGGGGGATCAACGAGTAGGGTCCTCGCCCCGGTCCAGAGCCTCCCAGAACGCCCGGTTGTCGGTGGGCTTGGAGATCTCCGGCGGGTCCGTCGCGGTCTCCCCGTGCTCTTTCCCGGCGGCCTCCTCGGGGCCGGGAGCGGCTGCGGCCGGGGCTGGTTGAGCGGGGACTGTCGTCCGCTCGTACCGGGAGGACATGGCCGACCACTGATGGCCGTGCCGCGCGGCGAGCACGCCGCCCGCTGCCACCGCCGCGCCGCCCAGCACGCAGGCCACCGGCCAGATCGTGGCCGCGGCGCCGGCCTCCCCGGCGTCGAGATCGATCCGGGCCAGGACGGCGCCGACCGCGATGCCGGCGCCCGCCAGGATCAACAGCACGCCGAGCACCCGGCGGACGATGCCGCGGGTGGCCAGCAGCGCGCCGGTGCCGGCGAGCGCGACCAGGGCCAGGCCGACCAGCCAGGGCTGTACGTCCGCGCCGGTCTGCTCGGTACGCAGGTCGGGCAGGCCGGTACGCCGTTCGACCTGGACTGACCAGGTGCGGGTGACCGCGTAGAGGGCGAGCCCGGCGCCGGCCACGCAGGCGACGACGGCCGTGAGATGCGTGCGGCGGGTCATCGGGCAGCGCGCAGCGTCTCGGCCGAGGCGATGGCGGCGAGGACGGCGGCGGCCTTGTTGCGGGTCTCCTGCTCTTCGGCGGCCGGGTCCGAGTCGGCGACGATGCCGGCGCCCGCGCCGACGTAGGCGACACCCTCCTTGATCAGGGCGGTCCGGATGGCGATCGCCATGTCCATGTCGCCGGCGAAGCCGAAGTAGCCGACCGTGCCGCCGTAGAGGCCGCGACGGGTCGGCTCGAGCTCCTCGATGATCTCCATGGCGCGGACCTTGGGCGCGCCGGAGAGCGTGCCGGCCGGGAAGGTCGCGGCGAGCGCGTCGAACGCGGACCGGTCGTCGCGCAGACGGCCGACCACGGTCGACACGATGTGCATGACGTGGCTGTACCGCTCGATCCGGGCGAATTCCGGCACTTCGACCGAACCGGGCTCGCAGACCCGGCCCAGGTCGTTGCGGCCCAGGTCGACGAGCATCACGTGCTCGGAGCGTTCCTTCGGGTCGGCGAGCAGCTCGGCGGCGAGCGCGGCGTCCTGCTCCGGCGTGGCACCCCGCCAGCGGGTCCCGGCGATCGGGTGCAGCAGCGCGGTCCGGTTGGCGCTGACCTTGAGGTGCGCCTCCGGCGAGGAGCCGACGATGTCGAAGTCGTCGAAGCGCAGCAGATACATGTACGGGCTCGGGTTGGTGGCCCGCAGCACCCGGTAGACGTCGAGCGCGTTGGCGTCGGTCGGCCGCTCGAACCGCTGCGCCACCACGATCTGGAAGCACTCGCCGGCCCGGATCGCCTCCTTGGCCGACTCCACCGCCTTCTGGTACTCCCCCGGCGCCGTCCGGCTGACCGGGTCACCGGCCGGCCGCCGGTCCACCGTGGAGACCATCGGCGGGGTGGGCCGGGACAGCGCGGTGGTCATCGCGTCGAGCCGGCCGACCGCCTGGTGATAGGCGGCCCGGCGAGCGGCGTCGTCGGCGTCCTCGGCGAGCACCGCGTTGGCCACCAGCAGCGCCGAACCCTCGTGGTGGTCGAGCACCACCAGATCGGTGGCGAGCATCATGCCCAGTTCCGGCAGCGGCACGTCGTCGGCCGCGGTGGCGGGCAGCCGCTCGAAGCGGCGCACCAGGTCGTAGCTGAGATAGCCGACCATGCCGCCGGTGAGCGGGGGAAGGTCGGGGGGTTGCGCTCCGCCGGTCAGCGCGGCCACCGTCTCGCGCAGGGCCGCGACCGGATCACCACCGAGGGGTACGCCCTCCGGAGGCGTACCCAGCCACTCCGCCTGACCGTCCCGCTCGACCAGCGTCGCGGCGCTCCGGACGCCGATGAAGGAGTAGCGCGACCAGGCCACGCCCTGCTCCGCCGACTCGAGAAGGAAGGTGCCCGGGCCGCCGGCGAGTTTGGTGTAGACACCGACCGGGGTCTCGCCGTCGGCCAGCAGTTTGCGGGTGACCGGGATGACCCGCCTTTTCGTCCCGACGAATCCCGCTTCGTCGGGGAAGGTTGCTCCGCTCGTCACTTCGCCTCCACGGGCAGCTCGTCGGTGAAGCAGGTGTGGGTGCCGGTGTGACAGGCCGCGCCGATCTGCTCGACGGTCACCAGCAGGGCGTCACCGTCACAGTCCAGCGAGACGTTCTTGACGTGCTGGAAGTGGCCGGAGGTGGCGCCCTTCACCCAGTACTCCCCGCGGCTGCGGGACCAGTACGTGGCCCGGCCGGTGGTGAGGGTGCGGCGCAGGGCCTCGTCGTCCATCCAGGCGAGCATCAGGACGTCGCCGGTGCCGTGCTCCTGCACGATCGCCGCGACCAGGCCGTCGGCGGTCCGCTTGAGCCGCGCTGCGATCGCCGGATCCAGGGAGTTCTCTACTTCGGGTACGGGCACGATGTGAATTCTCCCCCCAGCGGCCGACGGGGTCGTAACGACCCACAGGGGGCCCACGATCCGGTCACAGGGGATGTGCCGGACACTCCGGAGCGGTACCGTCGCCGAAGCGCGGAATGTGCCTGACTGCCCGGCGCCCCGCCGCCAGGTGCGTCTGCGCAGCTCTACCAGCAGGTCCAGACACCCGGCGGGCGCGCTTCGCGACGGGAGTGGGGAAAACCGAGATGGAGCCGACGTCCAGCCCCGACTACAACCGGTCCTCGCCCGGCCTCGCCCGGTTCTGGCAGGTCCGTCCCGAAGTGGACGGCGCCGCGGAGCCTCCGGCCGCCGACGAGCCGGAGATGGTCGCGCTCGGCTCCCGGCGTACGGCCGACGCGCTGGAAACCCCCGCGGACCTGCTCGTCGGCTCCCCGCTGATCGGCACGTTCGGCACGCCGGCCCCGCCGCTGCTGCCGGTCGCCTCGGCGGCCCGCCACCCCGGTGTCCCCGGTCACGGCGCGAACGGGGATCGACCGCCGGCTGACCCGTTCGGTCTGAATCGGGCGGCCGGACGGACCGGTTCCGGACCGTCGCGCAACCCCGGCGCGGGCCGCCCGTTCTCGGGCCCACCAGCACGATCACGGCACGGCGATACTGATCACTCAGTCCCAACGGAGGACGGGCCGGAGCCCGTTCAGGACGTAAAGTCCCAGGAGCCGGAGGGCGGTGACACTGGCCGCGAGAGCACTTTCGGTGGATTCGTCCTCGGTGGGCGCCGGGGCACCGGACGGTTCCTGTTCGGCAGCCGCAACGCCGCCGAGCCGGCGGACGACGACCGTCCGGACGAACCGGAAGCCGTGGCCGAGGCCGCGGAAGCCACCGAACCGGGCGAACCGGAAGCTGCTGAGACTGGTGACTCTCCAGTCGCCGACCAGCCGGCCGACGACTCGGCCGGTGCGACACCGGCGGACGCTCCTGCGGAGGAAACCCCGCCGGAGGCCGACCAGGACGCCGCCGAGATGGCGGGCCCTAGCGACGAGAACGGACGTGAAGACATGAACGGACGGGCAGGGGCGCCCGGTTACGCGACGACCGGCGAGGCGTCGGGCCCGGACGGCAAGCCCGTCCTGCCACCGCCCGGCCTCGTCGGGGAGGTGGGCGAGGAGTCACCGGCCACCCCGGCGGAGCCACCGCGGCCGGCCGCCGGCTGGGCCGCGGTGCCGGGGCTCACCCACCCGGTCGTGCCGGGTCCGGCCGGGCCGGCCACCGGCCCGGTCTCCGGCGCACCGGTGTCGCCCGGGTTCGCACCCGGCGCCTTCGGGCTGCCGGACTTCACGCCGGACCACGCGGCCGGAACGCTCGAGCCGGTCTCCGGCGCGCCGCAGCCGGCCGCCGAGCCCGCCGACCCGGCCGCCACCGCACCGGTGTCGCCCGCGCAGCCGCCGACCGTGCAGCCGCCCTCGGCGACGGTCCAGGCCGTGCAGATCCCCGCGACGCGGACGCCGCCGGACCTGTCGGTCGACCGGCCCACCGAGACGCCGGAGAACGGTGGGTACGCGGGTCTGCCGCCGTCGGCCGAGGGCGCCTTCGGGTTCAGCCCGGCCGGTTACAGCCTGGGCCGCTCCGGCGAGGCGTTCGGTGTCGCGTCGGTCACCCCGGCGGCCCCGCCGCCGCCCGAGTTCCAGGCGTTCCCGCCGGGCGTTGCGGACAGCATGGTCACCGGGCACGCGGTCGGTGGCACCGGCCGGCGTGGCCTGGAGGAGAGCGAGGAGCCGCAGCCGGCGCCGCGCCGCTCGGCCAGCCTGGAGGATGTCGAGCCGGTTCGCCGGGCGGGCCGCCGGTCCGGCCGCAACGACGAGGCCGCGCCGATCGCCGAGCTGTCCGCCGCGGCGGCGCCGGTGATCGGGCGCACCATCTGGGACGATGACGCGGCCCGGCACTTCCGGGCGGCGTGGCACGAGGTCAAGGCGGAGTTCGTCGACGACCCGGTCACCGCGCTGACCCGGGCGCACGACCTGCTCACCGACGCGGTGAACGAGCTCACCGAGGTGCTGCTGGCCGAGCGGGACGAGCTGGACCCGCTGCGCGGCACCGACACTCCGGACACCGAGAGCATGCGGATGGCCATGCGCGGCTACCGCGAGTTCCTCGACCGGATCTTGTCGCTGTAGGAAGAGTTGTGCCCTGCCGACCGCGGCACCGGTCGGCAGGGCACAGAAGCGGGATCCCGCGGCCAGACGGCGGCAGAAGGTGGCCGCCGGGATCCCGCCTCGTTCAAGGGCCGCTCAGGCGGCGGTCTCCTCGTGCGCCGTGCAGCGGCGGCAGAGGATCGGGTGCAGCAGGTGGGCCAGGTCGTGCCGGTCGGTGACCGGGCGCGGGAAGGCGAGCCGGGCGCTGCGCCCGCCCATCCGGACCAGGAAGCCGTACCGGTCCAGGCGGACCACCTTGGGCTCGTCGCCGGGACGGGCGGCCGGGCCGAGCTGCCGGCGCACGTAGTCGCTCATCTCGGTCATGTGGTGGTCGGCGAGGTCGGCGATCAGGTCGAACTCGACGGCCCGCAGCGGGTCCGGAGTCGCCTCGGCGTAGTCGTCGGGGTCGATCTCGACGAGACTTTCGTTACGTTCGTAGCGGACCTCGGCCACCTCCATCCGGTAGAGAGCCTGGCTCTCCCCGATGTCGAGCAGGTCTCCGCAGGCGTCGGTGTCGGCGTAATCCAGCGCCGCGACCCGGGCATCGTCGCCGGTCAGCTGGACTGCCCAGCCGGAGACCCAGACCCGGCCGAGCGACGGCGAAGTAGCCATCGGCGGCACGTCGCGGATATCGAGGACCAGCGCTGTGTCGTCGTTACCGTCCTGTGGCCGGAGTGCGGCAGCGAGGGTACCCTCGCTGGGCACGAGAAGCAGCACGCGTCCCTGACCGTCGGTGACGTGCCGGACCGGAACGGGTCCGGGACGGCAGGCGATGTGGGCGACGGCGGGCAGGTGACCGGCGGCGAGCGTGCGCGCGATCTCGGCGGGACTGGGTTGCATGACGAGCACCTCCGGGCACCGGTTAGGCTTACCTAAGTTAGGCAAGGCTTACCGTAACAGGAGATCGCAGTTGAACAACTCTCGACCCAAGGCGAAGCTCTCCCGAGCTCTCGGAATCCCGCTGACGCGTAAGTGCGTCAAGTACTTCGAGCGGCGCCCGTTCCCGCCCGGCGTGCACGGCCGGGGACGCCGCAAGAGCTCGGACTACCAGGTCCGGCTGCTGGAGAAGCAGCGGCTGCGCCACCAGTACAACATCAGCGAGGTCCAGATGCGGGCCGCGTACGACGCCGCGCACAAGGCGGAGGGCAAGACCGGCGAGACGATGGTCACGCTGCTCGAGCGCCGCCTCGACGCCACGGTGTTCCGTGCCGGTTTCACCCGGACCATCTACCAGGCCCGCCAGCTCGTCGTGCACGGTCACTTCACCGTGGACGGCAAGAAGGTGGACCGCCCCGGCTACAAGCTGAAGCCCGGCCAGGTTATCGAGGTCAAGGAGAGCAGCCGGCAGAAGCCGCCGTTCCAGATCGCGGCTACCGGTACGCACATCGACGGCCCGACCGCGCCGTACCTCTCCACCGTTCTGGAGGAGCTGCGCACCACCGTGATCCGGGCGCCGCAGCGTTCCGAGGTCCCGGTGCTCTGCGACGAGCAGCTCGTGGTCGAGTACTACGCCCGTTGATGACGGAGCTCGTGAATCGCTGAGATGGCGGGCCTCTCGCAGTGGTCGCGTCCGTGCGGCCACTGCGAGCGACGCGCTCATCTCACCGGGCTTTGAGCGCCGGTCAGCGCGTTTGTTCCAACCAGCTGGCGTAGAGCTTTGCGTAGATCGAACCCTCCTCGGCGACGAGGCGGGCGTGCGGGCCGCGTTGCACGACGCGGCCCGCATCCACGACGATCACCTCGTCAGCGGCCTCGGCCGTCGACAGCCGGTGCGCGATCGTCACCGTGGTCCGGCCCCGCGTCACGAGATCGAGTGCGTGCTGCAACCTCACCTCGGTGGCCGGGTCCACCGCGCTTGTCGCCTCGTCGAGCACCAGCAGGTCCGGGTCGGCCACATAGGCGCGGACCAGCGCCACGAGCTGCCGCTCCCCCACGCTGAGCGCCTCGCCGCGCTCCCCGACCGGGGTTTGCAGCCCCTCCGGCAGACCGGCCAGCCAGTCGCCGAGACCCAGCTCAGTGAAGGCGTCCCGGAGCTGGTCGTCAGTCATTTCGGGCTGGGCGAACAAAATGTTCTCGGCGACCGTGGCGTCGAAGAGGAAGCCGTCCTGCGGCACCATCACCACCCGCGAGCGCAGCGACGAGAACCGCACGCTGGTCAGCGGCACCCCGCCGAGCAGCACCGCCCCGGCAGCCGGGTCCATCAGCCGGGTGAGCAGCTTCGCGAACGTCGTCTTGCCGCTGCCGGTCTCGCCCACCACGGCCACCTTGGTCCGCGCCGGGATCTCCAGATCCACCCCGGACAGCACGGTTGGGCCGCCCGGGTAGTGGAACGACACGTCGGCGAAGCGCACCGACAGCGGCCCGGCCGGCAACTCCACGCCGTCGTCGTCCGGGTCGGCCACGTCCGGGTCCACGTCCAGCACGTCGAGGATCCGGCGCCAGCCGGCCACCGCGTTCTGCGCCTCGTTGAGCATGTCGGTGGCGATCTGCACCGGCTGGATGAAGAGCGTGACCAGGAACAGGAACGCGGTCAGCCGGCCCACGGTGAGCTCACCCTGCACGCCGAGCAGCGTCCCCACCACGACCACGCCGGCCAGCGCCAGACCGGCGCCGATCTCGCCGCTGGAGAAGCTGGTCACGCTGGTCCGCATGGCCCGCTGCTGCGCCTTGCGCAGGTCCACGATCGCGGTGTCCAGCCGGGCCTCGGTGCGGCCGGCCACACCGTACGCGCGGATCACGGTGGCACCGACCACGCTCTCCGCGATCACCCCGAGCATCACCCCGGTACGTTCGCGAACCGTCCGGTACACGGCGGCGAGCCGCTTCTGGAACAGCCGGATCACCAGCACCGCGGGCCCGAAGGCGAGCAGCACCACGACGGCGAGCTGCCAGGAGTAGACGAACATCACCACGGTCGACACGATCAGCTGGCCGCCGGCAAGCAGCAGCTGCACCCCGCCGGTCTGCAGGAACTGGGAGATCTGGTCGACGTCGCCGGTCACCCGGGACACCATCGAGCCGCGCCGCTCGGACTGCTGGTGCAGCATCGACAGGTCGTGGATGTGCCGGAAGGTCCGGGACCGCAGGCCGCCGAGCGCGGTCTCGCTGACCGTGAACAGCCGCCGGGTCATCAGATATCCGCAGAGCGTCGAGATCGCCAGCGCGACGAGGGTGAGCGCGACGATCACCAGGACGATCTGCACGTCGGGGCCGCCGGGCGCGCGGATGCCCCGGTCGATGCCCTGCTGGATGGCGATCGGCACAGCCACCCGGCCGGACATCTGCAGGATCGCCAGCACGACCGTGCCGGCCAGCCCGGTACGCAACTCGGGCGAGAGCGCCAGCCCACGCTTGACGGTCGCCAGGGTCCCGTCGCTGCTCATCGGTCCGCCTTCTCGTACGCGGTGACCAGCTCCCGGTAGCCCGGCTGCGCCGCCATCAGCTCGGTGTGCGTGCCGGTCGCCACCACCCGGCCCTGGTGCAGGTAGACCACCTCGTCGGCGAGCGCGATGGTGGCCCGCCGGTACGCGACCACCAGGATCGACGTCCCGGCGTGCCGGAGCGCGTCCAGGATCGCCGCCTCGACCCGCGGGTCCACCGCGCTGGTGGCGTCGTCGAGCACCAGCAGCCGGGGCCGGCCGGCCAGCGCGCGGGCCAGGGTGAGCCGCTGCCGCTGGCCGCCGGAGAGCGAGGTGCCCCGCTCGCCGACCGCGGTGTCCAGCTTCTCCGGCAGGCCGCCGACGAACCCGTCGGCCTGGGCGAGCCGCAGCGACTTCCACACCTCGTCGTCGCCGATCCCCGGGCGGTCCAGGGCGATGTTGCCGCGGACCGTGTCGTCGAACACGAACGGCACCTGCGGGACCAGGGCGGTCGCCCCGGCCAGCGCGGCGCCGGAGAGATCGGGCAGCTTCACCTCGTCGATCGCCACGTGGCCGGCCTCCGGGTCGACCAGCCGCACCGCCAGCGAGGCGATCGTCGACTTGCCCGAGCCGGTGGCGCCGACCAGGGCGACGGTCTTGCCGGCCGGCACGGTGAAGGTCACGTCCCGCAGGACCGGAGGACCGTCCGCGTACCGGAAGTCGACCTGCTCGAACCGCAGCTCGGCCGGACCGTCGTCGGTGAGGGCGCCGTCGCCGTACGCCATGTCGCCCTCGGCCGACAGCACCGCCTCGACCCGCTCCCAGCCGGCCACGCTGCGCGGCAGCTCGCCGACCACCCAGCCGATCGCGCGGACCGGGAAGGCCAGCACGGTGAACAGGAACGCGACGCTGACCAGTTCGGTCACGCTGATCGCGCCGGTCTGCAGGCGCCAGGTGCCGAGCAGCAGCACGGCTAGGGTGCCGACGCTGGGCAGGCTGTCCATCAGCGGGTCGAAGACGCCGCGCAGCCGGCCCACCGAGATCAGCGCGTCGCGCAGCTCGGTGACGAAGACGCCGAAGCGGCGCGACTCGTCGGCCTCGCGGCCCATCGTCTTGACCACCAGCGCGCCGTCGAAGCTCTCGTGCGCCACCTCGCTGACCTTGGCGCGCATCCGCTGGGAGTGGATCTGCCGGGGCGACATCCGCCGGGAGTAGAAGAAGTTCAGCGCGAACAGGGCCGGGAACAGCGCCACGCCGACCAGCGCGAGGACCCAGTCGGTGAAGAACAGCGAGATCACCGCGGCGAAGATCATCACGATGGTGCCGACCGCGAACGGCATCGGGGCGATCACCCCGAACGCCGCCTCGACGTCGGAGCTGGCGTTGGAGAGCAGTGTGCCGGTCGCGTGCCGCTGGTGCCAGGCGGGCGGCAGTTTCAGATAGCGCCGGGTGACCGCGCTGCGATACCGGGCCTGCAGGCGGAACTGCATGAACCCGGCGCCGAGGCGCCGCCCGAAGATGCTCGCCACCCGCAGGCCGCTGATCCCCAGCAGCACCGCGGCGATCAGCGCGAGCTGGCCGGTGGTCACGCTGCCGGCCGCGAAGGCGGGCACCACGACCTCGCCGACGATCGCACCCACGACGTACGAGTTGGCAATGATCAGCAGGCCGAAGAGGCTGCTGCCGAGCACGCTGACGGTGAAGAGCCGTGGTTCGGTACGGATCGCGTGGCCGAGCACCCGCAGACCCCGTACCAGCACGTCGTTGCTGGTTCTGCTGCTCAATTTCCTACCCGACTGGTAAGCATTGGCCGGGGTTTCCGGCCTTACGTTCCATCCTGCCCAACGAGCCGTCGAGGCCCCACCGGTTTACCTTGTGGCCACAATTACATCGCCTAATATCGACCGATGACCAACTACGCCCGCCGGGAGCGCGAGCTCCTCGCCGACCTGCTGCTCAGCACTGGTCCGGACGCGCCGACGCTCTGCACCGGGTGGACCACCCGGGACCTGGCGGCACACATCGTGGTCCGGGAACGCCGGCCGGACTCGGCCGCCGGCATCCTGATCAAACCCCTGGCGGCGTACGGCGAGCGGGTCCGCCTGGCCCGCGCCGCGCTGCCGTACCCGGAACTGGTCGACCAGCTGCGCAAACCACCCGCCTGGAGCCCGGTCAGCAACCCGCTCACCGACCCGCTGGTGAACACTCTGGAGTTCTTCATCCACCACGAGGACGTCCGCCGGGCCGGCCCGGAGTGGACGCCGCGGCCTCTCGATCAGGCCGAGCAGGCCGCTCTTTGGCGCACTGTGAAGCTCACCGCGCGGGCCGCCCTGCGCCGGCTCAAGATCGCGGCCGAGGTCACCGCGACCGGGTTCGACCCGATCCGGGTCGGTGAGCAGCCTCAGGTCCGGATCTCCGGAGACGCTGGTGAGCTGGCCCTCTTCTTCTCCGGACGGCAACGCTCCGCCCGCGTCGACATCGACGGCGATCCGGCTCTGGCCGAGCGACTGCGCACGGCGCGACTCGGCGTCTGACGGCCTGCCTCTTCCCGGCGGACGCGCTGAGGCCGCAAGGGCGCTGCTGATCGCGCGGGAGAGCGGGGACGGCGAAAATTCGGCGGAGCTGACACTCCCGTACCGGAAACGCCCTTGAATTGGCCCTTTTGATCCGGGCGGAATTGGCTCGCGACGGACGCCAATCGCCGCCTAGGTTCGACCGTATGAACGTTCGCACCGGCCTGTCCGTCTCCCAGGGAACCGCGCTCTCCGTCGGCGCCGTCCTGGGCACCGGGCTGATCTCCCTGCCCGCGCTCGCCGCCGAGGCGGCCGGGCCGGCCGCGCTGATCGCCTGGCTCGCCCTGATCCTGCTCTCCGCACCTCTGGCCTGGACGTTCGCCGCTCTCGGCGCCCGCTACCCGGACGGCGGCGGGGTCTCCACCTACGCCCGGATGGCGTTCGGGCCGCGGATCGCGGCCGCGGTCGGCTGGTGCTTCTACTTCGCGGTGCCGCTCGGCGCGCCGGTCGCCGCCGCCTTCACCGGGGGGTACGTGGCGGACGTCATCGGCGGCGGCCGGCCCACCGAGTTCGCGACGTTCCTGGTGCTGATCGGCATCGCGTTCGGGATGAACTGGTTCGGCCTGCGGATCTCCGGCCGGGTGCAGCTGGTGCTCTCTGCGGTCCTGGCGGTGCTGCTCGTGGTGACCGTCGTCGCCGCCCTGCCGCACGCCCGCTGGGACAACCTCACCCCGTTCGCGCCGCACGGCTGGGCCGGCGTCGGCGCCGCCGCGGCCATCCTGGTCTGGGGTTTCGCCGGCTGGGAGGCGCTCTCCTCGCTCTCCGCGGAGTACCGCAACCCGCGCCGCGACGTCCCGCGGGCCACGCTGATCGCGGTCGTCGTGGTCGGCGTGCTCTACCTCGCGGTCGCGGCGGTCAGCGTGCTGGCGCTCGGCCCCGCCCTGGCCGGCAGCCGCGCGCCGCTCTCCGACCTGCTCGCAATCGGGCTCGGCGGTCCGGTGCGCCTGCTGACCGCGGTCGTCGCGGTGGTCCTGACCCTGGGGGCGGTCAACGCCTACTACGCCGGGGCGAGCCGGCTCGGCGCGGCGCTGGCCACCGACGGCGCGCTGCCGACCCGGGTGTTCGGGAGCCAGCGCCGGTCGCTGACCTTCATCTTCGCCGGCAGCATCGTGGCGGCGCTGCTGCCGATCGACCTGCACACCGCCGCGCTGCTGGTCACCGGGTGTTTCACGCTGGTGTACGTGCTCGGCACCGCGGCCGCGCTGCGCCTGCTGCCGGCCGGGTGGTCCCGGGTGACCGCCGGGTTCGCGTTCGTGGCCGTGGTCGGGCTGCTGTGGCTGAACGGGTTGCCGGCGCTGTTCAGCGTCGTCGTGGCGGCCGGTGCGATCGGTTATCAGAGCTGGCGGCTGCGGCGGGCTCCGGTCCCGGCTCCCGCTTCGGCTCCCGCTTCGGCCTCGGCTCCCGCTTCGGCCTCGGCTCCCGCTTCGGGCTCGGGTTCGGCTTCGGCTGAGCCGCTCGCCTGCGAGGCCTGAGCCGGCAGGAGGCGGCCGAGGACGGCCAGCCCCTCCTCGATCAGCTCCGGATCCACCGCGCCGAAGCCGAACACCAGGCCCGGTGGATCCGCCGGGCCCTCGCCGGCATAGGCCGACAGGTCCTCCAAGGCCAGGCCGGCCCGGCGAGCCGCGGTCACGATCCGGGTGGTGTCGGCGCCGGGCGGCAGCAGGGCGGTCACGTGCAGCCCGGCCGAGGAGGGCACGACCGTCAGGCCGGGCATCCGCTCCAGCATGCCGACGATCCGGGTACGCCGGTCCTCGTACGCCCGTCCGGCCCGCCGCACGTGCCGGGCCAGCTGCCCCTCGTCGATGAACCGGGCCAGCGCCGCCTGCACCGCCACCTGCCCGTACGCGTCACTCAGCTGACGGGCCGCCAGGATCGCCGGGCGCAGTCCCGGCGGCACCAGCACGAACCCGGTCCGCATCGCCGGCAGCATGCTCTTCGAGAACGTCCCCACGTAGAGCACCCGGCCGTGCCGATCCAGCGCGCGCAACGGTTCGAGTGGCCGCGCGCAGAACCGGAACTCGCTGTCGTAGTCGTCCTCGACGATCGCCACCTGCCGTTGCCCGGCCCAGTCCAGCAACTCCCGCCGGCGGGCCAGGCTCATCACCCCGCCCAGCGGGAACTGGTGCGACGGAGTCAGGTACACCAGGCGGCACCGGTCCGGGAGAGCGGAGACCACCAGTCCCTGCTCGTCGACCGGCACGCCCACCACCCGGGCGCCCAGCGAGCCGAAGAGGCGGCGGGCCGGTGGGTAACCCGGCTCCTCGACCGCCGCCACGTCACCGGGGCGCAGCACGACCCGGGCGATCAGGTCCAGCGCGTGCTGGGTGCCGTTGGTGACCACCACCTCGTCGGCGGTGGTCGCGAGCGAACGGGCGTACCCGAGATAGCGGGCGACCGCGGACCGCAGCGCCGGGTGGCCGGCCGGGTCGGCGTACGTGCCCGGGTTGTTCGCCCGCAGCCGCAGCTCCGCACCGACCAGCCGCCGCCACGTGTCGAACGGGAAGAGCCGGGCGTCCGGGATGCCGGCGCGGAAGTCGTACCTCGGGGCGGGCTCTTGCCCGCTGGTCCGCTGCGGGGTGAGCGTCCAGCCGGAGCGCGGGCGCAGCGGATCCGGCGCCGGGCGCGGCGCACGGCGGCCGGCCGGCGTCCCGGCCACGAAGGTGCCGGCGCCGACCCGTGCCGTCAGATAACCCTCGGCCACCAGCCGCTCGTAGGCGCCGGCCACGCTGCCCCGGGAGACTCCCAGGTCAGCGGCGAGCACCCGGGTGGCCGGCAGCCGGTGGCCGGACGGCACCCGGCCGTCCACGATGGCCGCGCGCAGCGCCCGGTACACCGCGGCGGTCGTCTCGCCGGAGCCGGGCTCGATGTCGATGACCAGATCCACGCGTCCATTCTCGGCCGGTCGGTGGGCTGGCCCGAAGCTACGGGCTGACTAGGATTAAGGTGGGCGGTCAATTGATGTTGAGACCTAGCCGTGAGGCCGGACACACATTACTCTCCGGTAACACTGGCGTTACATAACTCCCCGTTCAGCTTTTAAGGCGGCGCGTGATGGCTCTCGAGGTTCCCTACCGGTCGATCCCGGACATGCTCTTTCAGCGCGTGGCGAAGACGCCGGATGCCAAGGCACTCGCCGCCCCCAACGCGACCGACACCGGGCCGGAGTGGCTGACCTGGCGCCAGGTCGGCGACCGGGTCAAGGCCATCGGCGCCGGCCTGCGTGAGCTGGGCGTCGGCCTGGAGGACCGGGTCGCGATCCTCTCCAACACGCGGCTCGAGTGGATCCTCGCCGACCTCGGCATCAACGTCGCCGGCGCCGCGGCCACCACCGTCTACCCGACCACCGAGCCCGAGGACACCACGTTCATCGTGTCCGACTCCGGGTCCAAGGTGCTGATCGCGGAGAACGCGAAGCAGGCGCTCAAGATCGCCGGCGCGGAGACCGCGGTGACCAAGGTGGTGCTGATCGAGGGCCCGGCCGACGCCGGCGCCACCCCGCCGCAGATCACCCTCGCCGACCTGGAGCAGCTCGGCGCCGACGCGCTCAAGCGCAACCCCACGCTGATCGACGACGTGGTGGCCCAGCTCGGCCCGGACAGCCTCGCCACCCTGATCTACACCTCCGGCACCACCGGCCGGCCCAAGGGCGTCGAGCTGCTGCACAAGGGCTGGACCTGGGAGGGTGTCGCCCAGGAGGACCTCGGCCTGTTCTCCCCGCAGGACCTGCACTACCTGTGGCTGCCGATGTCGCACGCGTTCGGCAAGACGCTGCTCTGCGGCATCCTGCACGTCGGCGTGCCGACCTACGTCGACGGCCGGGTCGACCGGCTGATCGACCTGCTCGCCGTGGTCAAGCCGACCCTGATGTGCGCCCCGCCGCGGATCTACGAGAAGGTCTACAACAAGACCGTCACCAGCGGCCTCGGCGGCACCGGCCTGAAGCCGAAGATCTTCAGCTGGGCGGTGGCCACCGGCAAGAAGCGGGTCGCCCTGCAGCAGGCCGGCAAGCCCGTACCCGCGGGCCTCGCGCTGCAGTACTCGATCGCCGAGAAGCTGGTCTTCTCCAAGCTGCAGGCCAAGCTCGGCGGCAACATCCAGGTGCTGGTCAGCGGTTCGGCCGCGCTCAGCCGGGACATCTCGGAGTTCTTCGCGGCGGCCAACCTGCCGATCCTCGAGGGCTACGGCATGACCGAGGCCTGCGCCGCCAACTTCGTGAACCGGCGCGGCAAGCTCAAGATCGGCTCCGTCGGCCAGCCGCTCGGCGACCTCGAGGTCCGCATCGACGCCGACGGCGAGGTGCTGCTGCGCGGCGCGCCCGTCATGCGCGGCTACCACAACCTGCCGGATGCCACCGCCGAGGCGTTCACCGAGGACGGCTTCCTGCGCACCGGCGACATCGGCGAGCTCGACGCCGACGGCTACCTGAAGATCACCGACCGGAAGAAGGACCTGGTCAAGACCTCCGGCGGCAAGTTCATCGCCCCGTCGGCGATCGAGGGTTCGTTCAAGGCCGTCTGCCCGTACACCTCGCAGGCCGTCGTCGTCGGGCAGAACCGCAACTTCGTCACGATGCTGATCGCCCTCGACGAGGAAGCGATCACGACGTGGGCAGCCTCCGGCCCGCTGGCCGGCAAGAGCTACGACGAGATCGTCGCGGCGAAGGAGACCCACGCGCTGGTCGAGGGCTACATCGCCGAACTCAACGCCAAGCTGAACCGCTGGGAGACCGTCAAGAAGTTCGCGATCCTCCCCCGCGACCTCAGCATCGAGGCCGGCGAGATCACCCCGTCCATGAAGATCAAGCGGCGCAGCGTCGAGGCCAACTTCGCCGAGCAGATCGACAAGATGTACGCGGGGTCGCTCGCCCAGATCTGACCGTCTCGACCTCGCTGTCCCAAGCCGGCGCGCCCTTTGCGGGTGCGCCGGCTTCATCTTTTCCGGTACGGGCGACGCCGCCCCGCCGCATTCACATCGTCCCGCCGAGCCGCGCGGCCATCAGCAACTCCGGGCCGAAACGCGGCCGCCGGGCTTAAGCACATCCCGGCCGGCCACGCCCCCGCCGACCGAACCCAACCAGCCGCCCACCAGACACGCAACCGCCCGCCGGTTCCACGGCTGAGCGGCGGCTCGCCCGCACGAGCGCCGCCGCTCAGGCACGCTACGAACCGGCCGTAAGGTGCCTCAGCGGCGGCCCGGCGGCGCCAGCCGCCACGCAGACACGCTACGAACCCGCCATAGGACGCCTCAACGGCGGCCCGGCAGCACCAGCCGCCGCCCAGACACGCTACGAACCCGCCATAGGACGCCTCAACGGCGGCCCGACGACGCCAGCCGCCGCGCAGACACCCTACGAACCGGCCGTAAGATGCCTCAGCGGCGGCCCGGCAGCGCCAGCCGCCGCGCAGACACCCTACGAACCCGCCAAAGGACGCCCCAACGGCGGCCCGGCGGCACCAGCCGCCGCCCAGACACGCTACGAACCCACCAAAGGACGCCCCAGCAGCGGTCCGGCGGCGCCAGCCGCCGCGCAGACTCCCTACGAACCCGCCATAGGACGCCTAAACGGCGGCCCGACGGCACCAGCCGCCGCCCAGACACGCTACGAACCCGCCATAGGACGCCTCAACGGCGGCCCGGCGACGCCAGCCGCCGCCCAGACACGCTACGAACCCGCCAAAGGACGCCCCAGCGGCGGCTCGCTGCCGGCGGCCGGCGGGTGGGTGAACGGCCCACCCGGCGGGTGGGCGAACGGCGGCCGGGTAAGCGAACGGCGGCCGGGTGGGTGAACGGCGGCCGGGTGGGCGAACGGCGGCCGGGTGGGCGGTGACAGCGACCGCTAGCGGGGCCGCCCGGCAGTTCGGTGTGGGGCGCCGTGAGGGTGTGGGCCGCAGGTGGGCCGGCTCAGGTGATCACCGCAGGGGTGCGCCAAGCGGGGCGGGCCGTGTGGTCGAGGTCGTGGCGTACGGAGGCGATGCGCTGGACGGCCTCGGTCAAGTCGTCGGCGGGCAGGGTGAAAGGCAGGCGGAGGAAACGCTCCAGCGTGCCGTCCAGGCCGAAGCGGGGGCCGGGGGCCAAGCGCACGCCGACGTCTTCGGCGGCGCGGGACAGGGCGCTGGAGATCGGGCCGTCGAGTTCGGCCCAGAGGGTTACGCCGCCGCCGGGGACGAAGAAGCGCCATTCCGGCAGCTGTTCGCGCAGGGCGCCGACCAGGGCGTCGCGGCGGAAGCGGAGCTGGGCGCGGCGGGCGGCGACGATTTCCGGGGCCATGCGCAGCATGTGGACGGCGACGAGTTGTTCCAGGACGGGGCTGCCCAGGTCGACGCCGACCCGGATCGCGGCCAGCCGCTGGACGAGGGGTGCGGAGGCGCGGACCCAGCCGATGCGCAGGCCACCCCAGTACGCCTTGCTCATCCCGCCGATCGACGTGACCCGGGAGTGCCGGTCGAAGACGGCGACCGGCGGCGGCATCGGCGTGCCGTCGAGCGGCAGGTCGACGAAGGATTCGTCGACGACCAGTTCGGCGCCGGTCGAGTGTGCCGTGGCGACGAGGCGTTCGCGCAGCTCGGTGGGCATCAGGTGGCCGGTCGGGTTGTGGAATTCGGGGATCACGTAGGTCAGCCGAGGCCGGGTCTGCCGCAGCGCGCCGAGCAGCATCTCGCCGTCCCAGCCGGTGGCGATGTCCATCCCGTGCGTACTGATCCGGGCGCGGCGGGCGGCGAGCGCGGCCAGCGCGTTGGGGTAGGTGGGGGTTTCCACCAGGACCGGCGCCCCGACCGGCACGGAGAGCCGCAGGACGAGGTCGAGCGCCTGCTGCGTACCGCTGGTGATCATGATTTGCTCGGCCGACGTCGGCACGCCTCGGGCGGTGTACGCCTCCGCGACCGCCGCCCGCAGCTCGGGCAGCCCGGTCGGGTGGTACCCGGCGCTGCCCAGGTAGCGCGGCAGGTCGTCGGCGGCCGCCCGGGCCGCCGGCACCAGCTCGACCGGCGCCGCGGAGGCCGCGCAGCCCAGGTCGATCATGTCGAGGTCGTCCTCCGGCGTCCACAGCCCGGAGGTGGCGACCCGGTGGCCGTGCGGCAGGGTGGTCCAGCTTCCGGCGCCGCGCCGGCTGTTCAGGTGGCCGGTCTCGCGCAACGCCCGGTACGCCGCGGACACCGTGGTCCGGCTCACTCCGAGGGCTTCGGCGAGTTCCCGTTCGGCGGGCAGCCGGACGCCCAGCGCGAGCCGCCCGTCCGACAGCAGACCGCGGACCGCCGCAGCCAGGGCCGCGTAGTCAGGGCTGCGCCGACGGCCCGGCAGCGAGTGCCACCGACCGAGCAGACGAGCCAATTGGTCCCCGCGCACCGACGTTGTCATAGCCACCTCCCGAGAATTGGCACTTTAGCACCGGCGGATTGGCATGAAGAGTGGCAGCATGAGCTTGCTCCGTCGCGTACCCCAACTCTTCGCCGGCCTGATCCTCTACGGCGTCAGCATGGCGCTGATGGTCGAGTCGAGCCTCGGCGGCAACTCGTGGGACGTCTTTCACCAGGGCGTTTCCATGGTCACCGGGATCAGCTTCGGTTGGGTTGTGCTGCTGACGGGCGTACCCGTCCTGTTGCTCTGGATCCCGCTGCGGCAGCGACCCGGCTTCGGGACAGTGGCCAATCTGGTGGTTGTCGGCTTTGCGGCTGATGCCGCGCTCGCGCTGTTGCCGGCGGGCGAGTCGATTCCGGTGCGGGTCGGCTATGTGGTCGGCGGGATCCTGTTGAACGGTTTCGCGACCGGTCTCTACATCGGCAGCCGGATGGGCCCGGGCCCGCGGGACGGTCTGATGACCGGGCTGGCCGCCCGCTTCCCGCGGCTGTCGCTCCGGATGATCCGCACCGGCATCGAGCTGACCGTGCTGGGCATCGGCTTCCTGCTGGGCGGCACGGTGGGCATCGGGACGATTGCGTACGCGCTGGCGATCGGCCCTCTCGTGCAGCTGTTCCTGCCGATGCTCACCGTGCCGGAGCGTAAGGAGCCGGTGCTCGTCGAGCAGTGATCATCCGGACACATTCGCTTCCGGGTGAGCCGACCACACGGCATCATTGCGGCATGGGGGTCGGAGGCTGGCACTGGAACGACGCTTGGATCTTCGTCTCCGCGGTGATCGCCGAGCGACTGGAACGGGATCGGGCGCTGCACGCTGCCCTGCCGGTGACCGGGGCGACCCTGGCCGACCTGCTGGCCGCGGCGGATTTCCTGCACCACAGCGTGCCCAGCCGCGACGAATTGGAGGAGGCGGTCCGCCGCCTCGCCGGGGCCGGGCTGATCACTGTCGACGACGATCTGATCGCGGTCGCCCCGGCCGGTGAGCAGCTCTGGCGGACCAGGCCGTTCAGTGGGCTCTCCTCCGCCGTGATGACGTTGCAGGCCCAGCTGAACCGGTCCGCCGAGCCCGGTTACTCCGACTGGTCGCTGGACGAGCAGACGTACAGCGCCGCGGTCCGTGAGTACAGCATGCGGCTAGCCGACGGCCGCTAGCTCGACCCAGCGTTTGAGGGTGGCGGCGGCCGCCCCGGAGTCGACCGCTTCCGCACATCGGGCCAGCGCCTCCGGGAGCGCTGTCCCGGTCGTGGTCAGCGCCGCCGCCGCGTTGAGCAGGACGGCGTCGCGGACAGGTCCCCGCTGACCGGCCAGCAGCTCGTGCATGACCCGGGCGTTGGCCGCGGCGTCCCCGCCCCGCAGTGCCCCGGGCGCCGGGCGGGCCAGTCCGAGGTCCCTGGGGTCGAGCACGGTGTGTGTCGCCACACCGTCCCGGACTGTCCACACCTGCGACGTCGTGCTGGTGCTGAGTTTGTCGAGACCGTCGTCACCGCGAACCACCAGGGCGTTCGACCCACGCCGGCGGAGCACTTCGACGATCACCGGGAGCATCCGGGCGTCGGCCACCCCGACCAGCCGGTACGCCGGCCGCGCCGGGTTGATCAAAGGACCGAGCAGGTTGAACACGGTCGGCACGCCCAGCTCGCGCCGCACCGGGGCCGCGTACCGCATGCCTGGATGCACTCGGGGCGCGAAGAGGAAGGTGATCCCGATCCCGGCGCTCCGCTCGGGCGGCAGGTCCAGCGGTACGCCCAGCGCCTCCACCAGGTCCGCCGAGCCGGCGCTGGTCGCCGAGGCGGCCCGGCCACCGTGTTTGACCACGGTGACTCCGGTAGCGGCGGCCACCACGGCGGCCATGGTCGAGATGTTGACGGCGTTGGTGCCGTCGCCGCCGGTGCCGGCGATGTCGAGGGTGTCGCCCGCGACGGACACCGGGGTGGCGGCGTGCAACAACGCGGTGACGAAGCCGTCGATCTCGGCCGCCGCCTCGCCCTTGGCGCGGAGCGCGACCAGGAAGGCCGCGAGCTGTGCGGGCCGCGCCTCACCCGCGATCACGCGCTCCATCGCCCAGGCGGCCGATTCCGCGGTCAGGTCCTCGTTCGCGAGCAGGCGGGTGACCAGTTCGGGCCAGGTGTTCATCGATGTTCTCCAGAAGGTTCAGGCCCCACCGAAGACACGGAAAAGGCCGCCTCGGAGAGGCGGCCTGGTACGGGGGTCCGCCGATCAGGCGGGCCACCAGAAAGTCATGCGGCAGACCATATCAGCGGACCGGGTTTCCGGCCGACCGCAGTGTGTCCTTCACCTCGCCGATGCTGAGGTCTCCGAAGTGGAACACGCTGGCCGCCAGCACCGCGTCGGCGCCGGCCTCGACCGCGGGCGGGAAGTGCTCGACCGCGCCCGCCCCGCCGCTGGCGATGACCGGGATGTCGACGACGGCCCGGACCGCGCGGATCAGCTCGAGGTCGAAGCCGGCCTTCGTCCCGTCGGCGTCCATCGAGTTCAGCAGGATCTCACCGGCGCCCAGGTCCGCCACCCGGGCGGCCCACTCGATCGCGTCGAGCCCGGCACTGCGCCGGCCGCCGTGGGTGGTGACCTCCCAGCCGCTCGGCTGCTCGGCCGACCGGCGCACGTCGAGCGAGAGGACCAGCACCTGGTTGCCGAACCGCTCGGCGATCTCGCGGATCAGATCGGGACGGGCGATCGCCGCGGTGTTGACGCCGACCTTGTCCGCGCCGGCGCGCAGGAGCACGTCCACGTTCTCCACCGAGCGCACGCCGCCGCCGACGGTCAGCGGGATGAAGACCGTCTCAGCGGTCCGCCGGACCACGTCGAGCATGGTGCCGCGGTCGTCGGAGGAGGCGGTCACGTCGAGGAAGGTCAGCTCGTCCGCACCGGCCGCGTCGTACGCCGAAGCCAGCGCCACCGGGTCACCGGCGTCCCGCAGGTCGACGAAGTTGACACCCTTCACCACCCGCCCGGCGTCCACGTCCAGGCAGGGGATCACTCGTACCGCGACCGTCATGCCCCAACCCTAACCAGTTCCTTCGTCGCCACCGGCCGGGCCCGGACCAGTCCCAAAAGCACGCCGCCGACGACGAGCACACCGCCGATCACGTCCACCCGGTAGATCGGCTCACCGAGCACGAGAGCGGCCGACGCGATGCCGAAGAACGGGACGAGCATGGAGAACGGCGCCACGGTCGCGGCGCCGTACCTGCGCATCAGGAAACCCCAGCCGGCGAAGCCGGCGAGCGTGGAGAGCAGAGCGATGTACAGCAGGGCCAGCACCGCCTCGGTGTCGATCGCGCGAAGCGCGGCGAGGTCGGTGGCCGGACCGTCGATGATCAGGGAGAGCACCAGAAGTGGGCCGGTGGCCAGAGCGCTGACCCAGACCATGAAGTTGAGCGTGTCCGGCGGGGACGCCTTGCGGGTGGCGATGTTGGACAGGCCCCAGGCTGCCGCCGCGCCGATCAGCAGCAGGAAGGCCGGCAGCTCGGCGGCCATCCGGGTGGCCACCACGACGACGCCGGCAACCGCGACGGCCAGGCCGGCGATCTGGATCGGCCGCGGCCGCTCGCGCAGGAACCAGACCGCGAAGAACATCGTGAAAACGGCCTGGCTCTGCAGCACCAGCGAGCTGAGGCCGGCCGGCATCCCGGCCGCCATCCCGGCGAAGAGCAGCGAGAACTTGATGACGCCGAGAACCAGCGCGACGATCACGATCCACCGCCACGGCACCTGCGGGCGGCCGACCAGCAGCACCGCGGGGAAGGCGGCCAGCCCGAACCGCAGCGCGGAGAAGAGCAGCGGCGGGAAATGGTCCAGCCCGGCGTCGATGGCGACGAAGTTGATGCCCCAGATCGCCGCCACGGCGACGGCGAGGGCGAGGTCACGCGGTCTCATACGGCTCAGCCTGGTTTCCCGAAACCTTAAGCACCAGCAAATTAACCTACACCCAGAATGTAGCATCGCTACATGATTGACCTCGGCAGGCTGCGCGCGCTGCACGCGGTGGCCAGCTACGGCACGGTCCTCGCGGCCGGTCAGGCCCTGCACTGTACGCCGTCCGCAGTCTCCCAGCAGATCTCGAAGCTGGAGCGGGAGACCGGCGCCACCCTGGTCGAGAAGGACGGCCGGCGACTGCGGCTCACCGAGGCCGGCCGGGTGCTCGCCGACCACGCGGAGCGGGTGCTGACCAGCATGGACGAGGCGGAGGCCGCGCTCGCCGCACACCGGGACACGGTCACCGGCCGGCTCACCGTGGCCGCCTTCGCGACCGCCTGCCGGGCCCTGATGCCGCACGCCCTGCGCTCTTTGAAGAGCCGGCATCCGCAGCTCACCACCGGCCTGATCGAGGTCAACCCGCACGAGGGCCTGGAGCTGCTGCGCCGCGGGCACGTCGACCTGGCCGTGCTGGACGACTGGCCCGAGGTGGGTCTGCGCTATCCGGACTGCGTCACCAAGGTGGAGATCGGCGCCGACCACGCGGATCTCATCGTGCCGGACGATCACCGGCTGCGCGGAACCGCCACCCTGGAGGAGGCCCGTGACGAGCACTGGATCGCGGTCCGGGCCGGCGACGTCTGCTATGAGTATCTGATCCGCAAGCTGCCCGGCGTGGTCCCGGACTTCCAGGTCGGCGAGTTCGAGACGCAGTTGACGTTGATCGCCGCCGGGCTGGGCGTCGGCCTGATCCCCCGGCTGGCCCGGCCGCCACTGCCGCGTGAAGTCCGAGTTGTCCGGATAAGTCCGACGCCTACCCGTCACGTCGTGGTCGCCTGGCGTGATTCGGCGGCGGCCCGGCCGGCAATCCGGGCCGCCGAACAAGCGTTACGCGAAGCCTGGGCTCAGGCCGCGAGCACGTCGAGCGCCTCACGCACGGTGAAAGCACCCGCGTAAAGCGCCTTACCAGCGATCACACCCTCGACCCCGACCGGCTCCAGGGTGGCCAGCGCCCGCAGGTCGTCCAGCTTGGAGACCCCACCGCTCGCGATGATCGGCTTGTCGGTGGCGGCGCACACCTCACGCAGCAGGTCCAGGTTCGGCCCGCGCATGGTGCCGTCCTTGGTGATGTCGGTGACGACGTAGCGGGACGCGCCCGCCTTGTCGAGCCGGGCCAGCACCTCGTACAGGTCGCCGCCGTCCCGGGTCCAGCCGCGGGCGGCAAGGGTGCGGCCGCGCACGTCCAGGCCGATCGCGACGCGGTCGCCGTACTCGCCGCAGATCCGGTCGCACCACTCCGGGTCCTCCAGCGCGGCGGTGCCGATGTTGACCCGCTGGGCGCCGGTGGACAGGGCCCGGGTCAGCGACTCGTCGTCCCGGATGCCGCCGGAGAGCTCCACCTTCACGTCGAGCCGGCGCACCACGTCGGCGAGCAGCTCGGCGTTCGAACCGCGGCCGAAAGCGGCGTCCAGGTCGACCAGATGGATCCACTCGGCGCCGTCGTTCTGCCAGGCCAGCGCGGCCTCGAGCGGGTCACCGTAGGCAGTCTCCGAGCCGGCGGCGCCCTGCACCAGGCGGACGGCTTGGCCGTCGGCGACGTCGACGGCGGGCAGCAGTTGGAGGGTCATTCTTCTCCCTAGAGAACGGGTTCAGGCGCGGCGGCCGAGCACCACGACGACGAGGGCCGGCACAGCCAGGACGAGCATGGCGGTCAGGATGATGCGAAGTGCGAGGTCCGGGATGAGCGTCCAGACCGCCGCGACGGCCAGCAGGGTGACGACCACGATGCCGATCCGTTGCCGCCGGCTGCGGTGATAGAGCCGGCCGTCCCGGCCGAACCGCGGTTTGAGGCGCCGCACGAGGGCCTGGCGCCGGCCGCGCCGGGCCACCTTCCGGGCGCGGACCGCCTTCTCCTTCTCCAGGACGGCGAGCCGCTCGGCCCGCCGTCGCGCGCGTTCCTTGCTCACCGCAGGGTCGCGACCCAGTTGCTGAGCAGCGCAAACCCGGCGTCCGCCGATTTCTCCGGGTGGAACTGGGCAGCGCTGAGCGCGCCGGCCTCCACCACGGCCGCGAACGGCAGGTCGTGGCTTGCGCTGGTCACCTCGGCGCCGGCCTGCGCCAAAAGGTCAAGATCTTGAGCGGCGTACGAGTGGACGAAGTAAAACCTCGTGTCAGCGGGCAGACCGGCCAGTAGCCGGGATCCCTCCGGCACCTGCACGGTGTTCCAGCCCATGTGCGGGATGCGCTGCGCGGCGAGTTTGGTGACCGAACCCGGCAGCAGGCCCAGCCCCTTGGTCTCCACCCCGTGCTCCACACCGGAGTCGAAGAGGATCTGCATGCCGACGCAGATGCCGAGCACCGGCTTGCCGGCCGCCACCCGGTCCGCGATCACCGGGCCGGCGCCGAGCTGCTCGATCCCGGCCATACACGCCGCGTACGCCCCGACACCGGGCACCACGAGACCGTCCGCGGCAGCCGCGGCCGCCAGATCGTCGGTCACCGTCACGTCCACACCGGTGCGGGCGACGGCCCGCTCCGCCGAGCGCAGGTTCCCCGAGCCGTAGTCCAGAATGACGACCTTCATCACGCCTCCCCCGACGGCCACCAGGCGAACCCGCCCGCGGTGGCCAGCAGCGCGAGCACCGCGGTGAGGCCGATGCTGAACTTCGTGGCATCCGACTTCACCAGCTGGATCACGCCGCCCAGCAGGATGCCGGCCAGCGCGAACAGGACCAGGGAGATCACAGCACCCCCTTGGTGGACGGCAGCGCCCCGGCGTTGCGCGGGTCGATCTCGACGGCCTCGCGCAGCGCCCGGGAGAACGCCTTGAACTGCGCCTCCACCACGTGGTGCGCGTCCGGGTGGCCGCCCGGCCGGCAGGCCCGCAGCACGTCCACGTGCAGGGTCACCTTGGCCGCGTGGCCGAACGCCTCGAAGATGTGCCGGGTCATGCTGGTCGCGTAGACCGGTCCGATGTACGGCGTGAGCAGCGGCTCGTCGTGCACCACATAGGGCCGGCCGGACAGGTCGACGGCGGCCCGGACCAGCACCTCGTCCATCGGGATGGTGGCCGACCCGTACCGCCGGATGCCCCGCTTGTCGCCGAGCGCGCGGGCGAAGGCCTCGCCCAGCGCGATCGCGGTGTCCTCCATGGTGTGGTGCGAGTCGATCTCCAGATCGCCCTCGCAGCGCACGGTCAGGTCGAATCCGCCGTGCTTGGCGAGCTGGTTGAGCATGTGGTCGTAGAAGCCGACCCCGGTGTTCAGGTCGCCCTTGCCGGTGCCGTCGAGGTCGATCTCGATCAGCACCTTGGTCTCGTTGGTCACGCGCTCGATGCGGGCGGTGCGGCTCACGAAAGGATCTCCTCAGCAGCGTTCAGGAAAGCAGTCGTCTCGGATTCGGTGCCGGCGGTGACCCGCAGCCAGCCGGCCAGGCCCACATCGCGGATCAGCACGCCCCGGTCGAGGAACGCCTGCCAGTCGGCCTTCTGGTCCGGGGAGACGGCGAACAGCACGAAGTTGGCGTCGCTGTCGGCGACCCGGACTCCGCGGGCCCGCAGGGTGGAGACGATCCGGTCACGCTGGACCTTGATCTGCTCGACGGTGGCCAGCAGCGCGGCGCTCTGCGAGACGGCGGCCCGCGCGGCGGCCTGGGTCAGCGCGCTCAAGTGGTACGGCAGGCGCACCAGCTGGACCGCGTCGATCACGGCCGGGTCGGCGGCGAAGTAGCCCAGCCGTCCACCGGCGAACCCGAACGCCTTGCTCATGGTCCGGGTCACCACCAGGCGCGGGTGCCCGGGAAGCAACTCGATCGCGCTGCGGGTGCCGGCCCGGGCGTACTCGAAGTAGGCCTCGTCGACCAGCACCATGCCGCGCGCCGCGCCGAGCACGGCGTCGATCACCGACGGGTCGAGCGCGGTGCCGGTCGGGTTGTTCGGCGAGCAGAGGAAGACCATGTCCGGGTCGTGCTTCTCGATCTCCGCGATCGCCGCCTCGGGACGCAGCCCGAAGTCGGGGTCACGCAGCGAACCGATCCAGCGGGTGCCGGTGCCGCCCGCGAGCAGCGGATGCATCGAGTACGACGGGCCGAAGCCGAGCGCGGTCCGCCCCGGGCCGCCGAACGCCTGGAGCAGCTGCTGCTGCACCTCGTTGGAGCCGTTGGCCGCCCACACGCTGCGGTAGGTGAGGCCGTGCCCCAGATAGTCAGCGAGGTCGGTGCGCAGCGCCACCGCGTCCCGGTCCGGGTAGCGGTTGAGGTCGGCCAGCTCGGCGTCGAGCATCTTGCGCATCGCCTCGACCACCGGCTGCGGGACCGCGAAGGCATGCTCGTTGGTGTTCAGCCGGACCGCGACGTCGAGCTGCGGCGCGCCGTAGGGCGACTTGCCGCGCAGATCATCCCGGATCGGCAGATCGTCGATCGTGGTCACTGGCCGAACCTCACTTTGACAGCATCTCCGTGCGCCGGCAGGTCCTCCGCGTTTGCCAGCGCCACCACGTGGCCGGCGACATCGCGCAGAGCCTCCTCGGTGTACTCCACGACGTGGATGCCCCGCAGGAACGACTGCACCGACAGGCCGGACGAATGCCGGGCGCAGCCGCCGGTGGGCAGCACGTGGTTGGACCCCGCCGCGTAGTCGCCGAGCGAGACCGGCGCCCAGGCGCCGACGAAGATCGCGCCGGCGTTGCGGACCCGCATGGCCCACTGCCGCGCGTCGCGCGTCTGGATCTCCAGGTGCTCCGCCGCGTACGCGTCGACGACCGCCAGCCCCTGCTCGAGGTCGTCGACCAGCACCACACCGGACTGCTCACCGGTCAGCGCGGTCCGCACCCGCTCGTCGTGCTTGGTGGCCGCGACCTGCTTGCCCAGCTCGACCTCGACCGCGTCGACGAGCGCCGTCGAGTCGGTGACCAGCACGCTCGCGGCGAGCGGGTCGTGCTCCGCCTGGCTGATCAGGTCGGCGGCGACGTGCCGCGGGTCGGCGGTCTCGTCGGCCAGGATGGCGATCTCGGTCGGGCCGGCCTCGGCGTCGATCCCGACGGTGCCACGCAGCATCCGCTTCGCCGCGGTCACCCAGATGTTGCCCGGCCCGGTGATGACGTCCACCGGCTCACACCGGTCGCCCTCGTCTGCGCCGTCCGACCCGTACCCCAGCATCGCGATCGCCTGGGCGCCACCGACCGCGTAGACCTCGTCGACGCCGAGCAGCGCGCAGGCGGCCAGCACCCGCGAGTCCGGCAGGCCGTTGTTGGCGGTCTGCGGCGGCGACGCCACGACCAGGCCCTCGACGCCGGCCTCCTGGGCGGGCACCACGTTCATCACCACGGTCGACGGGTAGACGGCCAGGCCGCCCGGGACGTAGAGCCCGACGCGGCGCACCGGCACCCAGCGCTCGGTGACCGTGCCACCGTCGACGACCTGCGTGGTCACGTCGGTGCGGCGCTGGTCGGCGTGCACCTTGCGGGCCCGCTTGATCGCCTCGAGCAGGGCGGCGCGCACCTCCGGGTCGAGGGTCTCGGCGGCAGCGGCGATCGCCTCGGCCGGCACCCGCAGGCGCTCCAGCCGGACGCCGTCGAACCGCTCGGTCGCCTCCCGGATCGCGCTGAACCCATGCTGATGCACCGCCTCGACGACCGGGCGGATCTTCTCGACCGCGACGGAGACGTCGAGTTGGGCACGGGGCAGCAGTCCGCGCGGGTCCCGGCGGGAGCCGCGCAGGTCGATCCGATTCAGCACACGCCCAGTCTAGGCGGCCCCGGAATCGAGTTACCGCCCGCGACCGGCAGGCCCAGGCGTTGAGACACCTCGCCTCTCGCCCGGGTTGACCAAGGTCGGTCGGAGACTAGGCTGAACGCGTGAGCGATCGGCTGCCGGTGTTCCCGCTGAGCACGGTGCTCTTCCCCGGTCTGGTCCTGCCCCTGCACATCTTCGAGGAGCGTTACCGCACGCTCGTCCGGGAGCTGGTGGCGCAGTCGGCGGAGACACCGCACGAGTTCGGCGTGGTCACCCTCCGGCACGGCAGCGAGGTGGCGCCGGATCCCGGCGACGGCGCGGCCACGGAGACACCCCCGATCAGCGCCGCCGATCTTTACGAGGTGGGCTGCACCGCCGAGCTGCGCCACGTCACCGAGCTGCCGGACGGCCGCTTCGACATCATGACCGTCGGCCGGCGCCGGTTCACCGTCCTCAGCATCGAGCAGGGCAGCGCGCCATACCTCACAGCGCAGGTCCGCTGGCTGCCCGAGGAGGACGCGGCCGACCAGACGGCCCACCTGCTCGCGCCGCGGGTGCTGACCGCCTTCCAGACCTACCTGGAGCTGCTGCGCCCCAACACCGAGGTGCTCGACCAGGTGCCCGACGACCCGACCGTGCTGTCCCACCTGGTCGCCGCCACCGCGCAGCTCACCGTCGAGGAGCGCCAGCTGCTGCTCGCCATGCCTGACACGGCGAGCCGGCTGCGCGCCGAGTTGCGCCTGCTCAACCGCGAGGCCGGTCTGCTGGCCCGGGTCCGCGCGGTCCCGGTCCCGCTCTCCGACCTCGCCCGCCCCGCCAGCCCGAACTGACCGCCGGAGCGCGACTCCAAGCCGGCCGGCGCAGCACCAAGCCGGTCGGCGCCTGCGCCAAGCCGGCCGGCCCAGCGCCAAGCGCGCCGGCGCAGCGTCAGGCGGGCCGATTCGGGTCCGGCGGAGCGGGCTCCGAACCGACGCCGGCCCCGTTCGTGCCGGGCGGCGGGACCGGCTGGTCGAAGGGCGGCTCGTAGACGCGGTGATCAGGGACGTCGTAGGCGCCCGGATAGCCGGGGTAGCCCGGCAGCATGCCCGGATGGTTGGGACCGTAGCCGGGCTGGGCGCCGGGATGGTCCAGATCCGGATCGTTCGACCAGCCGGCCAGCAGGGTCAGCACGATCGCCGCGGCGAACGCCGGCACCAGCGTGGGGCCGAGCGAGTGCACCTCCGGCGGCGCCAGGAAGGTGGCGCCGCGCGCCGCGGTGGCGCGCCACTGGTCGTAGTCGTCGCGGCCGATCAGCTCGCCGACGAACGGCGCCACCCAGTGGCCCGCGATCGACGTGCCGAGCACCACGCCGAGCAGGAGGAACGGGCCGCGGTCCCGGCGCAGGACGAGCCAGGCGGCCACCGCCACGAGAATCCCGAAGCCGAGGCCGAGCAGGGTGAACCAGCCGTCGGCCGCGATGTACTGCTCGGGTGAGGGGTCGTTCACCACCACGCCGTTGTCGCCGATGTCGACCACCGGCACACCGGGTGCCAGCCACGCCCAGAGCAGCCCGAGCGGCACGCCCAGAGCGCTGACCACCGCGGTGAGCACGACGGCGACCGTCAGCGTCCGGCGCCACGGCCGGCGGCTGCCGTACTCGATCCCCCACCGCTGAACCGACCACCGGCCGGGCTGTTCAGGCTGGTACGGCTGATCCGGACGGTACGGCGGCTCGGCCGGCTCCTCACTCGGGTGCACCCTGCGATCCTTCCAGATCGGCCGTCGCCGTCAGGCCACGGCCGACGGGCCGAGGATCATTTTGAGGTCGGCCCGCAGCGCCGGGGTCGCCGCGACCCGGACGCCACCGAGGCGCATCACCGTGGTCCGGCTGCCGTTCTGCAGGTGGACGTGCACCTCGGTGTCGCCCGGATGGCTCACCAGGATCTCCTTGAGCTCGTCCACCAGCGGCGGTGTGCACCGGGTGATCGGCATCGTGAGGGTGACCGGCTTGGTGTCCGGGTTGTGGGTGATGTCGGGGATGGACATGTCCATCGCCATGATCCGCGGGGTGTCGTCGCGCCGGTCGACCCGGCCCTTCACCACCACGATCGCGTCCTCGGCGATGTACTGCCCGACCAGCTCGTACGTGTTCGGGAAGAAGAGCGCCTCGACCCCGCCGGCCAGGTCCTCCAGGGTAGCTGAGGCCCACGCCCGGCCCTGCTTGGTGATCCGGCGCTGCACCCCGGTGAGGATGCCGGCGAGGGTCACCACCTGGCCGTCCGGCACTGAGCCCTCCTCGTTGAGCGCGGCGATGCTGGTGTCCGCCGAATTCTGCAGGAGCACCTCGAGACCGGCGAGCGGATGGTCGGAGACGTAGAGGCCGAGCATCTCCCGCTCGAAGGCCAGCTTGTCGCGCTTGTCCCACTCGCTGTCGCCGATCACCGGCATGGCGACCGTCGCCGACACCCCGGAGTCGGTGTCACCGAAGGCGCCGAAGAGGTCGAACTGCCCGGCTGCCTCGTTGCGCTTGACATCCGCGTACGCATCGATGGCCTCGGCGTGCACCGCCAGCAGACCCTTGCGGCTGTGCCCCATCGAGTCGAAGGCGCCCGCCTTGATCAAGGATTCGATGGTCCGCTTGTTGCAGGCCACTGCGTCGACCTTGGACAGGAAGTCGTAGAAGTCGGTGTACTCCGACTTCTCCTTGCGGCACCGGACGACCGCCTCGACGACGTTGCCACCGACGTTGCGGACCGCGCCGAGACCGAACCGGATGTCCTTGCCGACCGGGGTGAACGGGCCGGCCGACTGGTTCACGTCCGGCGGCAGCACCTGGATGCCCATGCGGCGGCACTCGGCCAGGTAGACCGCCATCTTGTCCTTGTCGTCACCGACGCTGGTGAGCAGACCGGCCATGTACTCGGCCGGGTAGTGCGCTTTCAGGTACGCCGTCCAGTAGGAGACCAGCCCGTACGCCGCGGAGTGCGCCTTGTTGAACGCGTAGCCGGCGAACGGGACCAGCACGTCCCACACCGCCTGGGTGGCCTCGTCGGAGTAGCCGTTCTCCCGGCAGCCGTCGCGGAACGGGACGAACTCCTTGTCGAGGATCTCCTTCTTCTTCTTACCCATCGCGCGGCGGAGCAGGTCGGCCTGGCCGAGGCTGTAACCGGCGAGGATCTGCGCGGCGCGCTGCACCTGCTCCTGATAGACGATCAGGCCGTAGGTCGGCTCCAGGATCTCGCGCAGCGGCTCCTCCAGCTCCGGGTGGATCGGGGTGATCTCCTGGAGCTTGTTCTTACGGAGCGCGTAGTTGGTGTGCGAGTCGACGCCCATCGGACCGGGACGGTAGAGCGCCAGGACGGCGGAGATGTCCTCGAAGTTGTCCGGCTTCATCAGGCGCAGCAGCGAGCGCATCGGGCCACCGTCGAGCTGGAACACGCCCAGGGTGTCGCCGCGAGCCAGCAGGTCGTACGCCGCCTGATCGTCCAGCGGGAGGGCCAGCAGATCCAGCGCCTTGCCGTGGTTGAGCTCGATGTTCTTGTTCGCGTCGTCGATGATCGTCAGGTTCCGCAGGCCCAGGAAGTCCATCTTCAGCAGGCCGAGCGTCTCGCAGGTCGGGTAGTCGAACTGCGTGATGATCACGCCGTCGGTGGCCCGGCGCATCAGCGGGATGTGGTCGATGATCGGCTCGGCGGACATGATCACGCCGGCCGCGTGCACACCGGTCTGCCGGATCAGGCCCTCGATGCCGCGCGCGGTGTCGATCACCTTCTTGACGTCCGGGTCCGTCTCGTAGAGCGAGCGGATCTCACCGGCCTCGTTGTACCGCTTGTCCTCTTTGTTGAAGATGCCGCCGAGGGTGATGCCCTTGCCCATCACGTCCGGCGGCATGGCCTTGGTGATCCGGTCGCCGACCGCGAACGGGTAGCCCAGCACCCGGGCCGAGTCTTTGATCGCAGCCTTCGCCTTGATCGTGCCGAACGTCGCGATCTGGGCGACCCGGTCGTCGCCCCACTTCTCCGTCACATACCGGATCACCTCGCCGCGCCGGCGCTCGTCGAAGTCGATGTCGACATCGGGCATCGAGACACGCTCGGGGTTGAGGAACCGCTCGAAGATCAGGCCGTGCGGCAGCGGGTCGAGGTCGGTGATGCCCATCGCGTACGCCACCAGCGAGCCCGCGGCCGAGCCACGACCCGGGCCGACGGCGATGCCGTTGTTCTTCGCCCACTGGATGAAGTCGGCGACGACCAGGAAGTACGCCGGGAAGCCCATCTGGATGATGACGCCCAACTCGTACTCCGCCTGCTTGACGTGCGTCTCCGGGATGCCGTCCGGGAAGCGCCGGCGCAGGCCCTCGAACGCCACATGCCGGAAGTACTCCTCCTCGGTGTAGCCGTCCGGGATGGGGAACCGGGGCATCAGGTTCTTGAAGGTGAACATCCCGTCGATGTCCACCTTCTCGGCCACCAGCAGCGTGTTGCGGCAGCCCTCCTGCCAGGCCTCGGACGAGTCCACCGCGCGCATCTGGTCGGCCGACTTCACGAAGTAGCCGTTGCCGTCGAACCGGAACCGGTTGGGGTCGGCCACGTTGCTGCCGGTCTGCACGCACAGCAGCACGTCGTGCGCCTCGGCCTGCGCTTCGTACGTGTAGTGCGAGTCGTTGGTCACCAGCGGCTTGATGCCGAGCTTCTGCCCGATCTCGAGCAGGCCGTCCCGGACCCGCTTCTCGATGGAGAGGCCGTGGTCCATGATCTCGAGGAAGTAGTTGTCCTTGCCGAGGGCTTCCTGGTACATCGCGGCGGACTTGAGCGCCTCGTCGAACTGGCCGAGCCGCAGCCGGGTCTGCACCGCGCCGGACGGGCAGCCGGTGGTGCCCATGATGCCCTCGGCGTGCTCCGCGATGATGTCGAAGTCCATCCGCGGGTACTTACCGAGCTGGCCCTCGATGGACGCCCGCGAGTTGAGCCGGAACAGGTTCTTCAAACCGACCGCGTTGCGCGCCCACATGGTCATGTGCGTGTACGCACCGTTACCGGAGACGTCGTCCGATTTCTGCTCCGGACGGCCCCACTTGACCCGGCTCTTGGTCAGCCGCGAATCGGGCGCGAGATAGGCCTCGACGCCGATCACCGGGATGATGCCGGCGTCTTTGGCCTGCCTGTACATCTCGTAGGCGCCGTGCATGTTGCCGTGGTCGGTGATCGCGGCGGCCGGCATGCCGAGCCGTTTCGCCTCACCGAGGAGTTCCTTGATCCGGGCCGCCCCGTCGAGCATTGAATACTCGGTGTGCACATGAAGGTGCACGAACGAGTCAGACACCCGGAACCCCCTCTTCCTTGACGGCGCCGAGAAGCCTAGCCCGGACGTACGACGAAACCTACTCCGCGAACGGCTCCAGCATCGTCGACGCGGCCCGCAGCCAGGCCTGGCGTGTCTCGTTCTGCAGATCGCCGTACTCGATCGACGAACCGACCTCGAGCGCCGGGTCGTAGGGCACCACGGCGACCGCACGCGTACGCGTGGCGAAGTGCTTCTTGAAGTCCTCGAGCAGCGGCAGGTGACCCGGCGACGGGCAGGAGATCAACGTCACGGCGTTGGACACCATGTCGCCCATCCCGCTCTCCTCGAGCACGTCGAGCATCCAGTCGGCGGTGAACGCGGCGTCCTCGCGGGGCACCGTGGTGATCACCAGCTGGTCGGCGGTGCGCATCACCGTCTGCCAGTTCACGCTCTCCACGTTGTTGCCGGTGTCCACACAGATCACGTCATGGGTACGCCGCAGCAGATCCATCACCCGGCGCACAGTGCTCTGGTCGAGCCGCTGGGCGAACCGCGGGTTCTCCTCACCGGCGAGCACGTCGTACGACCCGTCCGAGGCGTGCCGCAGATAGGCGTCGAGCTCCTGCAGCAGCGCGTCGCCGTGCAGGTTCTCGATCCGCATCAGGTCGGCGAGCAGGTGCTTGATCGTCCGGGCGTGGCGGGCGCTGCCGGCCCGCAGACCGAGCGTGCCGCGCAGCTCGTTGTCGTCCCAGGCGAGCACCCCCCGGCCGCGCACGCTGCCGATGGTGGCCGCGGCGAGCACGGTGGCGGTGGTCTTGTGCACCCCGCCCTTCGGGTTGGCGAACGCCAGCACGCGCGGCTTGCCGAGCTTGCGGCGCATCACCCCGACAGCCCGGTCCATCCCGTCGTCGGCGCGGGTCTGCCGCCACTCGATCCGGGCCGCCGCCGGGGCGGGCGAGGTCGGCGCGGGCTGCACAGCGGGCGTGCGCGGGGCAGCCGGAGCAGGAGGGGCCTGGGGGTACGCCGGAGCCGGCGCTGCCTGCGCGGGGGGATAGGCCGGCGGCGAGTAGCCGTTCGGCGGTTGCGGGTAGCCGGTGCCGGGCGCGTACCCGTTCGGCGGATACTCCCGGGGCGGGGCGGCGTAACCGGCGCCCGCGCCGTACTCCCGGGCGGGCGGCTGCGCCGGGGCCGGCGGCTGCGCGGGAGGCTGGCCGGACCGCGGCGCCGGCTCGAAGAAGCTGTTCTGCTGCTCGGCGTCGCGGCGGGACTGCCAGCGCGGGTCGAGCGGGTTGATCGGCCGCTGCGGCATCGGGCGCTGCTCGGCCGGCGGCTCGGCGGGCCGGCGCTCGGCCGCCCGCGGGTCCAGCGGATTGAACGGCCGGCGTTCCACCGGGGCCGCGCCACGGCCGGCCGGCGGCTGCTGACCTCGCTGTTGCTGCTGCTGGGCGTCCTGCTGAGCCTCGTCCGGCTCCTCGCTGCGGTTACCATGCCGGGCACGGTCGAGCAGCGCCCGCCAGCGCGGGGCTGGTTCCGCAGGCCGGCCCCAGCCGGTCTCGGTCCCGTCCACGGCTCGTCCTTTCTGCGCCTACCCGATTTGGTCCTCGGCGACGTTCTCGCCCCCGACAGGCTACGGACGAGAACCCTATTCGGGCCACCGGCCGACCGCCCATCCTCCGGTCGTTCTTGATCACATAGCGGCACGCTGGTCGTGCACGTGCATCCACCCGAACGTTTCGCAGACGGAAAACCTAACGGCCGGATCCGCCACCGGATGCTCCCGCGGACGGACCTGACCTTTCCCGAACAGGACTCGTGTCCGGTGCAGAGGGTACGGCAATGCCTTGCTCGGAAGGCAATACGGCCGGGAGCGACTCCCCGCCCGAATTCTCCGGTGAGGCGGATGTCACAGGAGTCCCGATCGACGACGGTATCCGCGTCGGCAGGGCCGGGGCAACGGGCGCCGACGGCTTCGGCACAGCCGGCGAGGCCGCCGCACCGGACGGCACCACGCCGGTCGTGGGATCCGGATCGGCCGTGCCGGTGTCCTCGGGAAGCGGCGGCCGGAACTCGGTGCGGTCCAGCTGGTGCACCTCCGGTGCGGGGTCCACCGACCGCACCCCGGAACGGGCGGACAGGCCGTCCAGCACCGTCGGGCCGGCCCGGACCACCGCGGCGAAGACGCACGCGCACCCGGCCCGGTACGCGGCGGCCTCCTCGGCGGCGGTACGGGCCGCGGACTCGTACGCCGCCCGCAGCCTGGTCTCGTTGCGCCCGGAACCGGTCAGCGCGCGGCTCAGCCGCATGTACTCGGCCTGCTCCTGGTCCCGGCTCAGCGCGGCGTTCAGCATGCCGGAGGCCACGTCGCCGGGCATCACGTACACCGGGATCCGGCTCACCTGCGTCCGGGTGGCCGGAAGCGGCACCCGCGCGTACACCTGCGCCACCGTGACGCCGGACATCAGCTCGGCCACCCGGGCCGGCGCGGCGTAGTCGCGGAGGCTGACCAGCGCCCAGGTGTCCCCGGCGGCCGGCGCCGAGGGGTCGGTGAGCTTCGCCAGCTCCTCCTGCGACGCCTGTAGATAGCCGGAGACCGACTGCCCCTCGACCACGCCGACCCGGACCACGTCGCCGGGCGCCTCCCCGGACGGCAGCTCACGGTCCGCCCAGACGACCAGGAGCACCAGTGTGACGGTAGCCGCCAGCGCCACTCCGGTCATGATCTGCAACCGGAGGGAGCCGCCCCCGAAACGGACGAGGACTGCCCGCATTCGGTGCGCGGGGCCCAAGGCTTACTCCCGACAAAGGTCAGCCGGCGTCCTCCAGGACGTCCAGCGCGTATTTCAGGTCGTCAGGGTAGTCGCTGACGAACCGAACCTCCTCGTACGTCCGGGGGTGCTGGAACGCCAACTCGCGGGCGTGCAGCCACTGCCGGTCGAGCTTGAGCCGGGCGGCCAGGGTGGGATCCGCGCCGTAGGTCAGGTCGCCGGCGCAGGGGTGCCGCATCGCCGAGAAGTGCACCCGGATCTGGTGGGTCCGCCCGGTCTCCAGCCGCACGTCGACCAGGCTGGCCGAGCGGAACGCCTCGAGGGTGTCGTAGTGGGTGACGCTCGGCTTGCCGCCGGACATCACCGCGAACTTCCAGTCCGCGGTCGGGTGCCGGTCGATCGGGGCGTCGATGGTGCCGCGCAGCGGGTCGAGGTGGCCCTGGACCACGGCGTGATAGCGCTTCTCCACCTCGCGCTCCTTGAAAGCGCGTTTCAAGAAGCTGTACGCCGACTCGCTCTTGGCCACCACCATCAGGCCGGTGGTGCCCACGTCGAGGCGGTGCACCACGCCCTGCCGCTCGGCGGCGCCGCTGGTCGCCACGTTCTGCCCCATCGCGGCCAGGCCGCCGACGACGGTCGGGCCGGTCCAGCCGGGGCTGGGGTGCGCCGCGACCCCGACCGGCTTGTCCACCACCACGATGTCGTCGTCGCTGTAGATGATGCCGAGGCCGTGCACCGGCGCGGCCACGACGACCGGCGCGGCCGCCGGGGCGGGCAGGGTGACCTCCAGCCAGGAGCCGGCGCTGACCTTCTCCGACTTGGTCCGGGCCACCCCGTCGACCAGGGCGTCACCGGACTCGACCAGGGTCGCGGCCGCGGTCCGGGAGAGCCCGAAGAGCCGGGACACCGCCTGGTCCAGCCGCATCCCGTCCAGCCCGTCCGGCACCGGCAGAGAACGCTGTCCGCTCACGCGCGCTCCTCCGTCCCGGTGGCCGGCTTGGTCTGCGGCGCGTTCTTCTTGCTGGGCAGGCGGCTGCCGTCACGCTGGCGGCCGGTCAGCTCGAGCAGCACGGCGAGCACCACACCGACGCTCAGGCAGCTGTCGGCGATGTTGAAGACGGCGAAATACTCCCCGTACGGCCCGAAGACGCTGATCATGTCGACCACGTGGCCGTGCAGGAAGCCGGGCGCCCGGAACAGCCGGTCGGTCAGGTTGCCGAGCGCGCCACCGAGCACCAGGCCCAGCGCGATCGCCCAGGGCACCGAGCGCAGCCGGCTCGCCATGAACCCGATCCACCCGACCACCACCAGGGTGATGAGCGGAAAGACCCAGGTGTACGAGCTACCGAAGCTGAACGCCGCGCCACTGTTGCGCAGCAGCGAGAGATGGACCAGCCCGCCGAGGATCCGGACCGGCTCGCCCGGCTCCAGATTCTCGGTGGAGAGGTGCTTGGTCCACTGGTCGACCGCCACGGCGATCACTGCGGTGGCGGCCAGCACGGCCACGGCGCGGGGCGCGAACCGCGGAGACTTCTCCGCGGCCGCTGGCTCGTCGGCGTTCAGCGTCGTTCCTCCAACTGCTTACAAGAGACACAGAGCGTGGCGGACGGGAACGCGGCCAGTCTCTCGACCGGGATCTGGTTACCGCACCGCTCACACCAACCGTAGTTGCCCGAACCGAGTCGTTCGATGGCGCGTTCCACCTGTGTGATCCGCTCGAGCAGGTTGTTCGCCAGCGTGATCTCCTGTTCCCGCTCGAACGTCTTGGTGCCGGTGTCGGCCTGGTCGTCCCCGGCCGAGTCGGCGAACCGCTCGCGCTGCAACTCGGTGATCTCGCTGAGCGCCTGATCGTACTCGGCCTGCAGCTCGTGCAGCCGCTCGACCAGCGCCTGCCGGATCTGTTCGATCTCCTCGGTGGTGCGGCTGCGCTCCGCGGCGGACCCACCGGTCGAACCGGGCCGGGTGTCGGTTGCCTTGGCCATCGTCGCTCCCTCGGCCGCGCTCGGCGCGCGGCGATCAGCGGTCTCCGGGATCGCGGGCGGCCGGTGCCGATGCCACCCGTCCCCTGTCATAACCCCGTGTCGTCTTCAGCGGTTGCCGCCGTAGATCTTCCCCCACGTGCAGAAATGGCGCGGCTGGAAAGCGGCCGCGCACTCGGAGGAGGTCGCAAGGATACGGAAGGTGAGCTACCTCGACAACCTGTCATCCCACCCCGGATCCGACAAAACATCATGAACAGGTCATGATGCCGTCGGATAACCGACGATACACCTCACGTGAGGAATCCTTCACATCCCGTCACCGCGTGCCGTCACGGAGCTCGGCGAGCCGGCCGGTCCACTGATCGGGCGGCGCCGACACGGTGAAGACCTTGTCCCGGCTGGTCACCCCGATCCGGAGAGCCACGTGCGCCGGGCGCACGCCCAGAGCGTCGGCCAGGGCCCGGCGGACCGCCTCGGTCGCCTTGCCGTCCACCGCCGGGGCCCCGACCGCGACGATCAGCGCCGGACCGTGCGGGCCGTCGTACCGGCCACCCACCCGGGTGCGGCCGGCGCCCGGCCGAACCCGTACCGGCACCGAGCCGGGGGCCGGCGGGCGATGATCATTCACGGTCAGCGGTGCGCCACCGTGGCGACCAGCCGATCGACCGGGCGGCACAGCCCGCACGGGCTGAACCCCAGTTCCACCGCCTCGTTCACCGGCAGCGCCTCGGTCAGCCGGCCGACCAGGTGCGGGCAGTCCGCCATGTGATAGCGCGGCCGCCCGTCGACCACCAGCACCTCGAGGTCCAGCCGGGCGATCAGCACGGCGTCGGCGGGCCGCACCGACTGCGGCAGCGGCTCGTCGTCCGGATCGTCGTCGTCGGGCTCACCGAACTCGTCGACCGTGGGGTCGGGCGTCTCGGCAGCCGCCTCGGCGGGCCGGCGCCAGGACCGGTCCTCCGGCTCGGCACTGCGGGCGGCGTCGATGGTGGACGACGCGCGCTGGTAGTCCTCGGCGGTCGCGGGAGGGGCGAATTGCGACGTGGAGTCAGATTGAGCAGAGTCTGCGGCAGCGGACGGAACGGCGTCCCTGGAGTCGCCCAGATGGGTCGCGGTATCGCGTGCGCCGGCCGCCCGGGCCCGCTCCACCTCGTCGTCGTCCACCGTGACGGCCGGCGCCGCTCCCGCTTGATCGGCGAGGATGGTGTCGTCGTCGTAGCTCACCGAATCGCCTGCGGTGGCCACCGTCACGGGGGCAGAATCTTCGGCGGGGGCAGCGGCGGCTTCGGCGTACCGCTCCTCGGTGTCCCAGGCTTCGGCCTCGCTGTCCGGCCGGCCCTCTCGGGTGGGTGCCTCCGGCATCGGCACGGCGCGCTTGGGACCGCTCTGAGCGGCGAGCCGGCGGGACGCGGCGGCCTGCCGGGCGCCGATCACCAGGGCGACCGCGGCCATCAGGCTGACCACGATCGAAGCTATGAGAAGACTGCTCGAACCGTTGATCAGACCGAGCGCGAGAAACAGCACCGCGACGGGGATGAGCAGGAGACTAGCAACGATCATGGCTCATCCTCGTCGCGGTGCGGGGTGCTGCGGTCAGCGACCCGACTCGATGGAGTTGGTGCGGCCACCGCCGTACGACCCGGCCAGGCCGGCAGCGGCGAGACCGCCGGAACCACCGACGGAACGGCTCGCGTCCGCGCGTGACAGCTCAGCCTCGAGGCCCTGACCCCGGCCGTCCAGGTCACGCAGCTGACTCTCGAGGTACGCCTTGAGCCGCGTGCGGTACTCCCGCTCGAACTGCTTGAGCTCCTCGATGTGCTTCTGCAGCGCGGTCCGCTTGGCGTCCAGGCCGCCCATGGCCTCCTGGTGCCGCTGACGCGCGTCGCGCTCGAGGGCGTCGGCCTTGGCCCGGGCCTCGCGGGTGACCTCCTCGGCCTTCGAGCGGGCGTCGGAGAGAAGCTTGTCGGCCTCGCGCCGGGCGTCCGACACGTGGTCGTCGGCGGTGCGCTGGGCCATCATCAGCACGCGCAGGGCCTGCTGCTCGCCGTCGGCGCCGCCGGTGGCCGCACCGGGGCCGGGGCCCTGGGCACGAACCTGCTCGAGCTCGGCCTGCATCTGGCGGGCGGCCTGCTCGGCCGCCGACTTGTCCCGCTGCACCCGGTCGAGCTGGGCCTTGAGGTCGTTGAGCTCGGCAGCCATGCGGGGGTCGGCACTCGGGCCGGCTGGTGCGCCACCCCGACCGCCGCGCTCCACCTGGGCGCGCAGCTCGTTGTTCTCCTCGATCAGACGGGCGAGCTCGCGCTCCACCTCGTCAAGGAAGGCGTCGACCTCCTCCTCGTCATACCCCCGCTTGCCGATCGGGGGCTTCTTGAAGGCGACGTTGTGCACGTCGGCCGGGGTCAGCGGCATCGAAACTCCTCGGGTCAGTCGCGGCCGCGGTTGGGGCGGGGCTGCTGTCTAGCTGTAAGTACGAACTGTCTAGCTATACGTACGAATCAGTGGGGCCAGCACGAAGTTCATGAGCACGAACAGGATAACCAGCAGCACGATGGAAGCCAGGTCCAAACTCACGTTACCAATGCGCAGCGGTGGGATCACACGCCTCAACGCCTTGAGGGGCGGATCCGTGACGCTCCACACCGATTCGAGTCCGGCGGAGGCGCCCCGGCTCGGCTGCCATCGCCGTCCGTACTGGAGCACCGCGCCCAGCACGAACCTGGCCAGCAGCACTATGAAGAAGAGGTACAGCAGCACGTAGAGACTCTGGAACACGATCGACAGCACGTCAGGCGGATCCCTCGTTCGGGTCAACTCGCAGGTGTTGCACTCAGGGTTGAATCAACTCAGTGAATCAGCTCTGGGTGAAGAAGCCGCCCTCAGCGATCTTGGCCTTGTCCTCCGCGGTGACCTGGACATTTGCCGGTGAGAGCAGGAAAACCCGGTTGGTCACGCGCTCGATCGTACCCCGCAGACCGAAAGCCAGCCCGGCGGCGAAGTCCACCAGACGGCGGGCATCCGATTCATCCATCTCGGTGAGATTGATGATCACCGGAACGCCGTCCCGGAAGTGCTCGCCGATGGTGCGCGCCTCCCGGTAGGTGGTCGGGTGCAGGGTGGTGATCTGGTACCGCTGCTCCTCCTCGACCGGGCGCTGGTGCACCGGCTGCTGGTGGACCAGCGGCTGCGGCTTCAGCGCCAGGTTCTCCCTGGTCGAATAGGCGAGCTCGTCGGGCTGCTGCGGGGCGACGGTGCGGGGGGCGATGGAGCGCACGCTCGCCCGATCGAGGCGCTCGCTCTCCTCCCGCTCCAGGTCGGCCCGGACGGACGCCCGCTCACTGAGGCGGCTGTGACCGGTGGACTCCCGCCGCGTGCGCGGCGCCGGGCGCTCCTCCTCGATCTCGTCCTCGTCGGCGAACTCGTCGGCGTACGAGTGGTCGCGCGAATACCGCTCCCGGTCCCGCTCCCGCTCGCGGCCACGGTAGGAGCTCTCCCGGTAGTTGCGGTCGTCATAACCGCGGTCGTCGTCCTCCTCGACCAGGCCGAGCCAGACGCCCGCCTTGCGAAACGCCCCGCTCATGCCGCCCCTCCCTGGGAAGAGTCCATGCCCCCACCTCCGTCAGCCCGTGCGGCCCGCGCCCCCTTGGCGTGCCGCGTCCCCCCTCGTGCGGGTCGAGGAAACGGATCCGATTCGGACCCACGACCCGCCGCGACGCTGCGTCGTCGGACGCTCCGGCCGCCGTGGGTGTGCGAAGCCCAGTGGCACGTCGCGCAAAACAACACCTGTGTAGTTTGCTGCCCGCCGCAAGGCTACCGCAGCGAGTTTCGCATCCCGAGTAAAGAAGTACCGATCCGTACGTGTGTCGCCCCGTGCCGGATCGCCGCCTCGAGATCGCCGCTCATGCCCGCGGAGAGCGTCGTGGCACCCGGATGCCGCTCGGCCAACCGTCCAGCCAGGACGGCGAGCTGTGCGAACGCCCGGTCCGGATCCCAGCCGAGCGGCGCGACCGCCATCACGCCGGCGAGGCGGAGACCGTCCGATGAGGCCACTGAGTCGGATACCCGCCAAAGATCATTTTCAATCACGCCGCCGCGCTCGGGGTCGCCGTCGATGCTCACCTGGATCAGCACGTCGAGCGGGACCGCCCGGTCTGCGGTGGCCCGGGCCAGGGCGGTGACCAGGCGCTCCGAGTCCACCGATTCGACCACGTCGGCGTACGTCACCACTGATCTGGCCTTGTTGCGCTGCAACTGGCCGACGAAGTGCCAGCGCAGGCCGGCGCCGGCGGCACGGACCTCGGCCGCCTTGGCGGAGGCCTCCTGGTCCCGGTTCTCCGCGACGTCGGTGATGCCGAGCCCGGCGAGCAACAGCACGTCGCTCGCCGGGTAGGTCTTCGTCACGGCGGTCAGGATCACCGACCCCGGTGGCCGTCCCGCCGCCTCGCAGGCCCGCGCGATCCGCTCCCGCACCTGCTGAAGATTGGCGGCGAGCTCGGCCCGCCGCCGGTCGTCATAAACCATTGAAGGAGATTACGAGCCGTTCTTGAGGAAGTCCGGCACGTCCACGTCGTCGAACAGCATCCGCCGCGGGGCCGGCGTGGTGGTCGCGGGCGGCGGGGTCACCGGCACCGGCGGCGTCGCGGCCGGCGCCGGAGCGCTGGTGGCGGGCGCCGGGACCTTGCGGACCGACTCGACCGGCTTGTACGAGGGCGTGCCCCCGTCGAAGCCCGCCGCGATCACCGTGACCCGCACCTCGTCGCCGAGCGCGTCGTCGATGACCGCGCCGAAGATGATGTTCGCGTCCGGGTGCGCCGCGTCGGTGACCAGCTGGGCCGCGTCGTTGATCTCGAACAGACCGAGGTCCGAACCACCGGCGATGGAGAGCAGCACGCCGCGGGCGCCGTCCATGCTCTGCTCCAGCAGCGGGCTGGAGATCGCCTTCTCGGCCGCCTCGACCGCCCGGTTGTCCCCGCGCGCCGAGCCGATGCCCATCAGGGCGCTGCCGGCCTCCTTCATGACGCTCTTCACGTCGGCGAAGTCGAGGTTGATCAGACCCGGCGTGGTGATCAGGTCGGTGATGCCCTGCACACCGGAGAGCAGCACCTGGTCGGCCTGGCGGAACGCGTCCATCATGCTGATCCCGCGGTCGCCGAGGGCGAGCAGCCGGTCGTTCGGGATGACGATGAGCGTGTCGCACTGGTTGCGCAGCTCGTCGATGCCGGCCTCGGCCTGCACCTGGCGGCGCTTGCCCTCGAACGAGAACGGCCGGGTGACCACGCCGATGGTCAGCGCGCCCAGCTTGCGGGCGATGTTCGCCACCACCGGCGCGCCGCCGGTGCCGGTGCCGCCGCCCTCGCCACAGGTCACGAAGACCATGTCGGCGCCCTTGAGCACTTCTTCGATCTCGTCGCGGTGGTCCTCGGCGGCGCTCTTGCCGACCTCGGGCTGAGCGCCGGCGCCCAGTCCACGGGTCAGCTCCCGGCCGACGTCCAGCTTCACGTCGGCGTCGCTCATCAGCAGCGCCTGGGCATCGGTGTTGATCGCGATGAACTCGACGCCTTTGAGCCCTACCTCGATCATGCGGTTCACGGCATTCACGCCGCCGCCGCCGATGCCGACGACCTTGATGACCGCAAGGTAGTTGTGCGGAGGTGTCATCGGGCTCAGCCTTCCCTTCGGGGTTGGCGGACGTCGACGGCCCCTGCGGTCCGGGGAGGGACCGCACTTTCGACATCCGCTGCCGTACAAGGGAGGGCGAGGAAACCCTCACCCTCTACTAGAGGTTCAGAGTTATGTCAACCACACGAACCTCTCGACGCAACGTATGCGGACATGACGCCGCAGCCAAAGACCCGGAGCGGCGTGTCGCGTCCGCTTACGAGGTGAGTATCCGACTGACCCGTAACCTCGGACGCAATATTCCGTTCGTGACGTATTGTCCGTTTGGCCGCATGGCTACCGAATGGTCACCACCGACGGGGCGCTCACGTCGATCTCGTCGCCCTTCTGCCGCAGCAGCGCCGTGGCGACCTTGCTCTTCTCGTCGCTCTTGGTGTCGTCACCCCAGATGACCACCCGGCCCTTGCGCAGCTCCAGCCGGATCTCCACGGGCGACGCCACGGCCACCGCCACCAGCTGCTCGCGCAACTCGTCGCTGAGGGCGCCGAGCACGGTCAGCGCCGACTCGGTGTTCGCGTCCGCCGGGCCGGGCGTGGCCAGCCGGGCCAGCGGCAGGTTGCGGGGCTGCTTTCCCGTGGTCCGGAACGGGACGCCGTCGTCGTCGATCAGCAGGAACTGCTCGCGCATCGGCACCGCGGCCACCGCGCTGCGCTCCACCACCTCGACCACCACGGTCGACGGCCAGCTGCGGCTCACCACCACCCGGTCCACCGGGGGCAGGCCGCGTACCCGGGCGCCGACCTCGTCCAGGTCGACCCGGGCCAGCGGCAACTCGGCCGGGACCGCAGCGGCCTCGCGGACCTGATCCGTGGTGAGCAGCTCGGCGCCGACCACCCGGACCTGGCGCACGCCCAGCACCGCGGTGCCGTACACCAACCAGCCCAGCGCGCCGGCGACCAGCAGCACACCGGCGCCGGCCAGCCAGGGCAGCGCGGCCCGCAGGCGCCGCTGCCGGGCCCGGGCCATGAACCGGCGCGCCGACGGCGGTACGGCGTCCGTGTCGGCCCGGACCAGCCGCCAGTTGCGCGTGCCCCCGCCGGCCATCCGGACTACCTCGCCAGGTCCGGCTGCTGGTCCGCCTCGGCCAGCGCGGCCAGCAGCTCGTCGCCCATCAGCGAGATCGGCGGCGCGCCCATGGTCACCACCACGTCGCCCGGACGGCTGCGCCGGACCACCTCGCCGGGCACGTCCTCCCAGTCCGGCACGAAGACCTTCTGCTCGGCCGGCAGCTCGATCGCCGCGGTCAGCGCCCGGCCACCCTCGCCCGGTCCGCGGGTCTCCCCCGGCCCGAACACCTCCATGCAGATCACCTCGTCGGCCACTTGCAGCGCGTCGGCGAGCTCGGCCTGCAGGTCGCGGGTGCGGTACACCCGGTACGGCTGGAAGACCACCAGCAGCCGCCCGTCCCCCGCCACCTCGCGCAGGGTGCGCAGCGCCGCCTTCACCGAGGTCGGGTGGTACGCGTACTCGTCGTAGACCCGCACACCGGCGGCGATGCCCTTGCGCTCGAACCGGCGGCGGACCCCCGGGAACGACTCCAGGGCCTCGACCACCTTGTCCAGCGGCAGACCCAGTTTCAGGGCGGTCAGCACGGTCGCCGCGCTGTTCAGGCCCATGTGCTTGCCGGGCAGCGCCAGCTTGAGCTCGCCGAGCGGCTTGCCGTCCAGCTCGGCCTGGTACCGCACACCGCTCACGGTGGAGACGATCTCACTGATCCGAAGGTCCGCGGCGGCCGATTCCCCGTACGTGTAAACGGTCTTGCCCGCCGCGCGCAGCCCGGCGATCAGCTCCTCGGTACCCGGACCGTCCGCGCAGGTCACCACGAAACCGTCGGCGAGCGAGCCGAACTCGAGGAAACCGGCCTTCAGCGAGTCCAGGTCGCCCCAGTTGTTGAGGTGATCGCCCTCGATGTTCGTGATGATCGCGACGTGCGGCCGGTAGATCAGGAACGACTTGTCGCTCTCGTCGGCCTCGACCACGAAGTGCGGGCCGCTGCCGTGGTGCCCCGCGGCGCCCGCCTCGGAGATCTCGCCACCGATGACGAACGACGGATCGTGCCCGGCGTGCTGCAGGATCACCGTCATGATCGAGGTGGTGGTCGTCTTGCCGTGGGTCCCGGCGATCGCGATGCTCTGCCGGTTGGTCATGGCGGCCTTGAGCGCCTCGGAGCGGTGCAGCACTCGCAGGCCGCGGCGGCGCGCCTCGGCCAGCTCGATGTGGTCCTGCGGGATGGCGGTCGAGTAGACCACCGTGTCCACGCCGTCGAGGTTGGACTCCACGTGCGACATGTGGACGGTGCCGCCCAGCGCGCGCAGCGCCACGAGGGCCGGCCACTCGCGCAGCTCGCTGCCGGAGACCGGCACGCCGCGGGTCAGCAGGAGCCGGGCCAGGCCGGCCATGCCGACCCCGCCGATCCCGATCAGGTGCACGCTGCCCAGGTCCTCGGCGGTCGTCTCGCCGGCCGGCGTCAGCTCCGCCGTGTTCACAGATCCACTCCCTCGGTCTTCGTGCCGGTCGTCATCAGGCATCAGCTCACCGCTTCGAGAACGAAGCGCAGCAGCTGCTCGTCACCGTCGCGGCGCCCGTAGCCCGCCGCGGCGTGGCCCATCCCGGCCAGCCGCTGCCGGTCCCGCGCCAGCGGGATGATGTTGCGTTCGATCCAGTCCGGCGTCAGCTCGCTGTTGTCGACGAGCAGGCCGCCACCCGCCTCCACCACCGGCAGGGCGTTGCGCCGCTGCTCCTGGTTGCTGAACGGATAGGGCACGTAGATCGCCGGCATGCCGAGCGCGGTCGTCTCGGCCACCGTGATCGCACCGCCCCGGCAGAGCATCAGGTCGGCGGCAGCGTATCCGAGCTGCATGTCCGACAGGTAGGGCACGACGACATAGGGCACCGGCAGGTCTTTCGGCACGTCGAACGGGTCGTTGCGCCCACCCTGCACGTGCAGCACCTGGATGCCGGCGTGGGCGAGCCGCTTGGCCGCCCCGGCGACCGCCAGGTTGATCGTCCGGGCGCCGGACGAGCCGCCGGAGACGAAGAGCACCGGCAGGTCCGGCCGCAGCCCGAAGTGGTAGAGCGCCTGCGGGCGCAGGGCGGGCCGGTCCATGTGTGTGATACCGGTCCGCAGCGGCACGCCGACCAGCCGGGCGTTGCGCAGCGACTCGGCCTGCTCCAGCTGGTGCGGGAACCCGACGGCGACCCGCTTGGTGAATTTCATGCCCATCCGATTGGCGACGCCCGGCGGCACGTTCACCTCGTGGATCACGATCGGCAGCTCACGCCGCCACGCCGCCAGGTAGGCCGGCACCGAGACGTAACCACCGAACCCGACCACGACCTCGGCCTGCACCTCGTCGATGATCTCGCCGGCCGCGGCGGCCGACCGGTACATCCGGTCCGGCGTGCGCAGCAGGTCCAGGTTCAGCGACCGGGGCAGCTGGAACGCCGGGATGACCCGCAGGTCGTAGCCGGCCGCCGGGATGAGCTCGTTCTCCATGCCCTTCGGGCTGCCCAGCGTGGTGATCCGGATGTCCGGGAAATGGCGCCGCAGAGCGTCGGCGAAGGCGAGCAGCGGGTAGATGTGACCGCCGGTGCCTCCTCCGGCGAGGACGACCGACCGCAGCGATCCCATCACTGCCTCCTCTCGCCCCCCGAGCGTGCGGGTGTCCGGGTACCCGCCGTCTTCTGGGCCGGCGGGCGTGGCTTTCCCGGCCGCCGCGGTGGGGGGACCGGCGGCAGCGGGGCCCAGAGTAGCCGCACCCATCGCGGGGTCGGACGGGCGTTCAGGGCTCGCGCCGCGTCCGGCTCCGCCCGGGCGAACGAGGCCAGCATGCCGATCGCCGCCAACGTCACGATCAGGGCACTGCCACCTGCGGAGATGAACGGCAGCGGGAGACCGGTGATGGGCAGCAGCCCGACCACGCCACCCATGTTGATCACGGCCTGCGCGACCAGCCAGGTGGTGATCGCGGTCGCGGCGAGGCGGCGGAACGGGTCGTGCACCCGGCGCGCGATGCGGAAACCCGTGTACGCGAGCACCGAGAGCAACGCCAGCACCACGGCACACCCGACCACGCCCAGCTCCTCCGCGACGATCGCGAAGATGAAGTCGTTGTCGGCCTCCGGGACCCAGCCCCACTTCAGCGCGCCCTTGCCGAGGCCCACGCCGAACCAGCCGCCCTCGAAGATCGCCGACCGGCCCTGGACGATCTGGTAGCAGGCGTCACTCAGGTCGCACTTGTCGAGCGGGGTGAGGAAGGTGGTCAGCCGCTGCAGCCGGTAGTTGGGCTCACCCTCGGCGCCCGACCCGGCGCCCCGGGAGGCCGCGGCGATCAGCAGGCCGATGCCGGCCAGACCGAGCACGCCGAGAGCGCCGAAGACCCGCAGGCGTACGCCGGCCGCCCAGAGCAGGCCGACGATCAGCGCCAGCAGCACGAGCATGGTGCCCAGGTCGTTGTAGCCGACCAGGACGAAGAGCAGGCCGACCACCGGGAACAGCGGCATCGCCAGCTCCCGCCAGTGCCCCAGCGCGGCGCCCTTGCGGGCGATCACGTCGGCGCCCCACAGCACCATGGCGAGCTTGGCCAGCTCGCCCGGCTGGATGCTGACCGGGCCGATGATCAGCCAGTTCAGGTTGGTCTTGATCGGGCCCAGCTGCTTGACCACCTCGGCCGACTTCAGCGCGTTGAGCGCGGCAAGCAGCAGGAGCAGGACGACCGCGACGCCGAGGATGTACTTGCCGAGCGTGCGCAGGGTCAGCGCGGGCAGGCGCTGGCAGACCCAGAAGGCGACCAGGCCGAGCAGCGCGTACACCGCCTGGCTGCTGAGCGCGGAGAAGGCGTCACCGCTCTTCGCGTACGCCGTCACGCTGGTCGCCGAGAAGACCATCGTGAGCCCGATCAGCAGCAGCAGACCCGAGCTCGCGATCAGCAGGTAGTACGACGACAGGGGCCGGGCCAGCAGCCCGTGCACAGCGGGCAGCAGCTGCCGGCTCAGTGACGGGCGGGCACTTTGAGTACGGTCGTCCGCCATGGCCCCATCATCGTCCGATGTCCACACCTTCCCCGGTCACGTCGATGGCGTGTCGCGGGAGATCTATCCCATGACCGCCAGGTGGTCGCTGTAGAACAGGCCCAGACCGATCGCGGCGCAGATGCCCGCGATGATCCAGAACCGGACCACGATGTTGACCTCGCTCCAGCCGGCCAGCTCGAAGTGGTGCTGCAGCGGCGACATCCGGAACACCCGTTTACCGGTGGTCTTGAACGAGATGATCTGGATGACCACGGACATCGTGATGATCACGAAGAGGCCGCCGATGATGACCGACAGCAGCGTGGTCCGGGTGGCCACCGCGAGACCGCCGATCAGGCCGCCCAGCGCGAGCGCGCCGGTGTCACCCATGAAGATCCGGGCCGGGTTGGTGTTCCACCAGAGGAACCCGACGCACGCCGCGGCTGCCGCGGCCGCGATCATCGCGATCTCGAGTGGATCGCGGACCTCGTAACAGTGCTGGGCGGTGAGCGAGCCCGGCGCGCCCCGGTAGCCGTCGTCGCCGCACCAGTGCCGGTACTGCCAGAACCCGATCAGCGAGTAGGCGCCGAGGACCAGGATCGAGGCGCCGGTGGCCAGGCCGTCCAGGCCGTCGGTGAGGTTCACGCCGTTGGACATCGCCATGATCACGAAGACGAAGACCATGACCGAGCCGACCTTGCCGACGTTCAGCCAGTCCACGTCCCGGATGAACGAGATGTTCTCGCTGGCCACGGTCTGGCCGTTGGTGCTCGGGAAGTAGAGCGCGGCGATGCCGAAGCCGGTGCCGATGATCAGCTGGCCGAGCAGCTTGCCCTTGGCGCTGAGACCGTCGGAGTTGCGCTTGCGGACCTTCAGGAAGTCGTCCAGGAAGCCGACCGCGCCGCAGAAGACGAAGACACCGAGCAGGACCAGGGCGGTCATGGTCGGCTTCTCCTGGGCGATCTGCCGGTCCGGCAGCGTGGTCAGGGCCAGGTGCCCGGCGACGTACGCGAAGACGGTGGCGATGATGAACGCCACCCCGCCCATCGTCGGGGTGCCCTTCTTGCCCATGTGGGTGGCGGGGCCGATGGAACGGATCGGCTGTCCGGCCTTGAGCGCCGAGAAGACCCGGATCGCGATCGGGGTGCCGAACAGTGAGATGAGAAAGGCGACCGCGGCCGCGACGATGACTGCCCTCACGTGGGCTGAACCTCCTCGGAACGCCGCAGCCAGTCGGCGACGTCCCATGTGCGGTACCGGGAACCCTTGACCAGCACGACGTCGTCGGCGCGCAGGTCCTTCTGCAGAATCTCGATCGCGGCCTCCTGGTCGGCTGCGAAGTACGCCGTGCCCGGCCACCCCGTGAGGCCGGCGGCGCCGTCCAGGATCGGCCGGGCGTTCCCGGCCACCGCGATCAGCCGGTCCACCCCGAGCTCGGCGGCGAGCCGCCCCACCTCGGCGTGCCCGGAGATCTCGTGCTCGCCGAGCTCGGCCATGTAGCCCAGCACAGCGGTGGTACGCCGTCCTTCGCCCATCGCGGCCAGCGCGTGCAGAGCGGCCGCGGTGGACGACGGATTGGCGTTGTACGAGTCGTCGATGACCGTCACCCCGTCCGGCCGGTCGAAGACGTCCATCCGGCGGCCGGAGACGATGCCGACCTCGCCGAGCGCGGTGACCAGCTCGTCGAGGTCCATCCCCGCAGCCAGGGCCACCGCCGCGGCGGCCAGCGTGTTCGGCACCTGATGCCGCCCGGCAACCGCAAGCCGGACGTTCCCGGATCTGCCGGAAGCGTGCAGGGTGTAGGCGGCTCGGCCGGACGCGTCGACCACGACATCGGTGGCGCGGACGTCAGCCGCCGACTCACCGGTGCGGACCACCCGGGCGGAAGTCCGCGAGGCCATCGCGGCCACCAGCGGATCGTCCGCGTTCAGGATCGCGACACCGGACGACTGCAGCGACTCGACCAGCTCACCCTTCGCGAGCGCGGTGCCCTCGACCGACCCGAACTCGCCGATGTGCGCCGCGCCGACGTTGAGCACCACGCCGATCTGCGGGCGGGCGATGCCGGTCAGGTAGCGGATGTGCCCGATCCCCCGGGCGCCCATCTCCAGCACCAGGAACCGGGTCTCGGTGGTCGCCTGCAACACCGTGTACGGAAACCCGAGCTCGTTGTTGAGCGATCCGGCCGGCGCCACGGTCGGACCGAGCCGGGCGAGCAGCTGGCCGATGTAATCCTTCGTCGTCGTCTTGCCCGACGAGCCGGTCAGCCCGACCACGGTCAGCTTGTCCAGCCGGGACACGACCACCCGGGCCAGCGCGGCCAGCGCGGCGAGGGGATCCTCGACCACTACCCCGGGCTCACCGGTGTCCCGGGTGCCGAGCACCCCGGCCGCACCGGCGGCGACCACCGTGGCGGCGAAGTCGTGCCCGTCCACCTTCTCGCCGGCGAACGCGACGAACAGGCCGCCCGGGCCGACCTTGCGGGAGTCGTACTCGACGGCCCCGGTCACGGTCACCGAGTCGGAGGCGTTGACCAGGCGGCCGCCGGTGATCCCGGCGATCTCGGCCAGCGTCATGGGGATCATGGTCGGCCCTCCAGCGCGGCGGCCAGCTCGATGCGGTCGTCGAACGGCAGCACCTCGCCGTTCACCTCCTGGCCCTGCTCGTTGCCCTTGCCCAGCACCGCGATCACGTCGCCGGGCGCGGCCATCCGGACCGCCTCGTCGATCGCGGACCGGCGGCCGGCCACCTCGACGACCTTGGCAGCCGTGGCCGCCTCCTCGGCGCCGGTGCGCACGGCAGCGCGTACGGATGCCGGATCTTCGGTCCTGGGGTTGTCATCGGTGATGATCACCAAGTCGGCGCCCTGGGCCGCGGCCTCGCCCATCAGCGGCCTTTTGCCCTTGTCCCGGTCGCCGCCGGCGCCGATCACGCAGATCAGCCGCCCGCCGCGCGCGGTGGCCAGCTCGCGGAGCGCGGCCAGCGCGGCCACGATCGCGTTGGGCTTGTGCGCGTAGTCGACGACGCCGAGGATCTCGCTCGCGGCCGGGACCTGCTCGAGCCGGCCGGGAACGCCCCGGCAGGCGGCGATGCCCTCTCCCGCGCCCGCTGGATCGACGCCCACCGAGACCAGCAACGCCAGCGCGAGCAGGGCATTCGCCACGTTGTGCAGGCCGGGCAGAGCGACACCGGTCTCGATCACCAGACCATCCGGGCCGTGAGCGACGAACCGCTGGCCGAACGCGGAGGGCGAGATCTCCGAAGCCCACCAGGTCGCGGAGGCGTCCCCGGCGGCGGAATAAGTAATAGTGTCCGGTTTGCGAAGCGACTGAAGCGCCGCGTCGTCGTGGTTGAGGACCTCCACTGCGGACCGGCCGTCGAAGAGCCGCGCCTTGGCCGCGAAGTACTCCTCCGAGGTCGGGTGGAAGTCCAGGTGGTCCTGGCCGAAGTTGGTGTAGCCACCGGCGGCGAACCGGATCCCGTCGGCCCGGCCCATCACCAGCGCATGGCTGGAGACCTCCATGACCACGGCCTGCACCCCGCGCTCCACGCCCGCGGCGAGCACCGCCTGCAGGTCGGTGGCCTCCGGGGTGGTGCGGACGCTCTTCACCACCAGGTCGCCGATCCGGGTCTCCACCGTGCCGACCAGCCCGGTCACCCGCCCGGCGGCCCGCAACCCGGCCTCCACCAGGTAGGACGTCGAGGTCTTGCCGGCCGTGCCGGTGATCCCGATCATCGTGAGCCGCCGCGACGGCTCGCCGTAGATCGCCGCCGCGGCCGCGCCGAGCACCGCCCGCGGATCGTCGGCCACCAGCACCGGGAGCCCGGCGGCGAGCGCGCGGTCGCGCCCGTCCGGGTTCGTCAGCACGGCGACCGCGCCGGACCGGGCGGCGTCGGCGATGAACTCCGCGCCGTGCCGGTTGGCACCGGGCAGCGCGGCGTACAGATCGCCGGGACGGACCGAGCCACTACTGTGCGTGACCCCGGTGACCTCGATGTCACCACCGTTCAGCGTCGCGGGCAGCAGCTCGGCAAGCTGCTGCAACCGGTACGGCAAGACGGTCTCGGGTCGGGAAATGCCGGACACGGCGTCAGACCCTACCCCGTGCCGTACGAGTTCCTGTCAACGCCATGCGCCCGACACTCATGGATGGATCTTGAAGGTGGGTGGCTTGGTACCGGACGGTGGCACACGGTAGTGGAGCAGCGCGTAGGACATCATCTGGCTGAACGCCGGGGCGGCCACGTCGCCGCCACCGCCGGACGAGACGTCCATCGACACCGCGATCACATACCGCGGGTCCTCGGCCGGGGCCATCCCGACGAACGAGCTGGCGTTGTGGCTGGTGTACTGCCCGTCGATGAGCATCTTGCCGGTGCCGGTCTTGCCGGCCACCCGGAAACCGGTCACCGCCGCGGCCTTGCCGGTGCCGCCCTTCACGTCCACCACGGCTTCCATCATCGTCCGCAACTCGGCGGCGACGTCCGGATCCAGCACCTTGCGGGTCTCCGGCGCGGCGGCCGGGGTGACCTTCTCGTCGGCCGAGATGGTCGCCTTGATCAGGTGCGGCTGGATCCAGGTGCCGTTGTTGGCGATCGCGCCGTACCCCGCCGCCATCTGGATCAGGGTGGCCGAGACGCTGTGGCCGATCGGCACCGACCCGGGCGCTGAACCGCTCCAGTCGGCCGGTTTCAGCAGCTGCCCCTCGGCCTCGCCCGGCATGCCCTCACCGGTGGCCTTGCCGAGCCCGAACTTCTGCTGGTACTCGTAGATCTTCTCCTTGCCGAGCTTCTCCCCGATCAGGATCGTGCCGACATTGGAGGAATACGCCAGCAGACCGGGCATGGTCATCTCGGTGCCCTTGTCCATCGGGTGCGTGTCCTCGAACCGCTCACCGCCACGCTCGACGGCCGGGCCGATCTTCATGATCGTCTCGGGCGTGATCAGGCCCTCCTGCAGCGCCGCCCCGAAGATGAACGCCTTGTGCGTCGATCCCGGGTCGGTGACGATGCTGGACGGCACGTCGATCCGTTCCTCCGGCTTGACCTTCTGCGGCTCGGCCGCGCTGTACGGCGGGTAACTGGCCTGGGCCAGCACCTCACCCGTCTTCGCGTCCAGCACGACCGCGCCGGCAACCTTCGCGTTGCGCTGCTCGGCCTCCGCGTCGAGGATCTGCTGCACCCGGAACTGCAGATCGCGGTCGATCGTGAGCTGCAGCGACTTGCCCGGCTTCGCGGCGGTGTACTGCTCGTACCCGCCCGGGATCTGCTTGTTCAGATTGCCCTTGCCGATCTCGAAGATCCGCCGGCCGTCGGTGCCGTGCAGCAGATCGTCGTACCGCGCCTCCAGGCCCTCGAGCCCGTGGTGATCGTCGCCGGTGAACCCGATCAGGTTGGCAGCGAGATCCCGGCCGGGCACGTCCCGCCGCTCGTCGCTGTGCGTGTAGATGCCGGCCAGCTTCATCGCGTCGATCCTGTCGGCGATCGCCACGTCCACACCGCGGGCCAGGAAGCGGAACTGCGTCCACTTGCCGTCCGGCAGCTGCTTGCGCTGCATGTCCGCCATCAACTTCGAGCGGGACACGGCGAGCAGCGGCGAGAGCCGGGCGGCGATCGCCGGGATGTTCTTCTGGAGCTTGGCGTTCTCCGGGTCGGCGTAGACGTACCGGGCCTCGACACTGTGCGCCAGCACGTTGCCGTCGCGGTCCAGAATGCTGCCGCGCGGCGCCGGCAGCTCCACCGTGGTCAGCCGGTCGGCGCGCAGATCCAGCAGTTCCTTCGCCTCGGCCGGCGAGGTCGCCACCTGCAGCACCACCAGCCGCACGCCGATCGCGACGAACAGGGAAAGCGCCAGCACGGTCCCCAGCCTCAGGCGGCGGGTGCTGTTGGCCAGCTTCGGCGGTTCCGCCGGCACCGGCCGGGGCCGGCGCGGCGGTGGGTTGCGGCGGTCCTTCTCGGTCCGGCTCCGCTCCCTTTCAGACCGCTTTTCGGTACGCCCGAAGCCCTTTTCCGTACGACCGGAGGCGCTTTCGCCACGGCCCGCGCCCCTTTCCGCACGGCCCGCGCCCTTTTCCGCACGGCCCGCGCCGGTGCCGCTGCGGTCGGCGGTGCGCCGATCGTGGGCCGGCGTGGTGGAGCGGCCGCGTTCCGGCTGTGCCTCCCGCGGCTTGGCCTCCTGGCGCCGGGCCTGCGGCGTCTCCGCCTGCTCCGGCGGCTCCTCGGGGGCACGGCCGGTGCGCCCGCGGGCCCGCTGGCCCGTCTCGCCGCCGTCGAGAACCTGCAGCGCCGGCCGGAACGGGTCGGTGGTGCGGCCAGACCGCGGCAGGCGGCCGCGCTCGGCGACGGTCCGCCCGCGCGGGGTGTAGGCCCGCGCGTCACCGATGCTGGAACGGCCCCGCCGCCCCGTGCTGTCCTCGCGCTCGTCCTGGGCGGGAACGTCACGCGACGAACCGCGCCGGGGTTGTGTACCCCGGCGCGGTTCCTCGTCGTCGGCTCGCGGTGCCACGGAGGCCTACCGCCCGGCGCCCGAGGTCGGCGTACCGGTGTTCTCCTGCGGCACGTAGGTCAGCGATGTCGGGCCCTCACCGGGCTTCGGCGGGTTGATCACCTTGCCGTCCGGCAGCCGGATCATGGCCGGCGCGTCAGCCGGCACCAGGCCCAGCCGGCGCGCCGCGGCGTGCAGGTTGCCCGGGTTGGAAGCCTGGATGAGCTGCTGCTCCAGCCCCTGCTGCTGCTTGTCGAGGGCGGCCTGCTCTTTGCGCAGCGTGTCGAGGCGGAAGGACTGCTCCATCGTCTTCGTGTTGATCAGCAGGATGCCGAGCACGCCGACCAGCACCACAGCGATCACCGCGGCGGCGAACGTGGCCCGCGGCGCCCGGATCGGCACCGGCGGCGCCAGCCACAGCCGGGGTCGTCCGGCCGGCTGCGGTGCAGCGGTCACCTCGGGGTCGCTGACATCGAGCGCCAGCGCGGCGGTACCCGACACCGGGCCGCCCTTGGCGCCCCGCATCGCCTTCGCGTCCGGCGCGCCGCCGCTCCGGCTCCCCCGCCCGCCCAGCATCGCGTTCCCGCCCGGCAGAGCCCGCTCGGCGCGCACCTTTCCGCCCCGCGCGTCGGCCCCGTTGCGCGCACCGCTGCCGGTCCGCGTCTCGAGCTCGGCGCGCGCGCCCCTTCCGGACCGCGTCCCGGCCTCGGCCCGCGCACCCCTTCCGGACCGCGTCCCGGCCTCAGCCCGCGCACCCCTTCCGGACTGCGTCCCGGCCTCAGCCCGTGCGCCCCTTCCGGACCGCGTCTCGAGCTCGGCGCGCGTACCCCGGCTGGTCCTTGCCTCGGCCTCGGCGCGCGTGGTCTTGCCGGCACGGGCGTCGAGCTCGTTGCGCGTACCCCGGCTGGTCTTTGATCCGCTGCCGTCGCGGGTTGCGCTCTCGGCGCGCGCCGACCTGCCTGCTCGCGTCACTTCGCCGGCCTCCGGCGCCTGGCCGGACTGCATCCCGGACCGGCGCGTGTCGGGCCGGCCCGGGAACTGGCGCACCCCCCGGACGCCAGTTCCCCGGGTCGCTGCATCGCGGCTGTCCTCGTGACCACGCCGCCCCGTCGTGGCACGCGACTGCGCCGACCGGCCCCCCGACCGCGGCGCGTCGTCCCGCTCGCTCATGCTCGTCCCTCCCCCTCCTCGTTCGCCCCCGGGCGTAACCGCCCTCGTCCCCCGCGCGTTGTCTCCCCGGGCTGCTCCGGTTTCGCGCCGCGGGCAGACCCGGCCATCCGGGGCCGTTCGCGGCCGGTCCCCGGTGCCCGGTTGTACGTACGCCCCTGCTCCTGCTCGTCGATCCGTTCCACCGCGCGCAACTTCACCGAGGCCGCCCTCGGGTTCTCCGCCACCTCTTCCTCGGTGGGCGGCTCGGATCCCCGGGTCAGCAACCGCAGCGTCGGACCGGTCCCGGGAAGCTCGACCGGCAGGTCGATCGGCCCGGTGCTGCGCGCCCTCGAGGTGAGAGCGCGCTTGACGATCCTGTCCTCCAGTGATTGATAACTCATCACCACAAGACGCCCCTTGGGCGCCAACGCGTCCAAAGCGTGCGGAACCGCGGACTCGAGGACCTCGAGTTCGCCGTTCACCTCAATACGTAATGCCTGAAAGGTTCGTTTTGCGGGATTTCCACCCGTTCGGCGCGCGGCGGCTGGTATGGCGTCCTTCACCAACTCGGCGAGCCGGGCCGTCGAGGTGATCCGGGACTTCGCCCGCTCCCGCACGATCGCCGAGACGATCCGCGGCGCGAACTTCTCCTCGCCGTACTGCCGGAGGACCCGCACGAGCGCACCCGGCTCGTACGTGTTGACGATCTCCTCGGCGGTCACCCCGGTGGACTGGTCCATCCGCATGTCCAGTGGGGCGTCCTGCGCGTACGCAAACCCGCGATCCGCCTCGTCCAACTGCAGCGAGGAGACCCCGAGATCGAACAGTCCGCTGTGGATCGCCGGGATCCCGAGCTCGTCCAGGACCCTGGGAAGTTCGTGGTAGACGGCGTGGACCAGATGGATCCGGCCGGCGAAGCGCTCCAGCCGGTGCCGGGCGTGAGCGAGTGCCTCGGTGTCGCGGTCGAGTCCGATCAGGATCACGGCCGGGTGGCGCTCCAGAACCGCCTCGGCGTGCCCACCGAGACCCAGCGTGAAATCGACGTGGACGGCGCCCGGGAGGCTCAGCGCGGGAGCCAGCAACTCGAGGCAACGCTCGAGCAGCACCGGAACGTGCGCGCCCCGCGGCTCCCCCATGTCGACCCCCATTGCCTTACCCGCTCGCGTGCCACCCGGTTGTGCAGTTGCTGCTTCGGCCCGATCGCCCATCCGTACCGCCAGATCCCCATCCGCTCGTGTCCTGTGCCGGTGTCACCCGGCCCCGGACACGCGCCTGGCGCCGGGGAAGAGGCGCCAGGAGCGGGAGCGGCTGGAGATCTCGCAGTACGGCGGCAGTGGCGTCCGGGCCGTTTGCCGGCAACTCTCGCCGGCGGCCCACCGAGTGCCACGCCCTACAGTCCGCCGGGCAGCACCCCCTCCTCGATGTCGGCGAACTCTTCCTCGCTCGCCGAGAGGTAGTCGTCCCAGGACTGCTTGTCCCAGATCTCGACCCGTGTGCTGGCACCGATCACCACGAGGTCCCGGCCGAGACTCGCATAATCCCGAAGGTGAGCCGGGATCGTCACCCGGCCCTGCTTGTCAGGCACCTCGTCGTGCGCGCTGGCGAAGAACACCCGGCCGTAAGCCCGGGCCGCCTTGTTCGTCACCGGCGCCTCGCGCAGCTGACCCGCGATGCGCTGGAACTCAGGCATGGGGAACACGTAAAGACAGCGCTCCTGCCCCTTCGTGATCACGACACCTCCCGCCAGCTCATCACGGAACTTCGCCGGAAGAATCAGCCGGCCCTTCTCGTCCAGGCGAGGGGTGTGCGTGCCGAGAAACATCGGCCCATCCCCCCTTGCCGTGGCGTCCACTCCTTCGCGGTGGAGTCGGTCCGCCTGTCAACTCGGGCCGGCAGGCTTCGGGTCGAAGATCCTCGGTCCTGCCACTGAGCTCCACTCTACTCCACTTCCCTCCACCTGCAACCCGAACGGGGACGCTCGCGAGCCGTTTTCGCGGACGAAACCCCAGTTCACAGAGGGTGGGGTGAAGTGGAGGGCTGGAGCATGATCGACGTCGTCCGGTTTCCGACATCGGGCGCAGTGGGGGCTAAAACCCTGCCTGGAGAGGGCTCTCGTGGCCGTGTTGGCCGCGGCGTGGAGGAAAGTGGGGCTCCTCGGGGGAGGAAGGTGGGGTGCCTCGGGGGAGGAAGGTGGAGAACTCCAGGGAAGGCGGGGTGCTCCGGGGTGGAAGGCGCCCTACCTCGGGGAAGGACGGCGGGCGGGCGGTGGCCGGGGCCACCAGCCACCCCACTCAAGCCGCAGGCCGCACCTCTTTTTCGGCGGCGGTCTCAACGCTCTCCCGCCGACGGCCTGGGCGACGGTTTCGGTGAGCAGGCCGCACGGCGGCCCTTGGCGCTTTACCCACCGTGGCCCCTGCTCTCTCGCGCGGTGAACCCCCACAACGAGCCGCGCCCGACCACCGCCCAGCCCTAGCCGAATGGTGCCTTAACGCCAGCCCGAGCGCGGCACCGAGATCTCGGGCTTTCCCGCCCCGCCTCGCGTGTGGGCCACCAACGCGACCGGCAGGCTGCTGCGCGACTTCGCCCGCCGCCCACTCGCCGGCTGCCCGCTCGCCGGCCGCCCGCTCGCCGGCCGCTCGCCGGCCGCCGGCCGCGAGCCGCGAGCCGCGAGCCGCGAGCCGCGAGCCGCGAGCCGCGAGCCGCGAGCCGCGAGCCGCGAGCCGCGACGAACGATAGATCTTGAGCGATCGACCACATCCGGGTGTGGGTTTCGGCCCAAGATCCGTTCCGGGCGACCGCTGCTGCGAGATCTTGGGCGCCTCACCCACTCGCATGTGGTCCATGGCCCAAGATCCCTAACCGGAAGCAGTGCCCGCGCCGATCTTGGTTCCTCGGCCACACGCCGCGCGACCCGTCGCCCAAGATCCGTGACGGGTAGCAGGAGCCGCGCCAGTCCGGGGCGCTCGACCACACAGGACCGCGGAGCTCGAATCCAAGATTGGCGCGGGAGTGGGGGCCGAAGGTCGATGCGGAGTGCAAGCTAAAGGTCGAGACGGGAGTGGGAGCCGGAGATCGGCACAGGACAGCGGGCCGAAGGTCGGCACAGGACAGCGGGCCGAAGGTCGGCAGGGAGCGCGGGCCGAAGGTCGGCACGGAGCGCGGGCCGAAGGTCGGCACGGAGCGCGGGCCGAAGGTCGGCACGGAGCGCGGGCGGAGGATCGGCACGGGAGGCAGGTATCGGCGCCGGCACGGGACGAGGGTTCGAAGATCGGCGCCGGAACGTGGGCTCCTGGGACCAAGGCGGGATCCTGGCCACCCGGCCGAGGGGCGGGAACGTAGGCGCCCGAGATCGGCGCGGGGATTGTGGGCGCCGGGACAGGGCGCAGCAGATCGATTCGGGCGCTTGGGGCCGTACAAGGATCGGAACGCCTGTGGGGCGTGACCCGAACCGGGTCACGCCCCACAGGCGTAGTTCTATTCCTTACTTACTACGGCCGCTGTGGGCCGAGCCCGCCAACGGTGCCACCACACCGTCGTACGGAGGGAAGCAGCCGTCAGGCGACCAGGCGCCGCACGACGTAGTTGCTGTTCCAGATCTTGTGCTTGCCGACCCGGGCACCGCTGTGCGGCGAGTCGTAGATGTAGCCGTTGCCGGCGTAGATGCCGGCGTGGTAACCGTACGAGCCCTTGCGGAACACGATCAGGTCACCGATCTTCTTGCTGCCCTTGGAGACCGACTTGCCGTACTTCTGCTGCGAGTGCGCCTTGTGCGGCAGCGACTTGCCGGCCGACTTCTTGTAGACGTACTTGGTGAAGCCGGAGCAGTCGAACCGCTTGGGACCACTGGCCCCGAAAAGGTACAGCGCGCCCTTGTGCCGCTTGGCCTCGGCGAGGACCTTGGCGCCGCTGGCCCGGACGGTGATCCGGAGCTTGCTGGTCGACCGGGTGTTGTAGCCGGCCCCGGAGAAGATCGTCCGGGTGTACGCGGTGGCGCTGGGCTTTCCGGAAAGTGTGACCGAACCGGTCGTCACCTTCTTGATGTCCCAGGTCTTCCACTTCTTGCCGGTCCAGCCCTGGAGCCGGATGGTGCCCCGGGCGACCTTGCCGGTCTTCGGGTTGATCACCTTGGCGGTGACCTTGAGTCTGGAGCCCCACGGCAGGCTCCGGGTGCTGGCCTTGATGGTCAGCTTGGGTGTGACCTTCGCGGCCGCCGAGGCGGCGGTGACCGGGGCGGTGGTGGTGGCCGACGCCGCGGCGGGCGAGGCGGTCACCAGCTGACCGGCGCAGAGGCTGAGACCCAGTGACAGTGCGACAGTGCCGGTACCGACGGACGTGCGACGGCCCCGGCGCGAACTGTGTTCGTGCACGGTAGAGAATTCCCTCCGGCACGCCTGCGAGGTTAGCTGTCGGGTTCGGGCGGGAAGGTTGCCCGGCCGCCGAAGCGGCTTCACCCCGAGGTTGTCCCGGATGCACCGCCTGACTGCTGCGGCGCGGGACGGACCGGTTATGGGTCCCCCGTCCCTGCCCCCTGATGCCTTCTTGGTGTTCCGATGCTGCATGTGGTCGCGTCGTCCGGCTCGGGGCAGGGCTCGGCGTGAACCGGCTCGGCGCGACCGGCGAGCGGTTGCTGCCGGCGGAACCTTGCTACCTGAATTCCGGCTTGATCGTCAGAGTGGCCACCATCACCCTGAGTAATTGGCACATTAGCTACTGTCCAGTTTGTTACCACCGCGAGACATATGCCATGACGCGGCGCGATCAAGCAAATACGAAGCGTAGAAGGTTACGGGTGAACCAGAACACAGAAAAAGTCGAGTGACGACCCGGAACTTCGCCCGAAACGCCCGGACCGGGGATAATGCCTGCGAACGATGATCTTGACGGTCTGGCAACGCGACGTAACAATTTCGTCCGGTACCCTCGCTGGCGTGACGGACGGGAAGATGCCTCTCATCGCCAAGGTCGCGACCACCGCGTCGAAGACCGCGGCGGCGCTCTCGAGGGCCGCGGGACGCGGCGACGGTTCAGTGATCGGCGGCTGGATCGGCCTCAAGATCGACCCTGACCTACTGGCGCACCTCGCGTCCGGCCGTGCCGTGGCGCTGGTTTCCGGCACGAACGGCAAGACCACCACCACCCGGCTCACCGCCGCCGCCGTCGGCGTGCTCGGCCGGGTCGCCACCAACTCGTTCGGCGCGAACATGCCGACCGGCCACACCTCGGCGCTGGCGAAGGAGGGGCATACCCCGTTCGCCGTGCTCGAGGTGGACGAGCACTACCTGGCCCAGGTGATCGACTCCACCCGGCCCAAGGTGGTGGCGCTGCTCAACCTCTCCCGCGACCAGCTGGACCGGGCGAAGGAGGTGGCGATGATGGCCCAGCTGTGGAAGACCGCGCTGGCCGGCCACCCCGAGATCCGGGTGGTGGCCAACGCCGACGACCCGATGGTGGTCTGGGCGGCGAGCAGCAGCCCGCAGGTGACCTGGTTCAGCGCCGGCCAGCGGTGGCACGACGACTCGTTCGTCTGCCCGGAGAGCGGCCACCCGATCGAGCGGTCCGGCGGCGAGTGGTGGTGCACCGGTTGCCCGCTGCGCCGCCCGCGACCGAGCTGGACGGTCGAGGACGAGGGCGTGATCGACCCGCGCGGCGACTGGCACCTGGTCAAGCTGCAGCTTCCGGGCCGGGTCAACATCGGTAACGCGGCCACCGCGCTGGCGGTCGCCGCCGAGTTCGGAGTACGCCCGATCGAGGCGCTCCCCCGCCTCTCCCGGGTGACGTCGATCGCCGGCCGGTACGCCCAGGTCGACCGGGACGGCCGCAACATCCGGCTGCTGCTCGCGAAGAACCCGGCCAGCTGGCTCGAGGCGTTCGACATGGCTGATCAAGCCCCTACGCTGCTCTCCATCAACGCGCGGGACCCGGACGGCCTGGACACCTCGTGGCTGTGGGACGTCGATTTCTCGCCGCTGCGCACCCGGCCGATTCTGATCACCGGCGACCGGGCCTACGACCTGGCCGTCCGGCTCCAGGTGAACCAGGTGCCGTTCCGGCACGTACTCAGTTTCGACGAGGCGCTGCGGGCCGTGCCGCCCGGCCGCCTCGAAGTGATCGCCAACTACACGGCGTTCCAGGACATCCGAGCGGAGTTGGACCGTGTCAACTGAGGCCCTGCGGATCGTGTGGATCTACCCCGATCTGCTCTCGACCTACGGCGACCGGGGCAACCTGCTGATCCTGGCGCACCGGGCGGCCGCCCGCGGCATCCCGGTGGAGACCTACGAGGTGCGCTCCGACCAGCGGATGCCCGCGACCGCCGACATCTATCTGATCGGCGGCGGCGAGGACGGCCCGCAGGCCCTCGCCGCACAACGGCTGATCACCGACGGCGGTCTGCACCGCGCGGTCAACCAGGGCTCCTCGGTTCTGGCCATCTGCGCCGGTTACCAGCTCTTCGGTCACTCGTTCTTCGCCAAGGGAGCGAAGTGCGCCGGGCTGGGGCTGCTCGACATCACCTCGGACCGGGGCACGAGCCGCGCGGTCGGCGAACTGCGCGGCGACATCGACCCGCGGCTCGGTCTGCCGCCGCTGACCGGTTTCGAGAACCACGGCGGGCGTACGCATCTCGGTGCTCACGCCGCGCCACTGGCAAGGGTGACCGCCGGCATCGGCAACGACGGCCAGACTGAGGGGGCGTGGGCAGGGAAGATCCTCGGCACGTACTCGCACGGCCCGGCGCTCGCCCGCAACCCAGCTCTAGCCGATCTGCTACTCCGTTGGTCCACCGGCGCGGATAGGCTTGCGCCCCTGGATGACACCTGGGCCGACCGGCTGCGGGGAGAACGGCTGGCCGCGGCCAGCCCAGCGTGACCGGCACGACATAGTCCCGAACCGACGACAGTTGGGTATGCCTGCATGACCGACATCCTGATCGCCCCGCGGGGCGTGGAACACCTCGCGGACCCTCAGGCCGTTGCACAGGCTGCCCCTGGTTGGAAGCGCCGCCTCGTCCGGTTCGGCATGCTCGCCGCGGTGGTGGGCGCCCTCGCCCTCGCGGCCACCACGCTCCCGCTGCAGGAGATCGGCGCCAGCGTCGACGATCTCGGCCCGGGTGCTCCGGCCGCGGTCGCGGTGGTCGGCGGACTGCTGCTCTCGGTGCTCGTACCCCGTACCGCAATCACGCTCCTCTGCGGTCTCCTCCTCGGCGCCGCAACCGGTGCGCTCGCCGCGCTGGCCGCCGCGATCATCGCGGCGACCGCGACCTACTACGCCGGCCGCTGGGCCGGCCGTGGCGCCCTGCAGGCCCGCGCCGGCAGCCGCCTGGCCCGCCTGGACGGCTGGCTGAACCGGCGCGGCCTGGCCGCGGTGCTGCTGGTCCGGTTCCTGCCGCTGGCCCCGTTCGGCCTGGTCGGCTACGCCTACGGCACCACCAGCGTCTGCCGCAAGCGCTACCTGCTGGGCACCACGATCGCCGCCATCCCGTCCACGGTCACCTACGCGGTGATCGGCGCGGCCGTGGCCGCCCCCGGCGAGATGAACGCCGCCACGCTGGCTCCCGCGGCGATCGGCTTCGCCCTCTCCACCGCGATCGTCCTGCGCTGGCGCTACACCGCCCGTCGCGACGCGGCCACTGCCTGACAAACCCGCACAATGCCGGCGGCCGCTTTCGGCCGCCGGCTTTCCTCTTTCTATAAACCCTTCCTTTGTACGCCCGTCGCAGTCCCGCCGAATCGACCCCGTCCCGCCTGCTCCGCGCGATGCCGCCGGTGGTCCGGGCCCCACCGCGCCCGCCGGGCTCATGCACACATCACCCACGCAGCCCCTCCCAGCTGACCGCCACCGCTGCCTCCCACGCCGCGAAGCAGCACTCACCGTCAGCTGAACCACGCCGGCTGACCGCCAGCGCGGTTTCTCGTGCTGCGAAGCAGCACTCACGGTCAGCTGGACCAGCCCGGCTGACCGCCAGCGCTGCCTTCCGCGCTGTGAAGCAGCGCTCGGCGTCAGCTGGGGAGCAGGCGGGTTTGGGCGGCGGGGAGCGGTTTTGCCCACCAGTGGGCGTAGCGGGCGTAGACGAGCGGGTCGCGCGAGGCGAGGAAAGCGGACAGGGCGGCGGCTTCGGCGGCCAGGGCGTCCCAGGTCGCGGCGGGGAGCGGGTGGAAGGCGGTTGCCTCGATGCCGTTGGGGACGGCGCGCCACACCCCCGCCACGTAGCCGTCGACCAGGACGGCCGGGAGCACGTCGCCGTTCATGCGGATCACTGCCTTGCGGTATTCGGGCGGGATCAGGCGGGCGCGGTCGGCGTAGGCGAGGAGGACGTTGTCCCACATGGGCAGCAGGCGGGGCGGGGCCGGCACGTCCTCCGGGGGCAGCGGGGCGCCGGGTAGGTCGTACATCTGTGGGGTTGGCTGGGCGAGCTCCAACGTGCGCACCGCCTCGCGCAGAGTCGTGCGCGGCAGCAGCGTGAACTGGGACATGTCGGCGATGGTCGCCGGGCCGAAGGCGGCCAGGTAGCGCCGCACCAGCGTCCGGACAGACTCGTCGCGCGAAGCGAGCGTCAGACCGGCCGGGGCCGCGATGAACGAACGCTCGCCGAACGACCACGGTCCGCCGGTCGGCACGTGGTGCAGCGGCGCGACGGTCCGCAGCGCCCACCACAGGCCGGGACGATCACCGCCGAACCGTTCCGCGAGCAGCTGGGAGATCTCCGGCACCGTCCGGGGCCGGTCCGCGAACGCGAGCAGCTCCGGCAGGAACGCGTCGACCTCGGCGATCGACACCCCGCTGCGGATAAACCGGGCATCACCCAGCCGTGCCGCGCGCAGCACCCGCAGCACGGCGTTGTGCAGCATCGGATGATCATCGCGGTGCACCGCGTGCAGGGTGATCCGCATCAGGGTGGCTTTCACGACCATGCCGGTGGCGAAGGCTTCGTCGAACGCCGCCGGCTCGAAGTTCAAGATCCGGTTCCAGAGCGCGAGGTACGGCGAACCCGGCGCCTGAGCCTGCAGTCCGACCAGGCGGCGCACCGCGTCCTCGACCGGCGCCGGTTCCCGCTCGAGGAGCATCTGCCGGGCCAGGGTCGCCCGGTTCAGAGCACGTGCGGAGATCATCGGAGCAGCTCGGCGTCCGGCGGGCCGTCCGGGTCCAGCGCGTACTCGAGGTAGGCCAGCAGATCGCCCCGGCGCCGGACCGGATTGCGGTAGCGGGCCGGGCCACCACCGCGGATCCGCAGCGCCTCGCCGATGATCCGCTCCCAGCCGGGATAGCTGCGCAGCGCGTACTCGCCGGCCGCGGTCTTGCTGGTCACCCGCCCGGTGACCAGGGTGTGCCGGAGCCGGGAGACGCCGAGGACACCCCAGGACACCGCCCACGAGCCGAGGCTCATCGGGTGGAAGCGGAGCCCGCGCGCCCACGGCCGCCAGTACGACTCGAGGTTGTCGCGGGTCGCGGCGGCCAGCGCCGGCCAGTCGGTGAAGATCTCGGGCCGTTCGGGGCCGCGCAGGGTGACGCCGCCCTGCGCGAGGACGTGCCAGGTCACCAGGTTGCGTTCGAAGCGGGAGGACGGCAGCACCCGGTTCTCGTGGACGGCCGGGCCGGGCGGCCGGGTTGCCGGGTCGGCGCGCAGGTTGTCCCAGGTGACGTAGAGGCCGTCGAAGCACGGCCGGCGGGGCATGCCGCGGTGGATCTCCCGGATCAGCTCCGGGGGCGCCGGGTCCGCGGTCACCGCGACGAAGTCGATGTCGCTGACCCCGTGCCGGTAGTCGCCGAGTGCGATCGATCCCTGCAGGTAGAGGCCCTCCACCAGGCCGGGGGCGAGGAGGTCGGCGCGGACCAGGAACTCGGTCGCGATCAGATCGAAGGACACGGCCCGCCACGTTTCCACATGGCGGGCCGTGCGCGCGACCTCAGATGACGACGCTGACCAGACGGCCCGGTACGACGATGACCTTCTTCGGCTCGCGACCGCCCAGCGCCTCGGCGACGGCGGTCAGCGCTGCCGCGCGTACCTCCGCCTCGGGAGTGTCCGGGGCGACCTCGACCCGGCCGCGGACCTTGCCGTTGACCTGCACCGGGTAGGTGATCGCGTCGGCGACCAGCTGGGCCGGGTCGGCGACCGGGAACTCCGCGTACGCCAGCGTGCCCTCGTGCCCCAGCTTGCCCCACAGCTCCTCGGCCAGGTGCGGAGCGAACGGCGACATCATCAGCACCAGCGGCTCGACCGCCTCACGGGACACCGACGGCAGCGGGGTCAGCGTGTTCGTCAGCTCGATCAGCTTGGCGATCGCGGTGTTGAAGCGCAGCTCGTCCATGTCCTCACGGACCCCGGCGATGATCCGGTGCAGCGTCTTGCGGGTCTTCGGGTCCAGCGGCTCGTCGGTGACCCGGACCGAGCCGTTGTCCTCGTCGACCACCAGGCGCCAGGCCCGCTGCAGGAAGCGCTGCGAGCCGACGACCGCGCGGGTCTCCCAGGGGCGGGACACGTCCAGTGGGCCCATCGCCATCTCGTACACCCGGAACGTGTCGGCGCCGTACTGGTCGCACATCTCGTCGGGGGTGACGATGTTCTTCAGCGACTTGCCCATCTTGCCGTAGCTGCGGGTCACCTGCTGGTCGCCGTAGAAGTACTGGCCGTCGCGCTCGACGACCTCCTCGGCGGGCACGTAGAAGCCACGCTCGTCCTGGTACGCGTACGCCTGGATGTAGCCCTGGTTGAACAGCTTCCGGAACGGCTCGAACGACGAGACGTGACCCAGGTCGAACAGCACCTTGTGCCAGAAGCGGGCGTACAGCAGGTGCAGGACGGCGTGCTCGACACCGCCGACGTACAGGTCGACGCCGCCCGGGTCGCCCTCCGACCGGGGGCCCATCCAGTAGGCCTCGTTCTCCGGGTCGACCAGCACCTTGTCGTTGTGCGGGTCCAGATAACGCAGCTCGTACCAGCAGGAGCCGGCCCACTGCGGCATGGTGTTGGTCTCGCGGGTGTACGTCTTCAGCCCGTCGCCCAGGTCCAGCTCGACCTGCACCCAGTCCTTCTTGCGGGACAGCGGGGTCTCCGGCTCGGTGTCCGCGTCGTCCGGGTCGAAGGTGCGCGGCGAGAAGTCGTCGACGTCCGGCAGCTCGACCGGCAGCATCGACTCGGGCAGCGCGATCGGCAGGCCGGTCTCGTCGTAGACGATCGGGAACGGCTCACCCCAGTACCGCTGGCGGCTGAACAGCCAGTCCCGCAGCCGGTAGGTGGTGGCGCCGGAGCCCTTGTCGTTCTCCTCCAGCCAGGTGATCATCGCGGCCTTGGCCTCGGCGACACCCTTGCCGTCCAGCCAGTCGCTGTTGATCGCCGGACCCTCACCCGTGAAGGCGCCCTCGAAATCTTCGGGCGCTTCGACCGTACGGATGATCGGCAGTTGGAAGACCTCGGCGAAGGCCCAGTCGCGCTCGTCCTGCCCGGGCACCGCCATGATCGCGCCGGTGCCGTAGCCGGCCAGCACGTAGTCGGCGATGAAGACCGGGATCTGTACGCCGTTGACCGGGTTCTCCGCGAAGGCGCCGGTGAAGACGCCGGTCTTGACCTTGCCGTCGGCGGTCCGCTCCTCCTCGGTCTTCGCCGCGGCGGTCGCGCGGTAGGCGGCCACGGCCTCGGCCGGGGTCGCGTGCCCGCCGGTCCAGACGTCCTTCGTGCCCTCCGGCCAGGACGCCGGAATGACCCGCTCGACCAGCTCGTGCTCGGGCGCCAGCACCATGTAAGTGGCACCGAACAGAGTGTCCGGACGGGTGGTGAAGACGCGGATGTGCTCGTTGGCGCCGACCGGGAAGTCGACGTGGGCGCCACGGGACCGGCCGATCCAGTTGCGCTGCATCAGCTTGACCGGCTCCGGCCAGTCCAGCGCGTCCAGGTCGTCGATCAGGCGGTCACCGTACGCAGTGATCCGCATCATCCACTGCTTCAGGCTCCGCTGGAACACCGGGAAGTTGCCGCGCTCGCTGCGCCCGTCCGGCGTGACCTCCTCGTTGGCCAGCACCGTGCCCAGGCCGGGGCACCAGTTGACCGGGGCCTCGGAGACGTACGCCAGCCGGTGGTCGTCGATCAGCTTGCGCTTCTGGATGGGTGACAGGTCCTTCCACGGCGTTCCCGGCGCCGGGCGGATCCCGGTTTCGAACTCCGTGACCAGCTCTTCGATCGGGCGGGCCTTCTGCAGCGAAGGGTCGAACCAGGAGTTGAAGACCTGCAGGAAGATCCACTGGGTCCAGCGGTAGTACTCCGGGTCGGTGGTCGAGAAGGAGCGGCGCTCGTCGTACGCCAGGCCCAGCCGGCGCAGCTGCTGCCGGTACCGCTCGACGTTCGCCTCGGTGGTGGTCGCCGGGTGGGTGCCGGTCTGCACCGCGTACTGCTCGGCGGGCAGGCCGAAGGCGTCGAAGCCCATCGGGTGCAGCACGTTGAAGCCGGCCATCCGCTGGTAGCGGGTGTAGCAGTCGGTGCCGATGTAGCCCAGCGGGTGCCCGACGTGCAGGCCCGCACCCGACGGGTACGGAAACATGTCCTGGACGTGCAGCTTGGGGGCGCCGGCCCGGGGGTGCGTGGGGTCGGCCAGCTCGCCGACCGGGTTGGGCGCGTGGAACGTACCGTTCTCGGCCCAGTAGGCCTGCCAGCGCAGCTCGATCTCACCGGCCAGGGCAGCGGTGTAACGGAACGGCGGGGTCTCGGTCTCGCTCATCTTTCACCATCTCGTCGGTCGCTTCGGGCATAAAAAAGCCCCTCACGCAGGAGGGGGCGCCGTGCTTGGTCCGCTTAACGGATCAGCACGGCCGGCTAAGGAGCAGAACAGACCGAGCCATGGCAAGCATGATACCCGCATACCCGCTGTACGCGGCGACCGGTATATCCGCGCGGAGTCGGATCTTCGTCGATCCGGGCCTTTCGGCGATCGTTGCGTCCGGGGATAACCTGTGGGGACGGGCGGCGAGCGCCGGAGGCCCACGGCCGCTGGGCGCCCGCAACCTTCGATGCCCTCGCACGGGGGGTGGGGATCACCCCACGGGGGCATACACGACTTGGAGGAGGCCCGTGACAACGCCGACCTGGGGCGAGCCGGCAGGCCCGCTGACGAGCGCCGAGTTCGGTGCCGCGACGCAAGCCATCATGGCCAACATCGAGCAGGTCATCGAGGGCAAGAGCGCTACGGTACGACTGGCGCTCGCGGTGCTGCTTGCCGAAGGGCACCTGCTCATCGAGGACGTGCCGGGTGTCGGCAAGACCAAGCTGGCCAAGGCGCTCGCCCGCTCCATCGACTGCTCGGTCCGCCGGATCCAGTTCACGCCCGACCTGCTGCCCAGCGATGTGACCGGGGTCAGCGTCTACAACCAGGAGACGCGCGACTTCGAGTTCAAACCGGGCGCCGTCTTCGCCAACCTGGTGGTCGGCGACGAGATCAACCGGGCGTCGCCGAAGACGCAGTCCGCCCTGCTGGAGTGCATGGAGGAGCGGCAGGTAACCGTCGACGGCACGACGTACGAGTTGCAGGCGCCGTTCATGGTGGTCGCCACGCAGAACCCGATCGAGATGGAGGGGACCTACCCGCTGCCCGAGGCGCAGCGCGACCGGTTCACCGCCCGGATCGCCATGGGCTACCCGGACCCGCGCGCCGAGCTGGCGATGCTCGGGGCGCACGGCGACCACGACCCGCTGAACGATCTGCGGGCCGTCGCCGACGCCGCGCTGGTCCGGCGGCTGATCGAGACGGTCCGGCACGTGCACGCCGCCGACGCCGTCCAGCAGTACGCGATCGCTCTGGTCACCGCGACCCGCGAGGCGCCGGAGATCCGTCTCGGCGCGTCCCCGCGGTCCACCCTCCAGCTGATCCGGACAGCCAAGGCGGTGGCCGCGCTCGAGGGCCGCGACTACGTGCTCCCCGACGACTTGCAGGCGCTGGCCGTGCCGGTCCTCGCGCACCGGATCATCCCGACCGCGGACGCCCAGCTCAACCGGCGGACCACGGACACGATCGTCTCGGAGATCGTGCACCGGCTGCCGTTGCCGCACGACCGGTCCCGCAACCCGTACGACACCCGGGACGGCCGCAGCTCGTACGAGTCGCGGGGGCGTTGACGATGCGAGAGGCGCTGCGGGGTCTCACCACGCGCGGCCGCTCGTTCCTGGCCGCTGGCATCGCCGCCGCGGTCTCGGCGCTCATCCTGGGCGAACGCGACCTGCTCCGGGTCGCGGTCCTGCTCGGCGCGCTGCCGCTGCTGGCCGCGTGGTACGTCGGACGCAGCCGGTACAAACTGGCCTGCACCCGGTCGTTGGAGCCGGCCCGCACCCCGGTCGGCTCGAGCGCCCGGGTGATCCTGCGCCTGCAGAACCTGTCCCGGCTGCCCACCGGCACCATGCTGCTGGAGGACCGCCTGCCGTACGCGCTGGGCAGCCGGCCCCGGGTGGTGCTGGAACGCCTCGGCGCGCACCAGGCCAGCTCGGTGGCGTACACCGTGCGTGCCGACGTGCGCGGCCGGTACCCGATCGGCCCGCTCATGGTGCGGCTGACCGACCCGTTCGGGCTCTGCGAACTCACCCGGTCCTTCCCCAGTGTGGACCGGCTCACCGTGATTCCGCAGGTGGTTGCGCTGCCCCGGGTCCGGCTGGCCGGCGAGTACGCGGGCACCGGCGAGAGCCGGGCCCGTTCGGTCGCGGTGCACGGCGAGGACGACGCGGCGACCCGGGAGTACCGGCGCGGCGACGACCTGCGCCGGGTGCACTGGCGGTCGACCGCGCGTACCGGTGAGCTGATGGTCCGCCGCGAGGAACAGCCCTGGGAGAGCCGGGCCACCGTGGTGCTCGACACCCGGCTGAACGCACATCGGGGCGAAGGCCCGACGGCCAGCTTCGAGTGGGCCGTCTCGGCGACCGCCAGCATCGCGGTCCACCTGCGGCAGGCCGGGTACAAGCTGCGGCTGGTCACCGGCACCGGCGTGGACATCGACGCCTCCGAGGCGGGCAACGAGGGCCTGATCCTGGACACCCTCGCGGACGTGAAACTCACCGCGAACGGCGACCTCTCGGTGCTGGTCGAACAGGTTCGGCGCCGGTCCGACGGCGGACTGGTGATCGGCCTGTTCGGCGAGCTCACCGTGGCCGAGGCGGAGCTGCTCAGCGGCCTGCGCGGCAACGGGGCGAGCTGCATCGGGTTCGCCATCGACAGCTCGTCCTGGCTGCCGCTGACCGACGGCGACCGTCAGGACGCGGACCGGGAGAACAGTGCCGCGTCGCTCGCGCTGGTCCGCAGCGGCTGGCGTTCGGTCCCGGTCACGCACGGGGCGACACTGCCCGCGCTCTGGCCGTCGGTGGGCCGCGGGTCGCAGGGCTTCGCGTACCGGGCGGCGATGGCCGAGACCGTCAGCGGGGTGACCCGATGACCGGCCGGCGTCGTCTCGGACTCGTCGCGGCGGCTGCGACACTGCTCGCCGCCGCCCCGCTCTCGGCGATCTTCGACTCCTGGACCTGGCTGCTGCAGAGCCTGCTCACGGTGCTGCTGATCGCCGGGGCGGCGGTCGGTGCGCGTACCCTCCGGTTCCCCACCTGGGCGCAGACCCTGTGCATGGTGGTGGCGCTCGCACTTGCCCTGACCTGGATCTTCCCGAGCGGCAAAGAGATCCTGATCCCGCAGCCGGCCACGTTCGCGCACTTCGCGGACCTGATCCAGCAGGCCGGTGAGGACACCCGGTCGTACGGTGTGCCGGTGCCGGACCGCGACGGCCTGCACTTCGTCACCGTCCTCGGCATCGGCGCGGTCGCCATCCTGGTGGACCTGCTGACCGCGGTGTTCCGCAAGCCCGCCCTGGCCGGGTTGCCGATGCTCGCGATCTACTCCATCCCGGTCGCCGTCTACCTGGACAGCGTTCCGGTGGTGCCGTTCATCATCGGCGCGGCCGGCTACATGTGGCTGCTGGTGGCGGACAACGTCGACCGGGTACGCAGGTTCGGCCGCCGCTTCACCGGCGACGGCCGGGACGTCGACGTCTGGGAGCCGTCCCCGCTCGCCGCGGCCGGCCGCCGGATCGGCGTGATCGGCGTGCTCGTCGCGGTGCTGCTGCCCCTGGCGGTGCCGACGGTCAGCGGTGGCCTGCTCTCCCGGCTCACCCAGAGCGGCACCGGCGTGGGCCCCGGCATCGGCGGCCCCGGCGGTGGACGGATCAACCTGTTCGCGGCGCTCAGCGGCCAGCTCAACCAGTCCGCCACGGTCAACGTCATCAAGGTGACGACCAACGAGCCGGAGCCGTTCTACCTGCGGTTCGCGGTCGCCGACGTGCTGACCACCGACGGCTTCGGCAACGAGGCCCCGAAGGGACAGTCGCTCGCACAGGGACTGCCCGATCCGCGCGAGGCGGCCTCCCGGGCAGCGCTGGCCCAGTTCCGCGCCGAGGTGGAGGTCAGCGACGCGCTGCAGCAGAGCATGGCGCCGCTCTACACCTATCCGACCGAGGTCAGTGACCTCAACGGCAACTGGTCGTACGACCGGAACCAGCAGGTGCTCTTCTCCGGGCGTACGACGACCGGAGAGCAGAAGTATACGTTCACCTACCAGCGGCCCCGGTACAGCCGGGCGGACCTGCGGACCGCGCAGCCGCTGGAGCCGGGCAACCCGCTGCTCCGCTACACCGAGTCGCCGGACGATCCGGCGGTGGAGCGCCTGGTCAAGGGCCTGATCGCGGACCAGGAGACGGAGTACGACAGGGTCCGGGCGATCTACGAGCACTTCTCCCAGAAGAACGGCTTCCGGTACGCCATGGTCGCCGAGTCGGCCGGCAACACCACCGACATCTCCGCCTTCCTGAAGAACAAGTCCGGCTTCTGCCAGCAGTACGCGGCGGCGATGGCATGGATGGTCCGGGTCGCCGGGATCCCGGCACGGGTGGCGTTCGGCTTCACCCGGGGCACCTCGCTCGGCAACGGGGCGTACCAGATCTCGAACAAGAACGCGCATGCGTGGACCGAGGTCTACCTGGACGGCTTCGGGTGGGTGCCGTTCGACGCCACGCCCGCGGGCGGGGTGGTCGGGTCGACGCGTACGCCGTGGGCGCGCAACGTCGACGAGCCCGAGCCGACGGCCTCCGCCTCGGCGGGCGCCACCGACCCGGAGACCGAGTCCTCGGCGGCGCCGAACACGCCCAACCGCCCCGACCAGGGCAACGACGGCGGCAGTTCGGTGATCGACGACGGCATCGTTCCGGACGACGGCTCGTGGACCGGCGCGATGATCGCCGGCGGCGTGGCGCTCGCCATCGCCCTGTTGCTGATCCCGGCGATGCGCCGGGCCCTGCTGCGCCGACGACGACACTCGGTCACCGTGGGCGCGACCGCCACCGCGGTCCCGGCAGGCGGATCCGGGCCGGCCGGCTCGATCACCGACATCGTCGTGACCAGCGATTCGGTACGCGCCCGCGCCGACGCCCATGCGGCCTGGGACGAACTGATCGACACGATGATCGATTTCCGGGTTCCGGTCGATCCGACGGAGACGCCGCGGCACACCGCGCAGCGGTTGATCCGGGAGACCGAGCTGGCCGGCGACGCGGCCGAGGCCGCAACGTTGTTGGGCACGGCCGAAGAACGAGCCCGGTACGCGCGACAGCCGCTCCAGGGTGCGGAACTCACCGCGGCGCTCGGCCGGATCCGGACCGGCGTGGCCGGCTCGGCCACGTTCCGGACCAGGATGCGGGCCCTCCTGCTGCCGCCGTCGGTGGTGCTGAGCTGGCGCCTCGCAGTCGCCGAGTGGTCCACCCGGGCCGCGGAGGCGATGACCCGCATGCGGGACTCGTTGAGCCGCTTCAGCCCACGCCGGCTGCTGAGCCGGGCCCGCTGAAAGATTCCCGAGCCCGCTGAACACACCTGAACAGCACTGAGCGCCAGCCACGCCCCACCGGCTGGCGCTCGGTGCTGCCCAGACCGCCCGCAACCAGCCCTGACCACCAGCCCGCCCCCCAGACGCCAGCCCCGTATCCCGGGCTGACGCCCAGCGCTGCTTAAAGGGCTGGGAAGCAACCGTCACCGTCAGCCGACCCGCCCAGCTGACACCCAACGCTGCCTCAAACGCCCCGAAGCAACCGCCACCGTCAGCCAACCCGCCCAGCTGACACCCAACGCTGCCTCAAACGCCCCGAAGCAACCGCCAGCGTCAGCCGACCCGCCCGGCTGACACCCAACGCTGCCTCAAACGCCCCGAAGCAACCGCCACCGTCAGCCAACCCACCCAGCTGACACCCAACGCTGCCTCAAACACCCCGAAGCAACCGCCACCGTCAGCCAACCCACCCAGCTGACACCCAACGCTGCCTCAAACACCCCGAAGCAACCGCCACCGTCAGCCAACCCACCCAGCTGACACCCAACGCTGCCTCAAACGCCGCGAAACAACCGCCACCGTCAGCCAGCGCAGCCGAGCTGGCACTCAGGGCTGTTTGGGAGGTTGCGGAGCAGCCAGCGCAGCCGAGCTGGCACTCAGGGCTGTTTGGGAGGTTGCGGAGCAGCCAGCGCAGCCGAGCTGGCACTCAGGGCTGTTTGGGAGGTTGCGGAGCAGCCGACCGACAGCATCAGCCCGGCGGCGGACCGCATGCGGGAGAGGCTGCGGAGCAGCTGGGCGGCAGCATCAGCCCGGCGGCGGAGTGGCGTGCGCGAGTGGCTACGGCCCAGGGGCCGCGAGCGGCAGGACGCGTAGGCGTACCACGAAAAAGCCGGCAGCGAATCACCCCGGCCGGATGAAGCGGGTTTCGCGTGACGACACGACGAAGGCGGCCGTAGGCCGGCCGCCTCGTCAGGAGCCGGCCTGGCGCCGGCTCAGCGGGTCAGCGATGTCCCTCCGGGCGCTGCCGCCACCGGTCCTCGAGCCTGTCGATGAGGCCGCCCTTACGGCCGCCTCCCTGCCGTGTGCGCCGTGATGCGGTGCCGCCGACCGATTTCAGGTCGGGGGCCTGGCTGCGGCGCCGCGACTGCATCGCGAAGGCCGCTGAGCCCAGCATGACGACGAAGCCGGCCACGCCGAGCGGCGTGTTCTGGCTCACGGTCCCGTAGACGACGAGAGCGAGTCCAAGGACGATCACGAACGCGGCGATGAGGAGCCGGCGCCGTGCATGGAAACGCGGGTCGCTGGCCCGCACAGCCGAGGCGAACTTGGGGTCCTCGGCAAGCGACCGCTCGATCTGATCGAACAGCCGCTGCTCGTGCTCCGAGAGCGGCACGGCATTCCTCCCCGGGCGCATGTCCGGCCCCGTGGTGGGGTCGGGGTGGTGCAGGTGTGGTGAAACGGGGCAGCCCTCGGCTGCCTTATCACGCAAGTCTACGAGCGGGTTGGCGGGTCGGAAAGCCGGACGACGGCCGAGTGCGGGTGATTTTCCGTGCCCGGAAGATCGGTTCGTCGCAAAAGACCGGATGGCGGAGCGGTCCGGTGCTCCAACACACGTGCTCAGGGCGGGTACGACGGGTCAGCGCACGATCAACAACGGAACGGTCATCTCGGCTGCGGTGACCGACCCGTGATAGGCCACGAGGCGTCCTGCTTTGTCCGGCTCCCAGCCGGAAGCGACCGACACGGCCCGTCCCTGACAGATCACCACGACGTCGCCGATCCGGTTCGCATGGGCCGGCGGCACCGGGCCGAACCAGCCCTCGCTGATCGCCTCGTCCCGGGCCAGCACGCGCGCGTCGCGGCCGAACACGCCGCGCCAGTTCGCCAGGACGGTGTCCAGGGCGCCGTCGGCGGCGTACAGGTAGCGGACCCGGGGTTCGCCGGCCACCCCGATCACGCCGTCGCTCAGGGCCGGGATGTCGGCCATGTCGTAGCGGCCGCCCTCCGGGATGTTGAGCTGGCCGTGGTCGGCGACCACCAGCAGGGCGGCGCCCGGCGGCAGGTCGTGGACCAGTTGGTCGAGGAGGTCGTTCACGCCGCGGGCCGCGCGGCGCCAGTTCTCCGAGCCGACGCCGTCCTCGTGGCCGAAGTGGTCGAGGTCCGGGTGGTAGCCGTAGACCAGGGCCGGGCCGGGGCCCGCGCTCAGCGCCGCGATCATCCCGGCGGCGACGGCCGGGCCGTCACCGGCGCCGTGGTAGACGCCGCCGCGGTTGGCCGCCAGGCTGAGGCCGCTGCCCTCGAACGCCGGCCGGCTGACCACGGTGACCCGCACCCCGGCGGCCACGGCGGTCTCCATCCAGGTGGGCACCGGCTGCCACTGCCGCGGGTCGGGGTCGTCGCCCCAGAAGATGTGGGTGAGCACGCCGCCGTCCGGGCGGCGCACGGTGAACCCGAGGATGCCGTGCGACCCGGGCGGCACGCCGGTGCCGAGCGTGACCAGGCTGACCGGCGTGGTGGAGGGGAAGCCGGCGGTCAGCGTGCCGGCGTGACCGCGGCCGCCGGCGGCGAGGTCGGCGAGGACCGGCGCGTGCGGGGCGGCCAGCGGCAGCTGATAGGCGCCGAGGCCGTCGACCAGCAGCACGCCGATCTTGTCGATGCCGTCCAGGCGGGCGGCGAGGCCGAGGACGTCCACCGCGCCGGGCACGCCGAGCACGGCACAGGCGCTGGGCAGCAGGTCGGCCAGGCTTCCTGATCCGTACGCCGGGGACAGCGTCCGCAACGCGTCGGGGTGCAGGCCGTCCTCGGGCGTGCTCATGCGGTGCGACGAGCGAAGAGGTGCAGTTGGGAGGCGATGTCCCGGAACGGCGGGCGCGAGCTCAGCGCCAGCTCCAGCTCCAGGACGGCCTGCGGGTCCTCCTCGAGCACCGCGGCCGGCAGCAGGTCGGCGACCACACGTACCCCATGGGTCTCCTCCACCTGCAGACCCGCGGCCTGCAGGAGGGCGGTGGCGCTGTCCGCGTCGTACCTGCGCAGCAGGGTGTCGCGCGGCCCGGCGCGCCCGGCCGGGTCGGTGACCAGGGCGGCCGCCGCGTGCAGATGGCCGTTGACGGCCCGGCCGAGGATCGCGGCGGCCCGGCTGGCCACCAGCAGGCTGACCGCGCCGCCGGGACGCAGCGCGGCGGCGATCGCCGACACCACCCGGGTGGGTTCGTCGACCACCTCGAGCACCGAGTGGCACAGGATCAGGTCGGCGCTGCCGGGCGCGACCAGGCCGGCCAGCGCGTCGCCGTCGCCCTGCACGGCACGGACCCGGTCGGCGACGCCCGCATCGGCGGCGCGCCGGGTCAGGGCGGCGAGCGCGTCCGGGCTCGCGTCGATCACCGTGACGGTGTGGCCGGCCTCGGCGAGCGGCACGGCGAACCCGCCGGTCCCGCCGCCGACGTCCAGCACGGTCAGCTCCCGGCCGGCGTGCCGGTCCAACTCCCGGCGGAGAACCGCCCAGACCGCCGCGGTGCGGGCCGGCCTGCCGGTACGCGCAGATGCAGTTTCCACCAGGGCAGACTAGCCCTGACCTAGAAGTCGAAGAGGACACCCGTCGCGCGGTTCATCTCGCAGGTGTTGCCGTAGGTCTGCGTCCATTGCACGGACCGCCCCCGCCACGTCCCCTTGAGCTCGGCTTTCACCGGCTGGTAGAGCAGCACACACATGGAGTCGCCCGGCTCCAGCTTGCCCGGGTCCGCACCGGCCTTCCGCAGCATGGTGCAGGCCTGGGCGGGTTTGGGGTGACCGCCTCCGACCGGATCGCAGGTCAGTTTGACGGCCGCCGCGAAGCCGGCGTCGGCCTCGTAGGTCAGGGTGAGGTCGGCACGGGGCGCGGGACCGCCCACCAGCCCGGCAGACATCGCGACAAGGCCGATCATCGTATGAATCATGGTGCACCCCCGGATCGTTTCGGAGTGCACCCTATACCGCGAAAGGTGCAATTCACCGGAAATCGCGAGACGCGGGGGTCACCGGTGGTGTCACCTCCTCGAGCCGGTCGGCCACCAGGTTCAGCACTCCCTCGGCCTTCTCCAGCCGGCCCCGGACCAGCAGGGCGGTGCTGCTGCGAGCCACCCGCCGATAGCGCTGCCAGAGCCCCGGCGAGCAGGTCACGTTGAGCATCCCGGTCTCGTCCTCCAGGTTCACGAACGTCACCCCGCCCGCGGTGGCCGGCCGCTGCCGGTGGGTGACGATCCCGCCGACCCGGATCCGGGTGCCCGCCTCCACCTCCGGCAGCCGGTCGATCGGCAGCGCGCCGGCCTGCTCCAACTCGGTCCGGATGAACCGCGCCGGATGCGTGTCCGGCGACAACCCGGTCGCCCAGACGTCCGCGACCAGCTCGTCCACCTCGCTCATACCGGGCAGCATCGGCGCGTCCGTGCCGGTCACCGTGCCGGGCAGACGGTCCGGTTTGTCCAGGGCGGCCGCACCCGCGGCCCAGAGCGCCTCACGGCGCGAAAGACCGAAACCCGCAAAAGCATCGGCGGTCGCGAGGGCCTCCAGGTGGGCAGTCGAGCATCCGGTACGCCGAGCGAGATCCGTCATCGACTTGTACATCCCGTTCGCCTTGCGTTCCTCCTCGATCCGCTCGGCGAGCTCGGCCCCGATCGTGCGGACACTGGACAGCCCCTGCCGGACGGCCGGACCACCGAGTCCCCAGGCGTGCGGCGGTTCCCCCGGCTCGCTCTTGCGGCGGGTCTGCGGCGTGGTCTCCAGGGTGGCCGCCGCGTCGCTCAGGTTGATGTCCGGCCGGCGCACCTCGACACCGTGCCGGCGGGCGTCGTCGACCAGCGTCTGCGGCGAGTAGAAACCCATCGGCTGGGCGTTGAGAAGGGCCGCGCAGAACGCCGCCGGGTGGTACCGCTTCAGCCAGGCGCTCGCGTAGACCAGGTAGGCGAAGCTCATCGCGTGGCTCTCCGGGAAGCCGTAACTGGCGAAGGCGGAGAGCTTCAGGAACAGGTCGTCGGCGAGTTCGCCGTTGATCCCGTTCGCGGCCATCCCGTCGTACAGTCGCTTCTTGATCTTCTCCATCTTGGTGATGGAGCGCTTCGCGCCCATCGCGCGCCGCAGCTGGTCGGCCTCGGCCGCGTCGAAGCCGGCCACATCGATCGCCAGCTGCATCAGCTGCTCCTGGAAGAGCGGCACGCCGAGGGTCTTGGCCAGCGCGTTCTCCATCAGGTGGTGCGGCACGAGGGGCGGCTCGAGGCCGTTCTTGCGGCGGATGTACGGGTGGACCGAGCCGCCCTGAATCGGACCGGGACGGATCAGCGCCACCTCGATGACCAGGTCGTAGAACTTGTCCGGCTTGAGGCGGGGCAGCGTGGCCATCTGGGCGCGGCTCTCCACCTGGAAGACCCCGACCGAGTCGGCCCGGCAGAGCATCGCGTAGACCTCTTCGTCGTCGAGCGGCATCGTGCTGATGTCCAGCTCGTCCTCGATCATGTCGTAGGCGTAGTGCAGCGCCGACAGCATCCCGAGCCCGAGCAGGTCGAACTTGACCAGGTCGACGGCGGCACAGTCGTCCTTGTCCCACTGCAGGACCGTGCGGCCCGGCATCCGCCCCCACTCCACCGGACAGACCTCGATGATCGGCCGGTCGCAGATCACCATGCCGCCGGAGTGGATGCCGAGATGCCGCGGGAAGGTCTGCACCTCGTTGGCAAAGTCGATCACCTGCTGCGGGATGTCCTCGTCGGCTGCCGCCACGTCACCCCAGCGGTCGATCTGCTTGCTCCAGGCGTCCTGCTGGCCGGGTGAGAAACCGAACGCCCGGGCGATGTCGCGCACCGCCGACCGCGGCCGGTACGAGATCACGTTCGCCACCTGCGCGGTGTGCTCCCGGCCGTACTTCCCGTAGACGTGCTGGATGACCTCCTCGCGCCGGTCCGACTCGATGTCCACGTCGATGTCGGGTGGGCCGTCGCGTTCCGGGGCGAGGAAGCGCTCGAAGAGCAGGCCGTACTTCACCGAGTCGACGTTGGTAATCCACAGCGCGTAGCAGACCGCGGAGTTGGCCGCTGATCCGCGCCCCTGGCAGTAGATGTTGTTTTCCCGGCAAAATCGGACTATGTCGTAAACGACGAGGAAATAGCCGGGGAAGCCGAGTTCCTCGATCATGCGCAGTTCCTTCTCGATCTGCGCATAGGCCTTCGGGTGATGCTCGCCGTACCGTTTCCGGGCGCCGTCCATGGTCAGCTCCCGCAGCCAGCTCATCTCGGTGTGCCCGCTCGGCACCGGGTAGTCCGGCAGCCTCGGCGCGACCAGATCCAGGTTGAAGGCGAGACCCTCACCGAACATCGCGGCGTTCGCCACCGCTTTCGGGTAGGCGGCGAACCGGCGGGCCATCTCGTCCCCGCTGCGCAGATGGGCGGCGCCGGCCCCGGGCAGCCAGCCGTCCATGTCGTCCAGGCTGCGCCGGGCCCGGACCGCGGCCAGAGCGGTCGCCAGCCGGCGCCGGGACGGGGTCGCGTAGTGCACGTTGTTGGTGGCGACCACCTCCAGCCCGCGGCTGCCGGCCAGGTCGAACAGGACGTCGTTGCGATCGTCGTCGTACGGGTCACCGTGAGCGGTCAGCTCCACCGCCACGTTCGGAGCGCCGAACAGGTCGACGAGGCGGTCCAACTCGTACGCCGCTTTCTCGATGCCGCCGGTGGCCAGCGCCTGCGGAACCGTGCCCTTGCGGCAGCCGGTCAGCACCAGCACATGGTCCTTGAGCACCTCGGCCACCTGCTCCACGTCGCCGTAGTCGGGTTTCCCCTTCTCCCCGCCCCGCAACTGGGCCTGCGAGATCACCCGGGCCAGCCGGGAGTAGCCCTCGTGTCCGTGCGCCAGAGCCAGCAGATGTACGCCCTCCGGGTCCGGCTCCCCGTTCTGCGGCCGGGACAGCCCCAGCGACAACTCGGCGCCGAAGATCGTCGGCAGGCCCAGCTCCCGGGCCGCCTGGGAAAACCGGACCACACCGTAGAAACCGTCATGATCGGTGACCGCCAGACCCCGCAGACCCAGCCGGGCCGCCTCCTCGGCGAGTTCCTCGGGGTGGCTGGCGCCGTCCAGGAAGCTGAAGTTGGTGTGGCAGTGCAATTCCGCGTACGCCGTGGTGCTCTCGGACCGCACCAGGCCGGGCGTGGCCTGGTAGGGCTGGCGTTTCCGGCTCCAGGCCGGTGAGTCGCCGCCGTCCCCGTCGATCGCGAGCGGATCCACCACCGGCTGGTCGTCGTTGACCGCCCACAGGTCCCTTTTCCGGCCGGACAGCGCGCCCTCCAGCTGTGACCAGGGGACATCCGGATTGTTGAAGCCCATCAGTCGTACACCGCTTCCACCAGCCAATGGCCGCTGGCCAGCGACAACAGCATCGCCCGCCCGCCGGCCAGCATCACCTGGAACCTGGCCTGCCGCCGTGCCTCCCCGGCCGCCCACCAGCGCTCGTCCACCGGCCACGGTCCGGCCCAGCCGACGATCTCGGCCGGGGCGCCGCGCTCCACAGTGACGGTCACCGGCGGCCCGCTCAGCTCGAGCCGGGCGCTCACCCCGACCGGCCGGCCGGCCGCATCGAGCACCACAGCCGGCGCCGGCCGGGCCGGAACCATCGCCGGCGCCGGCCGCGGCAAACGGCCCGGCCAGGGCGGCAACGCAATCTGCCGGGCGGCTTTCCGGCCGGGCCGCTTCGCCGGGCCGGGCACGGGCCACTCACCCTTTCCTGCTGCTTCCTCCCGGCCTTGCGGACCTTTCCCCAGCGCCGTCCGGCTGTGGCCGGACCGCCCACCGCGAGCCTCGGCCAGGCTGACCGCTTCACCGCCGGCCCGCGCACCGCCGGATTCCCTCAGCCCGCCGCCGGCCCGCGCACCGTCGGGCTCAGGCTCGCCCGGCCCGCCGCCGGGCTGCACTGGCCCGCTGTTAATGGGATCGGCCGAAATATCCGGGACCGATCGCAGGCGTGATCCCGGCGCTGCCCGCCCCGGCCGGAGCTGCACCACGGCAGCCAATTCCTCGCCTGCCTCATCCCCCGCCGCCTCGCCCTCGACCGCGTCCCGCCTGACCACTTTGTCCTCGGCCATCGACCTGACCAGGCGCAGAAGCGGCGCTGCGGGTCGCTCCGCGGCCACCGCGACGCGGGGAATCGGGTCGGCGTGGACGGCACCGGGCCGGGACGGCTCGCGCTCGTCCCCCCACGGCACCAACCGAATCTGATCATCCGCCGATCGCCCGCCACCGAGCACCGGAGTCACTACCGCGTTCGGACCGAGCAGACCCTGCACCCGGCTGAAGACCCGGTGCGCCCGGTCCCGCTCCGCACCGGTGTCACCCCAGAGGCCGGGCTGTAGTCCGAGATGGACCAGAACCCCGTCCGGCACCAGCCGCAACCGGACCAGCCCGGCGGTGGGCCGGTCCAGGACACCGCGCCGCGCCCCGGTGAGCCAGCCGTCCAACTGCCAGCGCACCCGGTCGGCGATGGCCGTGGCGGTGAGGGTGCCGTCGTGCCGCCACATCCGGAACAGCTCCTGGCCGTCCACAGTGACCGCCTCCACCCCGAGCCGGGTGCAGGCCAGCCCGTGCGCGGCGAGCCCCTCGTGCAGACGCTCGGCCAGCACCCGGCCGGCGAACGCGGCCACATCCACCCGCTCCAGCGGTTCGTCGTAGGTCTCCTCGACCGCCAGATCGAGCGGCGGCTTCCGTACCGCGAGCGGCCGGTGATCGGCCCCGCACGCCAGCCGGTGCGCCAGCGCACCATCAAATCCGAACCTGGTCAGCACATCCCCCGCAGGCAACGCGGCGAACTCACCGAGCGTCTTCACCCCCAGCCGTTGCAGCAGGTCAGTCAGGTCCGGCCTTTCCAGAGCCTCAACGGGTACGCCCGACAGAAAGCCCCGCGTCTCCCCCACCGGAACGATCCGCCCCGTCCGAGCCGCGATCCCGGCCGCGAAGACACCCTCCGCGATCCCGACCTGGCACTCCACCGCGCACGCCTGCGCGACCTGCTCGACGATCCGCTCGGCCGCCACTTCCTCACCGCCGAAATACCGGGCCGGCCCACGCACCGCAACCGCACACGCCCCCGCCCGGATCACCTCGACCCCGGCCACGACCTCCTCGATCGCCGCCACCACCGGCTCGAAGGCCCGGGCGTCCCGCCCCGGATCGTGCTCCACCACGGTCAGCCACGGACACCGGCTCTGCGCCTCCCGCCGCCGCAGCCCCCGCCGCACCCCTTCCCGCCGCGCCGCCTCCGAACAGGCCAGCACCCGGTTGTTCGACATCACCACGACCGCTTCTCCGGCCGCCACCCCATCCACAATCTCGGCAGCGACGATCGGCCAGTCCGGACACCAGACCAGCAACGTACGCACGCCCGCCTCCACTACGCCTCCACCAGCAGACCGCGCCCGCGCAACAAAACGTTGCGGCCCAGCGGGAGGCCGCGGCCTGACGGGAGGGCACGGCCTAGCAGGAGAGCACGGTCCAGCGGGAGGCCGTGGGCCGGGGTAAGGCGGGAGGGGTCCACCAATCGGAGGTGCTCAGGAAGAGAGGGAAGCGAGCCGACAGCAACCCGAACTCGGCACACCGGCTCCCAGCCCGGCACGCCGCTATCGGGGGCGGACTCCACTGCCAACCCGCTGTACCGAGATCCGCCCACGGTCAACCACCCGCAGAATGCAGAGCTAGCACCACATCGACCTCCTGCGATGCCGGAGAACGGCGGCAGCACTCGGGACAGCGGCCGCGATGCGGCGCGTGATCCCCCACGACATCGGCCGGGAAGCCCCGACGGCAGCCGAGAGCAGCGCGACCACGACGGCAACAGCCGAGAGCAGCGTGAATCCGCGATAACGGTCAAGAGCAACGCGGCCACCATGACAACGGACCCGGAAGCGGCGCGATCACGCCGGACGGTGGGCGTCAGGCGGCCAGGGGTGGCTGGTAGGACAGACCGAGGGAGGCCTCGGCCACGGTGACGAACTGCTCGGCTGCGCGCAGCAGGTCGTCGGCCTCGCGGGCGCTCACCACGCGGGGGATGCCGGCCTCGGCGGCGGCGCGCTTGCCTGCGCCGAGGGCGAAGTAGCCGGCCCAGTCGCTGAACTCGGGGGCCACCAGGACCAGCAGGGACCAGACGCTGGTCGCCCTGGTGCGGCGGCCGGGCGCGGACGGGCGGGCGCGGGCGGCCAGCAGAGCAGCGGCCGCGCGCAGGGCAGCCAGGTGGGCGGCCGCATATCGCAGGCCGTCTGGGGTGGTGTGCGCCGCCTCGTCCAGCCCCTGGCGGGCGATCGTCAGCAGCTGGGCCGGTGAACGGTGTGGCAGCATGTGCGCCGGAACTGTGGGCGCCTCCGCCCTGGTGGCGGCCGTGCCGATACGAGCCGGACCGGGAGCCGGCTCGAGGCCCGGGGCAGTGGTGCTCGCCATGGTTGTTTCTCCTCGCCTGTTCCGCATCCGACGTGAGGGGCCGAACCAGCCCGCGAACGGGCCGGCCGGGGCCGGAACGGGGCTCCAGCGGGCAGAGCCGGAGCCCCGTCGGGCAAACCGTGAAGCCTGCCCCGGCGGCGAGCCGACCGGGTGTGAAGCTTCCCCACACCACACCCGGCCGGCACCGCCCGGCGGGTCCGCCGCTCGCCACCGGGGGTCGGGGGTGGCGAGCGACGGCCTGCCTTGTACGGATTCGGGCCCGCGAATGCCCGAACCACGCGCGCGGCACTTCGCGGGTGCCGCCTCGGGAGTCGCGCCGCGAAACACGCTCCCGATCAGAACGTCGCCGTCTGGACGATGTCGCCCTTTCGAACATCCGTTCTAACTACCGCAGAGACTAACACCCCCCTACGACAAAAACGCAACCTTCACGGCCCCGCGGCGGGCATCTTTTCGAACGGGTGATCGACAAGACGCGGGACGCCTCGGCCGGCGCTCAGCGCTGTCGCGAGGGCGCCAAACGGCACTGAGCGCCAGCCGGGCGGCCACAGCCGATGGCCCGCCACGGCTAGCGCCACGCGGTACGGCGGCGGTAGGCGCGATGAGCAGCCCCAAGCCCGGCGGGGCGCAGGTAGGCGGGCTCGACGAACAGCTCCAGCCCGGCGGGGCGCAGGTAGGCGGGCTCGACGAACAGCTCCAGCCCGGCGGGCACCGGCAGGCGAGCACGACAACAGCTCCAGCCCGGCGGGTGGCCGAGCGGCTGCCGGGTGGGGTACGCGCAACAGGCGTGGGGATACGAGCAACATGCTCTGCCAGCCTTGGCCGGGGCGAGGACCGCGGTGACAGCCCACGGAAGCGCGAACAGCGGGGGCCGGCCGGTGGAAGAGAGCAAGCGCCAACGGACAAGCGTCAGCCGCACAAAGGCCGAAGAGCGCCAGGCAGGACCACGGCAGAGCGCATGCCACGCGCGGGCGGGCGGGGCTGGCTGGCTGGCTGGGAAGAAACGCCGCCTAGCTGGGCGAGGGAGGGGTTGCGGCGGCATGGACCAGTGTGTCGCCCGCCGGGGTACGCGTATACAGCACATTTCGCCCAGCTCGGCGCCGAGCGACCAACCCCGCCTCCAGCAGGATCTTCAGGTGGCGGCCGATCGAGCCGAGCGCCTGCCCGGTCAGCGCCACCAGTTGGCTGGTGGTTCGCGGCTGTTCCAGCTCGATCAGGACCCGCGCTCGCACCGGGCCCAGCAGCCGGCCCAGCGCTCCGGGTTCCGGCGCCGGGCGGCCGGCGTCGGCGAGCAGCCCGGCGCACTGGTAGATCACCGCGTACCGGCGGGGCTCCTGTTCGTGCCAGGCCACGCAGCCCAGGGACAGGGTGACCGGTACGAAGTACAGCCGGCTGCCGGAGATGTCGCGGGGCGGGTTGTCGTACCCGTTGATCTGCAACCGCCCGCCGCCGAGCCACCGGACCCCGCCGCGCATCCGGTCCAGGGCCGCTGCCCAGCCGCCGATGCTGAGTTGCCGGGTGCGCGCCAGGACGTCCGCCTCGAGCAGTCGCCGTCGTCGTGGCCACTCCGGTTCCACGGTTTGCCGCCACACCCAGGTCAGCAGGTCGGCGGCCCGGTCGGCGAGGTCGTCACGGTCCAGTCCGGCCGGCAGCCGGCCGTCGTGGGTCAGCTGTTCCCGGGCGAGCGGGGGCGGGGTGGCCCGCAGTTCCGCCAGTTCGTCGGCGAACGACCGCTCGGCGGCCTGGGGCGGCCGGGCCACCAGGTCGCTGATCCAGCGGGGGCGCACCAGCGCTTCGGCGAGGGCCGCCGTGACCGGATCGGTCGTGAGGTGCGCGGCATAGGCCGGGTGGTGGGCTCGCAGCCAGTCCCGCTCGGCGGGCTGCCCCGCCATGTCCCAGCGCAGCCGGGAGAGCGCCGCCGTGGTCTCGGCCAGCGGTGACAGGACGAACCGGCTGCCGGCGAGGGTGTCAGCGTCCACCTGCCACCAGCCCACCGAGACCACCGCCTTTCAGCACAAGAAGTAACGGAAGCGAGGAAACAGGAAGCAAGGAAGCAGGAAGGGAGGAGGCAGGAAGCAGGAAGGGACCCGAAAGCTAGGAGGAGGAAGCGCGGAGAGGCAGACAGGAAGCAGGAGAGAATCTTTCGCCGGTGTGCGAAAGATTAGCGGGTCTGCGGCCGCCGCCGAAGACTGCTGCACCATGCGCTCCTACCGGGAACTCTTCCGCGCCCCCGAGTTCACGCCCCTCTTCCTCACTTCCTGCCTGCAGAGCGCCGCCCTGACCATCGGCGGCCTCGCCCTGGCCACCGCCGTCTACGCGCGCACCGGCTCACCCTTCTTCACGGCGCTGAGCATGTTCGGCCCGTCGATCGCGCAGATGCTCGGCGCCACGCTGCTGCTCTCGGCGGCGGACCGGCTGCCGCCGAGGGCCGCGACCGCCGGGGCAGCCCTCTGCTCGGCCGCGCTGATGGCCCTTCTGGCTGTGCCGGCGTTCCCGGTCTGGGCCGTCTTCCTGGTCCTGCTCGGGATGGGCCTGGTCAGTTCGGTGGCCGGCGGCATCCGCGGCGGGCTGCTCACCGATGTGGTGCCCGAGCACGCCTACCTGCTGGGGCGGTCCGCGCTGAACATCGCGAACGGGACGATGCAGATCTGCGGGTTCGCCGCCGGCGGCGTGCTGGTGGCCGTGCTGTCCCCGGCCGAGACGCAGCTGATCGGCGCCGGGCTCTTCCTGACCGCCGGCCTGGTGGCCCGGTTCGGACTGTCGAGCCGGCCCGCTCGGGCGGCGGGACGGCCCTCCCCCGCGGCGACCTGGCGGGTCAACCGGCAGCTCTGGTCGGTGCCCGCGGTCCGGCCCGTCTACCTGGCGCTGTGGGTGCCGAACGGCCTGATCGTCGGGTGCGAGGCGCTCTTCGTCCCCTACGCGCCGTCGGGTGCCGGTCTGCTGCTGGCCGCCTCGGCGGTGGGCATGCTCGCCGGCGACGTCGTCGCGGGACGTTTTCTCTCGCCGGGGCTGCGCCGCCGCCTCGGGCCGTATCTGCGCCTGCTGCTCGCCGTACCCTATCTGCTCTTTGCCCTGAATCTGCCGATGCCGATCGCAGCGCTCGCCGTCGCGGTGGCCGCGGTCGGCTATTCCTCCACGCTGCTGTTGCAGGAGCGGCTGATCGAGCTCACCCCGCCGCAGGTCCGTGGCCAGGCGTTGGGGTTGCACGGTTCGGGGATGCAGACGATGCAGGCGGCGGGCGCCGCGCTGGCCGGTGGGACCGCCGAGTTTCTCGGGGCAGGGCCGGCGATCGTCGTGATGGCGGTCGCCTCGATCCTGGTGACCCTGGCGCTGGCCCCCGCGCTGAAAACCCGGCAGGGTGCCAGGATGCACGGGGTAGACAGACAGCAGGAGGCGGCAGATGGCATCGACGATCGTGGTGACCGGCGGCAGTTCGGGCGTGGGCCTGGCGGCCGCGAAGCAGTTCGCCGCCCGCGGTGACGAGGTGGTGCTGGTGGGCCGCAATCCGCAGCGGCTCGCCGAGGCGGTCGATCAGGTACGCCAGGCCGGTGGGCGGGAGCCGGCCAGTTTCCGGGCCGATTTCGAGTCGTTCGCCGAGGTGCGCGCCCTGGCCGATCAGTTGCTCGCCGGATACCAGCGGATCGACGTGCTGGCGAACAACGCCGGTGGCATGGTCGGTGAGTACCGGCGGACAACCGACGGCTACGAGGCCACCGTCCAGGGCAATCACCTCGCTCCGTTCCTGCTCACGAAGCTGCTGCTGCCCCGGCTGGACGGCGCCCGGGTGGTCAACACCGCGTCCCGCGCGCACATGCAGGGCCGGCCCGACCCGGCCGACCTGGCCGGTGAGCAGCGCAAGTACAACTCCTGGCAGGCGTACGGGGCGAGCAAGGCGGCGAACATCCTGTTCACCGCCGAGGCGGCCCGCCGCTGGCCGCAGGTGACCAGCGTGTCGTTCCACCCGGGTGTGGTGCGCACCAACTTCGGCACCGGACGGCTCACCCGGTTCTTCTACAAGTACGCGCCCTTCCTGGTCACCCCGGAGAAGGCCGGCGAGCTGCTGGTCTGGCTCGCCACCGCGCCCGCCGCGGAGCTGGAGAACGGCGGCTACTACGTCGGGCACCAGCTCACCCGCCCGGCGCCGCACGCCCGTGACCCGCAGCTGGCGGCCCAGCTGTGGGAGGCCAGCGAGAAGGCGGCAGGATGAGGGGATGCACAACCATCCCAACGTGACCGCGGTGCGGGACGCCCTGGAGAGCGCCGGGGTGACGGCCGAGATCGTCATCCTGGACGAGGCGGTGCACACCGCGGCGGCCGCGGCGGCCGCGCTGGACATCGAGGTCGGCCAGATCGCCAACTCGCTGATCTTCGATGCGGACGGTGAGCCGCTGCTCGTGCTGACCTCCGGGGCGCACCGGGTGGACACCGCGAAGGTGGCGGCCGCGCTCGGCGTCGCGAAGCTGCGCCGGGCCACCCCCGAGTTCGTCCGGCAGCACACCGGTCAGGCGATCGGCGGGGTGGCCCCGCTCGGCCACCCGAAACCGGTCCGGACCCTGGTCGACGTGGACCTCGGGCAGTTCCCGGTGGTGTGGGCGGCCGGCGGCGTGCCGCAGTCGGTCTTTCCGATCACCTACGCCGAGTTGGTCCGGGTCACGGACGGCGCCCCCGCCGAGGTCGCATGACGGAACGAGTCAGCCTGCACGTCTGGCGGGTGCCCCGGCACGCTGTCGCGCAGGCCATGCTGCGGATGGGCTTCGCACGCCGGTACCGGCCAGGGGTGCGGTTCGCCAAATTCCTGGGCACCAGCCACGGCTTCGGGCCCGGCGACGCCGACCTCACCCGGTACGCGGCGATCACGGTGAGCGACCGGCCGGTCAGCTTCCCGTCCTGGGACCGGATCGCCGCCCACCGCGCCCGCCTCGACCTGGAGCCGTTGGTCAGTCGCGGCGAGTGGTCGGGGCGCAGCCCGTTCCAGCCGACCGGCCGGCGGGCCGACGGGATGGTGCTGGCGCTCACCCGGGCCCGGTTGCGGCCCACCCGGGCGGTCCGGTTCTGGCGGGCGATCCCGGCGGTGGAGCGGGAGGTGGCCGGGGCGCCCGGGCTGCTGGCCCGGTTCGGGGTGGGTGAGGCGCCGATCGGCTGGCAGGGCACGGTGAGCGTGTGGCGCAGCACGACGGATCTCACGGCTTTCGCGTACCGTCAGCCGCAGCATCGCGCGGCGATCGCCCGGACTCCGGCCGACCGCTGGTACGCGGAGGAGCTTTTCGCCCGTTTCGCGGTGCAGGACATCAGCGGCGACCGGTCCGTGCTGGGCTGGACGGCTGACGAGAAGGAGCGGACGGAGCGATGAGGCTCGTTGCTTGGCAGCCGGACGACCTGCTGCGCCGGCTCGACGACGTGGTCGCCGTCTACGGCGAGGCGATGGGCTACCGGCAGGAGCTGCTGCAGACCCGGCGCGGCTACATCGGTTCGCACGTGCGCCGCCCCGGTTTCCGCGCGGTCGCCACCACCACCCCGGACGGCCGGGTCGCCGGCTTCGGGTACGGCTACACCTCCGCCCCCGGCCAGTGGTGGCACGACCAGGTGCGCTCCGCGCTGGACGAGCCGTCCCGCCGGTTCTGGCTGGCCCGCTGCTTCGAGGTGGTCGAGTTGCACGTCCGCCCGGTCGCCCAGGGTCACGGGGTGGGCGCCCGGCAGTTGCGCGCGCTGCTCGCGATGGCCGAGGGCCAGACCGTGCTGCTGTCCACTCCGGAGGCTGACGAGCAGGCGTCCCGCGCCTGGCGGCTGTACCGGCGGTTCGGCTTCACCGACGTGCTGCGCAACTTCATGTTCCCCGGCGACGAGCGGGCCTTCGCGATCCTCGGGCGCGAGCTGCCGATCGTGGACCGGGCGGTCGAGGACAACTCGGGCCTGGTCGGCGGCTGACTTGCGTCGAGTTCCCTGGGCGCTGCTCGGCGTCCTGATCCTGGCCCAGATCTGCTATCCGCTCACTTCCGGCGACGTCCGGGCCGGGCTGACCGTGGCGACCGTCCTGATCGGGGTGGCGCTCTCGGTGTCGCACGCCGCGCTGAGCCGGGGCCGGAGGGCCGCGGCCGCGCTGGTCGGCACGGCGATGCTGGGCGGGTTCGCGGTGGAGGCGATCGGGGTGGCGACCGGCTTCCCGTTCGGCACCTACGACTATTCCGGGGAGCTCGGTCCGAAGCTGCTCGGCGTACCCCTGATCATTCCCCTGGCCTGGACCTGGATGGCGTGGCCGGCGTGGCTGGCCGCGGTCCGCGTGGTGCGGGGCCGCCTGGCGCGCATCGCGCTCGCGGCTGCCGGGCTGGCCGCCTGGGATCTCTTCCTGGATCCGCAGATGGTCGCCGAGGGTTACTGGCGCTGGCAGGATGCGGTGCCCGCTCTGCCCGGATTGCCGGGCATCCCGATCAGCAACTACCTGGGCTGGCTGGGCTTCGCCCTGCTGCTGATGACGGCTTTGTCCACGGTGAGCACGACAAATCCGCAGAAAGATGACGGGCCGATGTACGCCCTCTGGCTGTGGACGTACTTCTCCTCGGTCCTGGCCCACGCGGTCTTCCTCGACCTGCCCGCCTCGGCCGTCTGGGGCGGCGTCATCATGGGCGCCGCGGTCCTCCCGCTCCTGCTGCGGCTCCGGGCGCCGGCGTGATCAGCTGGCTCCTGCTGGTGCCGTTGCTGCTGCTCACCGCGCACACCGCGGTGAACGCGCTGCTGCTGCGCCGCCCCCGGCGTGACGCGTCCACCACCGAGCGGGTCGCCGTGCTGCTGCCGCTGCGCGACGAGGCCGCGCGGGTCACCCCCTGCCTGGAGTCGCTGCTGGCCCAGCGGGGCGTGCCGAACCTGACGATCCACGTCCTCGACGACGGCTCCACCGACGGCACGGCGGACGTGGTCCGCGCGGTGGCCGGCGACCGGGTGCGGCTGCACACCGGCACGCCACCGCCGGACGGCTGGCTCGGCAAACCGAACGCCTGCGCCCGGCTCGCCGAGGTGGCGGGCGACGTGGACGTGCTGGTCTTCGTGGACGCCGACGTGGTTCTGGAGCCGGACGCGGTCGCCGGGGCGGTCGACCTGCTGCGGAGTGCCGGGGTTGCGCTGCTTTCGCCGTACCCCAAAATCGTTGGCGCCGGCCGGCTCGTGCAACCCCTGCTGCAGTGGTCCTGGCTCACCTTCCTGCCGCTGCGCGGCATGGAACGCTCCTCGCGCCCGTCGCTCGCCGCCGCGGGAGGGCAGTGGCTGGTGGTGGACCGGGCCGGCTATCGGCAGGCCGGCGGCCATGCCGCCGTGCGCGGCGACATCCTGGAGGACATCGGCCTGGCGCGCGCGGTGAAACGCGCCGGCGGGCGCATCGCGCTCGCCGACGGCTCCCGGCTGGCCACCTGCCGGATGTACAACTCCTGGTCCGAACTGGCGGACGGTTACGGCAAGTCGCTGTGGGCGTCGTTCGGCTCGGCAGCCGGCGCGGCCACCGTGGTGGTCCTGCTTCTTCTTCTGTACGCGCTACCGCTCGCCCTGCTCCCCATCGCACCGGCCGCCTACCTGCTCGGGGTGACCGGCCGGATGATCAGCGCGATCGCCACCGGCGGGCGGGCGTTCCCGGACGCGTTCGCGCACCCGGTGTCGATCGTGTTGTTCGCGTGGCTGATCGCCCGCTCCTTCCACCTGCGGCGCCGAGGTCGCCTGATCTGGCGCGGCCGGGGCATCATTCCGGGATGAGCCAGATCGTGATCATCGGGGCCGGCGTCGGCGGACTGACCGCTGCCGTCCGCCTGGCGCAGGCCGGCCACCGCGTGGTGGTGCACGAGCGGTCCGGCACGGTCGGCGGCAAGCTGGCGGTGTACGAGCGGGACGGCTACCGCTTCGACACCGGCCCGAGCCTGTTCACCCTGCCGCAGGTCTTCGACGGCCTCGGCCTCGAGCTGCGTCCGGAGCCGCTGGATCCGGTGGTCCGGCACGTCTTCCCGGACGGCACTGTCCTCGACTCGTCCTCGTCGCACGAGGTCTTCCTGGACCGGATCGGCACCGCGCTGGGCGCCGGGGCGGCCGCCGACTGGGACCGCTTCTGGCGCCGGGCCGCGCGGATCTGGCGGGCCTCCTACTCCTCGGTGCTGCGCCGCCCGGTGACCGCGGCGTCGCTGGCCCGGCTCTCCTGGCGGCTCGGCGACCTGGCGGCGATCGCGCCGGGCCGGTCGTTGCGCGCGCTGGGCCGGCACTACCTGCGCGATCCGCGGTTGCGCATGCTGCTGGACCGGTACGCGACCTACACCGGCACCGATCCGCGCCGCGCGCCGGCGGCGCTCGCGGCGATCCCTTACGCCGAGCTCGCCTTCGGCGGTTGGTATCTGCCGGGCGGGCTGGGCACGCTGGCGGCGGCTCTGCACGATCGATGTCAGGCCTTGGGCGTACGGGTAGAGCTCGATTCTCCCGTCACGACGATCGAGGCGGACGCGTCAGTGCGCGGGGTGCACCTGGAGTCCGGCAGGTTCGAGCCGGCGGACGTGGTCGTCTCCAATGTGGATGCCGTGACGCTCTACCGTGACCTGCTGCCCACTCCGGGCCGGCTGGCCGGGCTGGCCGACCGCAGCCTCGGCGGGTTCGTGCTGCTGCTCGGGGTGCGCGGCCACACCCCGGAGCTGGCACACCACACGGTGTTCTTCCCGCGCAACTACGACGCCGAGTTCGACGCGATCTTCGGGTCGGCGGCGCGGCGGGCCCGGCCGGTCGACGACCCGGCGATCTTCGTGACCCGGGCCGACGATCCGGCGGTGCGGCCGGACGGGTGCGAGGCGTGGTTCGTGCTGGTGAACGCGCCGCAGCACGGCACCGGCTGGTCCGCTGTGGACTGGCGGCGGGCCAGGCTCGCTGCGGAGTACGGGCGACATGTGCTGGACGTGCTGGCCGGGCGGGGGCTGGACGTGCGGGGACGGCTGGAGTTCGTGGAGACGCGTACGCCCGCGGATCTCGCCGAGGCCACCGCCGCGCCCGGCGGCGCCATCTACGGCACCGCGGGCGGGCTGCTGCGGCCGGCGAACCGCGGACCGGTCGACGGCCTGTACCTGGTCGGCGGGTCCGCCCACCCGGGCGGCGGCCTGCCGATGGTCACCCTCTCCGCCGGCATCGTCGCCGACCGGATCGGGCCCGGTCCGTGCCCATCGGCCTGATCCGCAACCATCACGCATCGCGCACGCCGGTGCCCTCGACACCGGGGGTAGAGGGCGCGATGCCCGCGAGCCGGAGGCGACGCAATCAGGCACTGTGCGCGGCGAGGAAGGCCTTCGCCATCGCGGAGGCCAGGTCCGCCGGGTTGCGGGCGGCGATCGACTGGCCGCCGGTGGCCTTCGCCATGCCCTGCAGCGCGGCCATGTTCGCGTCCGGGCCGTACCCGACTGCGATGACCGGCACCGGCTTCGCCCGGTCCTGGCCGGCGGCGAGCCGCTTCAGGAACTCCGCATTGGACATCGCGAACCGCGAGCCGCCGTCCGCACCGTCGGTGAGCACCACCACGACGGTGGCCGCGCCCGGCGTGACCCTCCCCCGCATCTGCGCGACCCCGTCGAGCACCGCCTGGTAGAGCGGGGTGCCGGCGCCCGCCGCCGGTTTGTACGAGCTGATCGTGTCGGCCAGCGCCTGCCGGCGGCTCTTGCCCCCGACGCCGCTGGTGATCGGCCCGAACGGGACCTGTTCGGTGAACGCCGGCCCGTTGCGGGCGGCGCTGCCGAAATACCACATCCCGATCGTGGTCTCGTCGTCGAACAGGTCGGCGGCGATCGTCCCGGACTCGCGCAGCAGCGCGGCCTTCGTGGTGGTCCGGCCGCCCCGGGCGGTGATCGGCTCGTTCATCGACCCGGACGAGTCGATCAGCAGCAGCACCTGGAAGGCCAGCTTCCGGTACTGCGACCACTGGCGGGCCGGGCCGAGCAGCCGGGGCGCGGTGTCCGGCAGACGCAGCACCGCGGCGGTCGGTTCGGCGCGGAAGCCGGCCGCGGTGACCGCCGCCTTGCTGATCGCCGCCCGCAGCCGCTCGGCCAGGGCCTGGTCGGCGCCCTTGCGGACGGCGAACGGATAGTCCGCCTCGACCCGCACGTCGACCGGTGGCGCCCCGGTGAGCCGCACGCCCTGTTCGGCCTTCTGGTACGCCTTGAGCTGCTGCTCGGTCACCGGGAAGACGCCGACGTCGTACACCGCGGTGGTGCTGTCCTGCTGGGCCGACATCTGCTTGAGCAGCGTGGCCGGGTCCACGCTGGACTCCTGGATCCGGCTGCGCAGGGTGAGCGCCTTGAGCTGAGCGATTCCGCTGTCCTTGGTGGTACGAGCGGTCGCGGTATGCACAGCGTGCACGGAGAGTAGGCCTGCCGTGCTCGTCAACGGATCCGGCATGGTGACGCTCGGTATCCGGCCCTGAGTCAGGCTCTGGATCAGTCCGACCCAGGACGTCTCGCCGCTCTCGGCGTACAGGCGGCCGATGCCTTCCGGGCCGGCGAGCAGGATCGGCGAGTAGGCCAGCGGTTTGCCCGCCGGCGCGTAGGTGGCGCCGTCCGCGGCGATGCGCAGCCAGGCGCTGCTGGACGGCACCCAGACGTCCGGCTTGACCTGCTCCTTCAGGGTGGCGGCGGGCTCCTGCGCCTGCACGGTGATCGGGGCGCACCGCTGGCCGGCCGGGTTCAGCGTGGCGGCCGCCTCGCGGATCACCGGCTCGATCTCGGGGGCCGTGACCACCCGCAACTCCGGATCGGGGCAGGGGGTCACGCTGGGTTGCGTGGCCGACGGCGCGGGCGCCGCGCTGGACGCCGCGGTCGGCTGCCCGGACCGGTTCTGCATCAGCTGCCAGGCGACACCGCCGGCCACCAGCAGGACCACGAGCACCAGGGCTGTGGAGACGACTATCCGGCGTGGACCGTGCTCCGGCTCGGCCCACTCACCGTGGCCGCCCGGAGGCAGCTCCCTTGGCCACTCGTTGTCGGACATGGCTGCGGATAGTAGTCCGGGATCCATCCTTCGCAATGGGTTCAAACCGGTTCTGGCACATTGCCCCAAGATCACAGATTCGGAGGGGATTCGGCGACCGCGATTACGATAAGTTCACCGTCCCCGCTGAGGCCGACCGGTTCGCGCCCCCACCCTCCGTAAACCCGGTCCACCCGGAACCCGGCCACGCTCAGTTGCTCCCGCAACTCCTCCTCGGTGCGGAAGCGCATGCGCGCCGTACTGGTCGCCTGCCGCCCGCCGGGGAAGCGGTAGTGCTGCGTGAACGACACGACACCGTCCTCGACCGAGGTGACCTCGCTCCAGGCGGTGACCGCAGCACCGTCGTCGAGCACGATGGAGCGCCGTGAGTCCTCCGGGTTCCACTCCTTCCAGTGCCGGGCGGCCGGATCCCGGCTGTCGAAGACCAGCCGCCCGCCGGTGACCAGGGCGCGGCGCAGCGCGTGCAGCGCACCGGCCCACTCGTCGTCACCGACGATGAACTGGGACACGTGACTGGTCAGGAACGCGGCGTCGAACGATTTCGCCGGCAGCACCTCGACCGAACCCTCGATCCACCGCACCCGAGCCGCGCCGGGCTTGCGGCGGGCGGCGTCGAGCGAGGCGTGGGCCGGGTCCACCCCGGTGACGTCGTGACCGGCGGCGGCCATCGCGATCGCCAGCCGGCCGGTGCCGCAGCCCAGGTCGAGGACCCGGGGCGCGGAGTGCTCGGCGAGGACCGCCATGAAGAAGTCGTCGTCCCAGCCCCACGGGCATTCGGCGTCGTAGACCTCGACCAGCCGGGGATCGCGGAACTCGCCATGCCACACGCTCGGATGCTAGAACGCCGAGGACCCGGATGACTACCCGATGTGGACGGGAGGACTACAGTGCGCGTACGCCGATGGGCAGTTCACCCGCGGCGATGTGCTCCAGCAACCCTTCCCGCAGCGCGGCGGCCGCGTGCGGCAGCACCGCGCCCCGCCGCTGCGCCAGCGCGATGGTCCGGCGCATGCCGGGCGGCGCCAGCGGCGTCGCCCGCAGCAGCGGCCGGTTGGCCAGCACCATGCTGGGCACCAGCGCCACCCCCAGACCGGCCTCGACGAAGGCCAGCACCGCGTCCATCTCACCGCCCTCGACCGCGAACTTCGGGGTGAATCCGGCCCGCTCGCAGGCCTGCAGGGTGACGTCGCGGATGTCGTAGCCGGCCCGGAACATCACCATCGGCGTGTGCCGCAGCTCGATCAGGTCGAGCTGGCGGGCCACAGTGGGCGGCGGCCGGTCGACGACCGACGCCACGACCAGGCTCTCCCGCAGCACCTCGGTGGTCTCCAGGGCCGGGTCCACACCGTGCTCGGGCTGCACGATCAAGGCCAAGTCGAGGGAGTGCGCGAGCAGGTCGGCGATGAGGTCCTGCGAGCTGCCCTCACTGATGTACAACTGGATGCCGGGGTGATCGGCCCGATATGTCCGCAGCACCGCCGGGACCAGGGAGGAGCAGAGACTCGGGGTGGCGCCCAGCCGCACCTCGCCGCGCCGGAGCCCGACGATGTCCTGCACCGCGTCCCGGGCCGCGTCGGCGTCCGCCACGATCCGCCGGGCCAGCGGCAGCAGGGCCTCCCCGGCCACCGTGAGACTCACATCGCCACGAATCCGCTCAAAAAGCGGCGCGCCGAGAGAGGCTTCGAGGGTGTGAATCTGCTTACTCAAGGTGGGTTGCGCGACGCCCAGATTGTCCGCCGCATGGGTGAAATGTCGGGTCTCGGCCACCGCTACGAAGTACCGGAGTTGTTGCAGCTGCACGCTAATAGCCTATCGCTATGGAGAGCTGCCCCATCATGCATTAGACGAATGGCTAGGGTCTTTCTACCTTTCAGGTTGTGGCGGTAGACACTCCTATTCCGAAAACGACGAACGCCGCGGGTGCAACGGCACGCCCCGCGCCGCGCAAGTCGGTACGACCCTCGTCGGTCGTTCTTAAGTTGATCATGGCGCTCAGCGGCGTGCTGCTGGTGCTCTTCCTCTTCGCGCATGCGGCCGGCAACCTCAAGATCTTCGTGGGCGCCGAGGACTTCGACCACTACGCGCACTGGCTGCGGGAGCTCGGCACGCCCCTGCTGCCGGACACCTGGTTCCTCTGGATCCAGCGGGTCGGCCTGCTCGTGGCGATCTTCGCGCACATCTGGGCGGCCACCGTGCTGACCCGGCGCGCGGCGAAGGCCCGCCCGGTCAAGTACGCGCACCGGCCCAAGGTCCAGGGCAGCTACGCCGCCCGCACGATGCGCTGGGGTGGCGTGATCATCCTGCTCTTCGTGATCTACCACATCCTCGACCTGACCACCGGGCACCTGAACCCGGAGGGCGGCGACTCGAACCCGTCCGCCCGGGTCATCGCGGACTTCGCGCCGGACCGCTGGTACGTGACCCTCTTCTACACCGTCGCCGTCGTGGCCGTCGGTTTCCACCTGCGTCACGGCATCTGGAGTGCGGCCCGCACGCTGGGCCAGCAGACCAAGAAGAACCAGCGCCGCGCCCAGGCGATCGCCCTGGTCCTCGCGGTGGTCCTGGTCGCGATGTACCTCTCGGTGCCGTTCGCGGTGCTGACCGGATTGGTGGAGTGAGCATGAACGACTTCTGGAACGACGGCGAGCCGGTCGTCGACAAGGCCGCTCCGGACGGACCGGTCGAGACCCGCTGGGAGCGCCGCAAGTTCGCCGCCAAGCTGGTCAACCCGGCGAACCGCCGGAAGCTGACGGTCATCGTGGTGGGCACCGGCCTGGCCGGCGGCTCGGCCGCGGCGACCCTGGCCGAGGCCGGGTACCGGGTCAAGTCGTACTGCTACCAGGACAGCCCGCGGCGGGCGCACTCGATCGCCGCGCAGGGTGGCATCAACGCGGCGAAGAACTACCGCAACGACGGCGACTCCGTCTACCGCCTCTTCTACGACACCGTGAAGGGCGGCGACTTCCGCGCCCGCGAGTCCAACGTGTACCGGCTCGCCCAGGTCTCGGTGAACATCATCGACCAGTGCGTGGCGCAGGGCGTCCCGTTCGCCCGCGAGTACGGCGGTCTGCTCGACAACCGCTCGTTCGGCGGCACCCAGGTGTCCCGGACCTTCTACGCCCGGGGCCAGACGGGTCAGCAGCTGCTGCTCGGCGCGTACCAGGCGATGGAGCGGCAGATCGGCCTCGGCAACATCGAGATGAACGCCCGGCACGAGATGCTCGAGCTGATCATCGTCGACGGCAAGGCGCGCGGCATCGTCGTACGCGACATGGTCACCGGCGAGATCACCACCGAGTTCGCGGACGCCGTGGTGCTCGCCTCCGGTGGCTACGGCAACGTCTTCTTCCTGTCGACCAACGCCAAGGGCTGCAACGTCACGGCGTCGTGGCGGGCGCACCGCAAGGGCGCGCTCTTCGCGAACCCCTGCTACACGCAGATCCACCCGACCTGCATCCCGGAGTCCGGCTCGCACCAGTCGAAGCTGACCCTGATGTCGGAGTCGCTGCGCAACGACGGCCGGGTCTGGGTGCCGAAGCGCGCTGCGGATTGCCAGAAGCCGGCCGGTGAGATCGCGGAGGAGGACCGCGACTACTACCTGGAGCGGATCTACCCGTCGTTCGGCAACCTGGTGCCCCGTGACATCGCGTCCCGGGCCGCCAAGAACGTCTGCGACGAGGGCCGCGGTGTCGGCCCGGGTGGTCTCGGCGTCTACCTGGACTTCGCTGACGCGATCAAGCGGCTGGGCCGCAAGGCGGTCGAGGCGAAGTACGGCAACCTCTTCGAGATGTACGAGCGGATCACCGGCGAGGACCCGTACGAGACGCCGATGCGCATCTACCCCGCCGTGCACTACACGATGGGCGGCCTCTGGGTCGACTACGACCTGCAGTCGACGATCCCCGGCCTGTTCGTGATCGGCGAGGCGAACTTCTCCGACCACGGCGCCAACCGCCTCGGCGCGTCCGCGCTGATGCAGGGCCTGGCCGACGGCTACTTCGTGCTGCCGAACACGATCAACAACTACCTCGCCGCCGGGCCGTTCCCTGACATTTCTGGCAAACCAGAGGTTGCGGAAGCCCGGGCCGCCGTCGAAGGCCGCATCAAGAAGCTGCTGGAGATCAACGGCGACCGGACCGTCGACTCCTTCCACCGTGAACTCGGCCAGATCATGTGGGAGTACTGCGGCATGGAGCGCACCGAGGAGGGCCTGACCAAGGCGGTCGGCCTGATCCGCGCGCTCAAGGAGGAGTTCTGGACCCGGGTGAAGGTGCCCGGCAAGGGCGAGGAGCTCAACCAGAACCTGGAGAAGGCCGGCCGGGTCGCCGACTTCCTCGAGCTCGGTGAGCTGATGTGCATCGACGCCCTGCACCGGCGCGAGTCCTGCGGCGGGCACTTCCGCGCCGAGTCGCAGACCCCCGACGGTGAGGCGCTGCGCCACGACGACGAGTTCAGCTACGCCGCGGCGTGGGAGTACTTCGGCGCCGACGGCAAGCCGACCCTGCACAAGGAAGACCTGAACTTCGAGTACGTCCACCCGAGCACGCGGAGTTACAAGTAATGGACATCAAGGTACGGGTGTGGCGTCAGTCCGGTCCTTCGGACAACGGGCGGATGGTCACCTACGACGTCAAGGACATCTCCCCCGACGCCTCGTTCCTCGAGATGATCGACGTTCTGAACGAGACGCTGATCCTCAACGGCGACGACCCGATCGCCTTCGACCACGACTGCCGTGAGGGCATCTGCGGCGCGTGCAGCATGGTGATCAACGGGGTGGCGCACGGCCCGGAGAAGGCCACCACCACCTGCCAGCTGCACATGCGGCACTTCAAGGACGGCGACGTGATCGACGTCGAGCCGTGGCGTGCCGCCGCCTTCCCGGTGATCAAGGACCTGGTGGTCGACCGGACCGCCTTCGACAAGATCATTCAGGCGGGTGGCTACATCAGCGCGCCCACCGGCACCGCGCCCGACGCGCACGCCACGCCGGTGCCCAAGAAGGACGCGGACGCCGCGTTCGAGGCGGCCACCTGCATCGGCTGCGGCGCCTGCGTCGCGGCCTGCCCGAACGGCTCGTCGATGCTGTTCACCGCCGCGAAGATCACCCACCTCGGCCTGATGCCGCAGGGCCAGCCGGAACGCGACACCCGGGTGATCGACATGCTGCAGGCGCAGGACGACGCCGGCTTCGGCGGCTGCACCAACATGGGCGAATGCGCCGAGGTCTGCCCGAAGGGCATCCCGCTCAGCCTGATCGGTCGCCTCAACAGCGACTACCGCAAGGCGATCAGCAAGCGCTGAGCAACGGACCCCCGGTGTCCGGCACAACGGCGTGCCGGACACCCGGTTCCGGTCAGGCGGCCAGCGCCTGGGCTATCGCCAGGGTGTGCTGATACTCCCGCCAGTGGGCCAGCCGGCCGTCCCGGGTCCGCAGCACCGCGATGAACGGCGCCGCAGCGGTCGTCCCGGTCCGGTTGTGGGTGCCGACCAGCTCGTACTCCACGATGATGACCTCCGGGTCGGCGGTCTCGTGGATCGTCACGTTGCGGCAGTCGTCGAACCGCACCGGGAACGCCGCCCGGCCCGCCTCGGTGTACTCCAGCACCCGCTGCCGCCCCTCGGTCCTCGCCGGCCGGCCGGGCGCCGCGAACGGCGTCTCGATCACCACGTCCTCGGTGAGCAGCTCGGCGTCGAAGGTGCTCCGCCCGGCCAGCCAGTGACTGCGCATCCGGTCGAAGATCTCTCTCGGTGTCACGCGTGCCTCCTTGATAAAGTGAGTCCGCACTCGACTTATGCCGACGATAGTGAGTGGAGACTCGACTTGCCAGAGGGTCCGCCCCTGCGCGACTTGCCCGAGGGTCCGCCCCTGCGCGCCGACGCCGCCCGCAACCGCGCACGCATCCTGGACGCCGCCGAGACGGTCTTCGCCGAGCAGGGCCCGAGCGGCTCCACCGAGGAGGTGGCCCGCCGCGCCGGCGTGGCCATCGGCACCGTCTTCCGGCACTTCCCCACCAAGAACGACCTGCTGGCCGCCATCATGAAACGCCTGCTGGCCCGCCTGGTGACCGAGGCCGGCGAGCAGGACCTGTTCGCATTCTTCACGCACATGGTGGCGCAGGCCGCCGCCAAGAAGACCGTCGTGGACCTGCTGGCCGGGGCGGGCGTGGACATCCGCCTTCCGGAGGCCGTCGGCCACCTGGAAACCGCCGTGGGAGACCTGCTGACCCGGGCGCAGGCCGCCGGTGAGGTCGCCGAGGACGTTCAGCTACCCGAGGTGATGGCCCTGCTGGTGAGCCTCTGCCAGGGCGCCCTCCACGGCGGCTGGGACGCCACCTTGCAGGCCCGCGCCCTGGCCGTGGTCTTCACCGGCCTGCGCCCTCACTAGTGGCCTCCCGCTAGTGGCCTCCCGCTAGCGGCCCCTCGCTGCCGACCGCCCGCTACCGGTCTCTCGCTACCGGGACCGGGTCAGCCCTGTTCCCGGCCTCCCGCGACCGGGACCGGGTCAGCCCTGTTCCCGGCCTCCCGCGACCGGGACCGGGTCAGCGCGAAGACGGCGACGGCCGCGACGGTGAGCACGCCCAGCAGCAAGGGCAGGCGGTTGTCCAGCAGGACCAGGGCGGAACCGAGCGGGATGGCCACCGCGATCGGGCCGAACATCACCATGCTGCCGCTCGCGGCGACCCGGCCCAGCAGATGCTCGGGCGTGCCGAGCTGAATCGCGGTGAGAGCCGCGACCAGCGTCCACGGCAGCCCGAGCCCGGCCAGTAGGCTGCCCGCGATCATCGCCGCCTGCCAGGGCAGGCACCAGGCCGCGCAGGCCAGGGCGAACAGCACCGCGCCGAGCGCCGCCACCCGGATCGGGCCGAACCGGGACAGCAGCCGGCCGGCCAGGATGCCGCCGGCGATCGAGCCGGCGCCCTGCACGCTGGAGAGAATCCCGAGGTACGTGGCGGGCAGGTGCAACCCGTCGACCACGCGGGACAGCACGGCCGCGTTGGTGACCCCGGAGACAGCGATCGCCACGGCGGCGACCAGAACCGGAACGCGCATCGGCCCCTGCCACAGGCCGAGAATTCCGGCCCGGACGGACTGCCACCCGAGATCGGCGCGCCCGGTGGGGGCCGGGGAGTTGCGGGCCGGCAGGTGGACCAGGGCGTACAGCAGGGCGGTGAGCAGCGGCAGCGCGGCGCACAACAGGACCACCGGGACCGGGCCGCGCCAGGCGTAGAGTGCCGCACCGGCCAGTGGCGCCAGCAGTTTCATGCCCTCCTGGGCGCTGGAGCGCCAGCCGTTCACCGTGCCCAGCGCATGCTGCGGGAGGGCGGCCGGGAGCAGCGCGGTCTCACCGGCGTCGAGCAGGACGTAGCCGATGCCGCGGACGAGCAGCACGAGGTAGATCAACGCGATCTGGTCGGCTGTCCGGACAGTGAGCAGGCTGCACAGCGCGGCGCCGACCGCGAGGTCCGCGACGATCAGCAGCGGGCGGCGCGGGAAGCGGTCGACGAGCGCGCCGAGCCAGGGCGCGGCCAGGCTGGGCGCGTAGAGGCCGAGGGCGGCCAGCGCCGCCAGGGCGGCGGAACCGGTCAGATCGAGGATCCAGATCCCGGCGGCGAGGGTCATCGCGGTGCCACCGAAGCCGGAGAAGAGCGAGATCAGTACGAACAGCGCGGCGTTCCGTCGCATCCGGCGCTCCCGGGGTTGAGTCGTGAGGACTCAAATCCTGGCGGGTTGAGCGGGCAGCTGTCAATCCGGCGTTGCGACGGCTGGGCGCTGCCGATCCGGGGTTGCGATTGCCAAGGCCGCTGTCAATTCGGGGTTGCGACCGCCAGGGCCTCGGTCAGTCGTAGGACGGCGGCCCGCAGCGTTGCCGGGAGAGCCGGAGCCGAAGGGCCGGAGAGGTCCGTCAGCACGGCCGCGGTCAGGTCGAACAGGGCGCCGGCCGGGGCGTCGGGGGCGGCCGCGAGCGTTTCGCGCACCAGCGCGGCCCGGGCGAACCGGCGGTCCCAGCGACGGTCGGCACCGATCCTGCGGTGCAGCTCGACGGCGGCTTCGCGCAGGTGGGGGACGCTTTGCCCGTACCCCGAATCGAGCTGGACCCGAAGCGGCCGCAACTCGCGCTCGGCGGCCCGGGCCAGGCGCAGCCGGCGTTGTTCCGCGGCCTGGCGGCTGGCCAGGCCCAGCGCGGCAGCGATCTCCGGCCAGGTGGCGCCGTCGCGTCGCGCTTGATCGATGAGCTCCAGCTCCTCGGCGTCCAGCCGTGCACGCCGCGCGGGGATCTTCGTCAGGTCACTGAGATCCGGCACGTCGACAGGCTAGCAGGTGTCAACACATCGTTGACATCTGAGGAGGCGACGGCCGGCGGATCCCCGTGTGCATCCGCCGGCCGTCTGATCAGGAGAAGACCGCCCACACCGGCGCGGACGGTGTCACGCGCAGCGGCATGCGGGCCTCGGCGGGCGTCCGGTCGCCCTTGCGGTTGTTGCACCGGCCGCACGCGGCGACGGTGTTGGTCCACTCGTTGCGGCCGCCGCGCGAACGGGGCAGCACGTGGTCGATGGTGGACGCGGCGTCCCCGCAGTAGGCGCACGCGCGGCCGTCACGGGCCAGCACACCGGCCCGCGACCAGGCCGGACCACGGCCCCGCCGCCAGCGGGTCACCACGTAGCTGACCAGCCGCACCACGGTCGGCACCGGGTAGACCCCGATGGTGGCGTCCGGCCGCGCCTCGTGCACCACGGCCACTTGCCTGAACAGCATCCGGATCGCGTGCCGGAGGCTGACCCGGTGCAGCGGTCCGCAGTCGGCGTTCAGCACCAGAACCGCGCTCATTCTTCGTCACCTCCGCACGCATAGAAAGGGAGAATCCGCAGGTCAGATGGCCTGCCTGCTGACAAAGAAAATAGGCGCGGCATCGACGCCCGACAACCGAATAAAGATCGCCGCAAGCCCGGCGGGCGCGGGGTCAGCGCAGCGCGCGGCGCACGGCGGGCGCGGGGCCGGCGCAGCGCACGGCGGGCGCGGGGCCGGCGCAGCGCACGGCGGGCGGGGCCGGCGCAGCGCGCGGCGCACGGCGGGCGCGGGTCAGCGCAGCGCGTGGCGGACGGCGAGGGAGAGCTGGAGCAGGCCGGCGGTCTGCAGCACCGCCCAGACCAGGACGGCCACGACCAGGACCGGGACGGTCCAGTCGGGGAGCACCACGCCGGCCAGCGCCGCCACCAGCAGGCCGCTGACCGTGACGGCCACGCGGGTGGGCCGCTCGCCCACCGTCACCACGCCGATCTCGGGCATCCCGGCCGCGGCGGCGCGCGCCCGCACGTACTCATGCAGCCAGCTCACCGCGCCGACCGCGACCACCAGCCAGCCTGGCACCCCGGCCGACCAGAAGGCCGCCAGCCAGGCCAGCTCGCCCAACCGGTCGGCGACCGAGTCGTAGACGAAGCCTGTCCGGCTGACCCGCCCGCTCACCACCGCGACCGCGCCGTCCAGGCCGTCCGCGGCCGCGGCCAGCAGCGCCAGGGCGGCACCCAGCGCGAGGCCAGGCAATCCACCGAGCGCCGCAAGCGGCACGGCCAGGCAGAGAAGGAGGCCGGTCAGCGTCACCACGATCGGCGTCACGCCGCGACGGCTCAGCCAGGACCCGATTTCGTACGCCCCACGCACCCACCCCCGGACCAGCGGCGAGGCCCGGCGCGGGTCGAATCCGCCGTGCAGCCCGGACCAGGCGGTGGCGTACTCGTCCCAGGTCAACGCCGGCTCAGGCGGCCGCGGCGACCTGGGCCGGGGCCAGCTGCTGCCAGACCTCGCGGGTCGCGGTGGAGCGGTTCAGGGTGATGAAGTGGATGCCCGGCACACCCTCCTCGAGCAGCCGCGCGCACATCCTGCTGCACGTCTCGATGCCGAGCTCGCGGACTGCGGCCTCGTCGCCGGCGACCTGCTCGAAGCGCCGCAGCAGGGCCGGCGGGAACGGCGCGCCGGAGAGCTGCTCGGACCGCTCGATCGTCGCCATCCGGGTGACCGGCATCACGCCGGGCACGATCGGGGTGTCGCAGCCGGCCGCCGCCACCCGGTCGCGCAACCGCAGGTAGTCGTCGGCGTCGAAGAACATCTGGGTGATCGCGTAGTCGGCGCCGGCCCGGCACTTGCGAACGAAGTTGCGGGTGTCCTCGGCCACGTCCGCGGATCGCGGGTGCTTGTACGGGAAGGCAGCCACCCCGACGCTGAAGTCGCCGGCCTCGCGGACGAGCCGGACCAGGTCCTCGGCGTAGTCCACGCCCTCCGGGTGCCGCACCCACTCGCCCATCGGGTCGCCGGGCGGGTCGCCGCGCAGGGCCAGCACGTTGCGGATCCCGGCGCCGGCCAGCCGGCCGATCACGTTGCGCAGCTCGGCGACCGAGTGGTTCACCGCTGTCAGGTGCGCCATCGGCAGCAGGGTGGTCTCGGTCGCCACCCGCTCGGTGACAGCCACCGTGGTGTCCCGGGTGGTACCGCCGGCGCCGTAGGTGATCGAAACGAAGCTGGGCCGCAGCGACTCCAGCTCGCGGATCGCCTGCCAGAGGAGGCGCTCGCCCTCCGCCGTCTTGGGCGGGAAGAACTCGAACGAGAACGTCGGGGCCGCCCCGCGGATCAGCTCACCGACGGATGGCGTGCCGGGCAGGCGGGAGGGAAGACCGAGAGACACACCGGCACTGTACCGGGCAGGCACGGCGTGCGATCTGATCGTGCCACCTCGCGGGACACCAGATAGCGTCGTGCCCGTGACGACTTCTCCCCTGGACCGGGCCGGCCTGCGACCGCGTGTCGACAAGGCGCTCGCCGAGTTCCTCGCCACCCAGCGGTCCCGGCTGCTGGAGATCGATCCGGCGCTCGACGAGGTCGCCGACACGGTGGCGGCGTTCGTCCTCGGCGGCGGGAAGCGGCTGCGGCCCGCGTTCGCCTACTGGGGATTCCGGGGCGCCGGCGGCGTCGACTCGGACGAGGTGGTGGCGGCCGTCGCGGCGCTGGAGTTCGTGCAGGCCAGCGCCCTGATCCACGACGATCTGATGGACCGGTCGGACACCCGGCGCGGGGAGCCCTCGGTGCACCGCAGGTTCGAGGCGCGGCACGTGGCGGCCGGCTGGCGGGGCGGTCCGGCCGGGTTCGGCGACTCGGCGGCGGTGCTGCTCGGCGACCTGTCCCTGGTCTGGTCGGACGAGTTGCTGCACAGCTGCGGGTTGCCGCTGGCCGATCTGGCCCGGGCCCGGACGGTCTTCGACCAGATGCGCACCGAGGTGACCGTCGGGCAGTACCTGGACGTGCTCACCCAGGCGACCGCGGACACGTCGCTGGAGCGGGCCGGCAAGGTGGCCCGCTACAAGTCCGCGAAGTACACCGTCGAACGCCCGCTGCTGCTCGGCGCGGCCCTGGCCGGCGGCGGTCCCGACGTGTTCGCCGCGTACGCCGCCTTCGGCCTCCCGCTCGGCGAGGCTTTCCAGCTCCGCGACGACGTGCTGGGCGTCTTCGGGGATCCGGCGCAGACCGGCAAACCGGCCGGTGATGACTTGCGCGAGGGCAAGCGCACCTACCTGGTCGCGGCCGCGTTCGCCGCGCTGGACGGGGCCGCCCGGGCCGAACTGGACACGGCTCTGGGCGACCAGGCTCTCGACGACGCCGGGGTCGAACGGCTCCGGGCGATCATCCGGGACTCCGGGGCGCTGGCCGCCACCGAGAAGCGGATCGACATCCTCAACGGCGAGGCCCTCGAGGCGCTGCGGCAGGCCCCGATCGAGGACGAGGCCCGCAGCGTGCTGTCCGCCCTGGCCGAGGCCGCCACCCGCCGCTCGGTCTGACGAAGACGGCTAGAAGCCGAGCGCCTGGGCGCGGCGCTTCACCTCGCGTGCCTGCGGGCCGCCGAGGCCGGTCGCCGCGTTGCCGCCGAGCGCCTCATCCGGTTCGTACAGCCACCGGAGCGCCTCTTCGTCGTTGTACCCGGCGTCATGCAGCAAGTTCAGGACGCCGGGCAGGTGCTTGAGCACGGTCGCGTTGGCGACGAGTTCGGCCGGTACGAGCCGGACGCCGTCACGCCGGACGGCGAGCAGCGCACCTTCCCGGATCATCTGATGCACCTTGCTGATCGACAGACCGAGCTTCTCGGCGACGTCCGGCAGGTTGATCCATCCGGCCGGGCCGGCGGTTACGGGTTCGCTCACTCGTACAGCGTGCCAGACCAGATCGGAGAGCAGTTGATGAGCCTGTGGCGCAGGATCCGCGACGAGTCCGCCGGTGCGTGGCGGTCGTTGGGCTACGACCTGGGCCGGCGGCCGGTGGAGCCGGCCGGCGGTCCGGACGTCACGTCGACCGGGATGAGCACGTTCCCGGGGTCCTTGGTGGACATCCCGGTTTCGCAGCCGGAGATCGACGCCCGGCCCCCGCGGCGATTTGTCGCGGTTACGACGTTCTGCCTGCTTGCCGCGCTCGGCGCCGGCGGCTCGTACCTCGCCGCGACCAGCGTGTTCGCCGAGCAGCCGTCCGCCACGGCAGACTCTCCGGCCGCCGCCCCGGCGCCCGGGTCCGGCGCTGACGAGGACGAGGCCGGCATGGGGAGCGGGCCGGTGACTGCCCGCCGGGCACAAACCGTCCCGCCCGTCGAGCCGGCAGCCGGTACAGCCGCGGGAGTGGCCGGCGATCAGGCGGTAGCCGGCGCCACGGCCCCTCGGGCCGCCGCGGCCACCCAGCCGGGCCGCACCGCGCCGAAGCCCGCCACCGGCCCGGCCGGTCCGGCGGACTGCGACTGCGTCACCCCGCCGGTGCCGACTCCGACGGCGCCGTCCGTCACTCCCTCGGCCGGCGTCTCGCCGTCACCCTCGGAGACCGCGGTCGATCCGTCCGCCGACCCCGGCACTTCGGGCGAACCGCACCCGTCCGCGGATCCCAGCGAGTCGACGACACCCGCCCCGGACAGCAGCACGAGTGACCGGCGCCACCACCGCAGGCACCGGCATTAGCGTGGAAGATCCGTTTTGCGAAGTGGGCTGCGCGTGAATCAGTGCAGGTCACAGCCGTTGAGGTACCCGTTTGGACTCAGCTGTGACATCCTGGCGTACCCCCACCAGAAAGACACATACACTTCACGCCGATGGACACCACAGTCGCCGATACGTTGATCGGCACAACGATTGACGGGCGCTACCGGATCACCGGTCGCGTCGCCCGTGGTGGCATGGCGACCGTCTACCGGGCCACCGACGAGCGGCTCGAGCGCACCGTCGCTCTGAAGATCATTCACCCCTCGCAGGCCACGAACGTTCACTTCGTCGACCGGTTCACCGACGAAGCGAAGACGATCGCCCGGCTCACCCACCCCAACGTCGTGGCCGTCTACGACCAGGGCCGCCACCAGGGTCTCCCCTACCTGGTGATGGAGTTCGTGCAGGGTAAGACGCTGCGCGACCTGCTGAGCCAGCGGCACAAGCTGAGCCCGGTCGAGGCGCTCGCGATCCTCGAGCAGATGCTCGCCGCGATCGCCGCCGCACACCGCGCCGGCCTGGTCCACCGCGACGTCAAGCCGGAGAACGTGCTGGTCGCCGAGGCGCCCAGCGGTGGCACCGCCGACCTGGTCGACGCGGTGGTCAAGGTGGCCGACTTCGGTCTGGCCCGGGCCATTGAGGCGAGCACCGTCGACGAGTCCGGCCAGCTGATGGCGACTGTGGCGTACGTCGCTCCCGAACTCGTGCAGACCGGCCAGGCCGACGCCCGGACCGACGTCTACTCGGCCGGCATCGTGCTCTTCGAGATGCTCACCGGCCGGGTGCCGTACGACGGGGCCGAGCCGGTCGAGGTGGCCTGGCAGCACGTCGACAACGACGTGCCCGCGCCCTCGACCGTCACCCCCGGCCTGCCCTCGGTCCTGGACCGGCTGGTCGCCCGGGCCACCCGCCGTGACCCCGGCGCCCGGCCCACCGACGCCGGCGCGCTGCTCAGCGAGGTGCAGGCGGTCCGCGACGGACTCGGCACGGCGAACGTGCCGACCGCGCTGCTGCAGCAGGTCCCGTCCCGGGCCGCGGACGCCACCAGCCTGGTGCCGACCGTGCCGTCCGCCGACGCGACCGCGCTGGTGCCCCCGGTCCCGGCCAACACCTATCAGGCCTCCCACCGGCCCTCCTGGGCCCGGCTGCCCGAGCAGGGCGGCGGCCGCACCACCCCGCACCGCCGGGCGGCGGCGGCCGGCCCGGTCGGCGGGTTCTTCGACGACCGGCGCCGGGTCGTGCTGGTGTCCCTGATCGCCCTGATGGCCGTGGTCATCCTGGGCAGCACCTGGTGGGTGACGCTGGGCCGGTACACCGAGGCGCCCACGCTGGTGAACATGACCAACGCGCAGGCCGCCGCGCATGCGGACGCCAACGGCTTCAAGATCTTGGCGGGTGACGGGGTCTACAGCGACACCGTCCCCAAGGATTCCGTGGTGACCCAGAACCCGGGCCCGCAAGAGAAGATCGTCAAGGGCGACACGATCACCGTGAACCTGTCGCTCGGCCCGGAGGTCCATCCGGTGCCGGACGTGGTCGGTATCGAGCTGGCGAACGCCAAGGCCGAGCTGGAGGGTCTCCGGTTCAAGGTCAAGGAGGGCAAGAGCCAGTTCAGCGACACCGCCCCCGAGGGCGTGGTCATCGCCACCCAGCCGAAGGCCGGCGAGCAGCTCAAGCCCGGCGAGACGGTCACCGTCGTGCTGAGCAAGGGCCGCGCGCCGATCACCGTGCCCAACCTGGTCGGCAAGAACATCAACGAGGCCCGTGGCGAGCTGGGGCGGCTCGGGCTGAACGTGCTGGAGCGCCCGAAGGACAGTGACAAGCCGGCCGACGAGATCCTCGCCCAGTCGATCAAGCCGGGCACCGGCGTGGCCAAGAACACCGAGATCACTCTCGACGTGAGCAAGGGCCCGCCGCTGGTCACCGTCCCGGACCTGACCAACCAGCCGTGCCAGCAGGCCGGGGCCACGCTGCAGGGGATGAACCTGCGGGCCCGGCTGGACATCAACCCGAACGGGTTCGTCCGGGCGCAGAGCGTGGCACCCAACAGCCAGGTCCCGCCGCAGACCGAGGTCGCCCTGACGTGCCTCTAGACCGCCGGATCGGGTCACACACGAAGACGTCGGGTGGGCTGGCCAAGGCCGCCCTCCCGTACGTCGACGCGGCCGGCTCGGAAACTTTGCAGGTGTACGTCTCCAACTCGCGCGGCTGGGCGCTGCCGGCCGGCGACCCGAAGCAGGACGTCCTGTTCCGCGACGGGATCGGCGAGCGCGAGCTGCCGGCGTACATTCACGCGTCGCTGCTGGTGAACCTCGGCTCCCCCACCGAGCTGACCGTCGAACGCTCGGTGGCCACGCTGGCCCACGCCCTGGACCGGGGAAAGGCGATCGGCGCGACAGCCGTCGTCTACCACGCCGGCAGCTCGGTCGACGAGGCGCACGCCGACAAGGCGATGCACCAGCTGCGCGAGTCGCTGCTGCCGCTGCTCGACCGGGCCGCCGCGGAGGGACTGCCGCGACTGCTCGTCGAGCCGAGCGCGGGCGGTGGGCGCAGTCTGGCCTCGAAGGTGCAGGACCTGGAGGCGTACCTGGACGCGGCCGAAGGTCACCCGTGGATGGGGGTCTGCTTCGACACCTGCCACGCCTGGGCGGCCGGGCACGACCTGGCCACCCCCGGCGGCATGACCGCGACGCTGGACGCTCTGGTCGCCGCGGCCGGACCGGGCCGGCTCCAGCTGATCCACGCCAACGACTCGAAGGACGACTGCGGCTCCACCCGCGACCGGCACGAGACGATCGGCAAGGGCCGGATCGGCACGGCGCCGTTCGCCGAGCTGTTCGCCCACCCGGCCACCGCCGGCGTCCCGATCATCGTGGAGACCCCGACCGTGGAACACGAGGGCCACGCCGCCGACATCGCGCTACTGAAGAGCCTGCGCTCCCAGTAACCCGGCGAGACGGGCGGCCGGCTCCTCGCTGCCCGGGGCCCGGAGCAACTCCACCCGGTGGACCAGCCGGGGCGCGGCGATCGGGACCCCGGCCAGGCCGGGACGGTTCGCGACGACGGGTGCCGGGAGCACGATCAGGCCGTGGCCGGCGGCGACCAGGCCGGTGAGCACCGTGACGTCGGCGCCGTCGTAGTGCAGCCCGGCCCGCAGGCCGTCGACCGGCAGCCGGGCGAACGGGGCCAGCACGGGCGCGTCGATCCAGTACGCGTCGGCCAGGTCGCCCAGATCCACCGAGGCCCGACGGGCGAGCGGATGCCCCTCCGGGACCGCCACCACGGCCGGGCTCCCGGCCACCCCGACGGCGTCGTGGGCGCCGGGTTCGGGCAGCCGCAGCGGATCGCTGGGGGCGGCGAAACCGTCGACCAGGCCGAGATCGATCTCACCGGTGGCGGCGGCAGCGACGATCCGGTCCCGGTCGGCGACGAGGATCCGGGTGTGCAGGCGGGCCGACTCGGCGCGCAGGCGGGCCAGCGCGGCGGGCACCGGGGCGCTCCAGGCCAGCGGGGTGAGACCGAGGACCAGCCGGCCCGGCGGGGCGATCGAGCGGGTCACGTCGGCTCGGGCCGCTTCCAGGCGTACCAGAATCAGGTTGGCATGTCGCTGCAGGCGCTCGCCGGCCGTGGTGAGCGCAACCGGCCGCCTGGTCAGCAGAGGCGTGCCGAGGTCCGCCTCGAGGGCGGCGATCTGCTGGGAGACGGCCGACTGGGTGTAGCGCAGGCGCTGCGCGGCGGCCGAGAAGGAGCCGGTCTCGGCGACCGCGACGAAGGTACGCAGCAGATGCGGATCCACATCAGCGATGCTAATACCGATGTCAGTATCGATCGTTGGACGTTATGCCAGGGCCCGGTCGAGGATGGTGGCATGATTTCGATTGCCCTGGTCGGCGACCGATCGCCGGCCGTCCGCGCGCACGCCCGCATCCCCGCGCTCCTGGATGTGCTGCGGGACAGCGAAGATCTCGACGTCTACTGGATCCCCACGCCGGACGCCGAGGACACGGAGGCGCTGCGGGGTTTCGCCGGCATCTGGCTGGTGCCGGGTAGCCCGTACCGAAGCCTCGACGGCGCCATCAACGCAGCGCGGCTGGCGCGCACCTCGGGGGTGCCGTTCCTCGGCACCTGCGGCGGCTTCCAGCACGCCATGCTGGAGTTCGCGCGCAACGTCTGCGGGTTCGGCGACGCCAGGCACGCCGAGTACGGCCCGGCCGGCGACGACGAGCTGATCGTCGAGCTGGCCTGCTCGCTTGCCGGGCACGAGGCCGCCATCGACCTCACACCCGGCTCACTCGTCGAACGCCTGCTCGGCGCCTCTCGCACGGTCGAGCGCTACCACTGCAGTTACGGCCTGTCCGCCGCCCACCTGGACCTGCTCGGGGCGCACGGCCTGCGCTTCACCGGCCACGACGACGCCGGGGAGGTGCGGGTGGCCGAGCTTCCCGGCCACCCGTTCTACCTGGCCACGCTGTTCCAGCCGGAACTCACCGGAGAGGAGCCCCACCCGGTGATCCGAGGCTTCGTCCGGGCCGCCGCTCAGTTGGTGTAGCTGAACATCGCCGCCGCGGTGAAGCGGCTCGGCGTCCCGGCCGCGGACGTGAAGCTCACCCAGACCGGGCCCACCCCGGACACCGGCGGAGCGGTGCAGACGAACGTCACCGCAGTGCCGGTGCCCTGCCGGACGCAGGTGGCCGGGTCGTCGCCGAACTTGAAGTCGGTCGCCCCGGCGATGTTCGCGCCGGCCACCTTGACGACGACCTTGGCGCCGCCGAGAGTGGTGTCGCTCTTCACCGAGAGGCTGGACACGACCGGGGCCAGCGCGATCTCGGCGGGTTCGCCGACGATCCCGTCGTGGACCAGGGTGAGCTCGGCCGACTCGGCCGCGATCGCCGGCAGGGTGACCTTCACGTGGGTGTCGTCCACGTAGGTGGCGGCCAGAGTCTTCACGCCCAGCCGGGCGCTGACCCGCTCCGCGGCGAACTCGGTGGCGTTGTCGCCCAACGGGGCGCCGGTGACGGTGAGCACGACCGGGCCACCGCTCGCCTTGACCACCGGTTCGCCGGAGACGTCGATCCCCAGCGCGGCCCGATAGGTGACCCGTGCCCCGTTCGCGGCGGCGCTCTCGCCACCCGCCGTGGTCACGGTCACGGCTGCGACACCGTTGTCCCCGGCCGGCGCCACCGCGGTGATCCTGGTGGCCGAGACGACCTCGAACGACGTGGCCTCGGCATCGCCGAACTTGACCGCGGCCGAGTCATCCGGGTCCACCCCGAGGAAGCCCTGCCCGGTGATCGTCACGGTCTCGCCGCCGGCTGCATTGATCTTGGCCGGGGTGACTGTGATGACGGTCGGGCTGTATCCCACCTTCGCGGTCGACTCCGGGCCGGCCACTCCGTTGACCAGCAGTTGCATCGTCACCGCGGTGGCCTTCGGCGTCACCGGAGCGGTGACCCGGAGGTGGGTCGCGTCGACCCAGGCGACCTTGGCCAGCAGGCCGCCGATCTTCGCGGTGACCTTCAGGGCCGTGAACTCCTTCGCGGTGGCGCCGACTGTGCCGCCGGAGACGGTCACCGGGATGACCGTGCCACCACTCGTCCTGGCCGCGATGCCGTCCTCGAACTCCGCGACCAGCGCAGCAGCCTCCTCGGTGAGCACCGAGACGGACCCGGCCTGTCCCGGCGCGGCGAGCGCGCCGGACTGTGCGGAGATGCCGGTCGCCGCGATGACGACCGTGGCCGCGGCAAGGCCGGCCATCGTGCGGGTCTTCTTCGTTTGCGCCATGGCTTCTCTCAGTCGATGTCGGTGTAGCTGAACGCGGCGGCAGAGGTGAATCGGCTTTCCACGCCGTTGCCCGAGGTGAACTGCACCCAGACCGGGCCGGCCTCGGACGCCGGCGGAACTGTGCAGACGAAGACCAGCGACTTGCCGGCGCCGCTCGCCGCACAGGTGGCGTCGTTCTCACCGAACTTGAAGTCCGTCGACTCGGCCGTGTCCGTGCCGGCCACCTTGACGGTGACCCGGGCGCCGCCGGCAACCGAGCCGCTCACCGCCGAGAGGGCGGTGACGACCGGGACCACGGGCAGGGTGGCGGCGTCGCCGGCCACCGTGCCGTTCACCACGGTCAAGGCGGCCGACTCGGTGGTCAGTGCGGGGAGGGTGACCTTGACGTGGGTCGAATCCACCCAGACCGCCGGCAACTTGGTGGCGCCGAGCCGCACGCTGATCCCCGAGGCGGCGAACTCCTTGGCGCTCTCGCCGATCGTGCCGCCGGTGACGGTCAGCAGGTGCTGGCCTCCGGTGGCCCGGAGGAACTGTTCGTCGGAGTCGTCGATCGCGAGCTCGCCCTGGTACGTGATCCGCGGCGCGCCGTCCGCCGGGCTGGCGGCGTCCGGGGTCGTCACGATTACCGCGGCGGGCCCGGCCGAGCCGGCGGGAACACCGGCGTTGATCTGGTTCCCGGAGACCACGTCGATGTAGGTCGCGGGGACACCACCGAAGGTCACCGAGTCCAGGTCCTCCGGGTCGACGCTGAGGAAGCCCGCTCCAGTGATCTTGAGATCCTCGCCGCCCTCCACGGGCACCCAGGCGGGAGAGACCCCGGAGACCACCGGGTAGTAGTCGATCGTCGAGGTGGACTTCGGTCCGGCGTACCCGTCCTGAACGAGTTCGAGGGTGGTGGAGCCAGTCTTGGCGCTCGCCGGGATCGTGACCTTCAGGTGCTCGTCGTCCACGTAGGTGACCTTGGCGACCACCCCGCCGACCTTGGCTCCGATCTTCAGAGCGGTGAACGCCGCCGACGTGGCGCCCAGGCTTCCGCCGGTGACCGCGACGGTGAGCAGCTCACCGCCGGAGGCCTTCGCGTCGACGCTCACGAACTCGGCGGCCAGCCCCATCCGGTATCCGAACTTGGCCTTGCCGGTGGTGGAACCCGTGGGGTTGGTCACCGTGACCGAAACCGCGCCGACCGCGCCGGGCGGGCTGACCGCCACCAGTTTGGTGTCCGACAGGACCGCGACTCGGGCAGCCGGAACGCCACCGAACGTGACCGCGTCCTCGTCGTCGAGGTCGAGGCTCTTGAAGTTCGATCCCAGCACGACGACAGGCGTGCCGCCGTCGATGCTTCCCACCGACGGCGAGATGCTCGTGACGATCGGGACCGATGACACGGCGGACAGGATGGTCCGCCCCGCCTGCGCCGCGGAGAAGGCGACGCCCGGCTGTACGACAGTGACCGCGACGGTGCCGGCAACGACGGCAGCGGCGGTGAGTGCGGTGGCCCTGCGGGCTCGAGATGTGTTCGCCATAGCGGCAACGCATATCGGCTGTTCCGGGCCGGGGTTGCAGGGATCAGGCGAGCAATTCGGAGAGGACTGCTATCGCGTGATCGACTGCGGCGTCGGTCAGGTCGAGGTGGGTGACCAGGCGGGCTGTGCGCGGCAGCATCGCGGCGATCAGCACGTCGCGTTTGGCGGCCTCGGCGGCCAGGGTCGGGGCGTCCAGCGCCGACTTCGACAGGTCCAGCGGCACCAGGTTGGTGCGGACCTGGTCGGGGTCGACCACGCCGTACGGTGCGAGGGCCGCCGCGATCCGGTACGCCCGGTCGTGGTCCTCGGTCAGCCGGTGCAGGTGGTGGTCGAGGGCGTACCGGCCGGCGGCGGCGAGGATGCCGGCCTGCCGCATGCCGCCGCCCATCCGCTTGCGGAGGAGCCGGGCCCGGGCGATCTTCTCGCGGCTGCCGATCACCAGCGAGCCGACCGGCGCGCCGAGGCCCTTGGAGAGGCAGACCGACAGGGTGTCGAAGAGCGCGCCGTACTCGGCCAGCGGCACCCCGTCGGCGACGTGAGCGTGCCAGATGCGGGCGCCGTCGCAGTGCAGGGCGACCGCGTGGGCGTCGGCGACCGCGCGCAGGTCACGCAGCACCGACAGGGAGACCACGCCGCCGCCGCCGAGGTTGTGGGTCTGCTCGACGGCGATCGCGGCGGTCGGCACCGACGGGAAGCCGGCCGGGCGGATCATGCCGGCGATCCGGTCGGCGTCCAGGGCCGCGCCGTCGGACGGCCAGGTGCGGGTGGAGATGCCGCCGAGCACGGCGGCGGCGCCCAGCTCGTACGTGACCACGTGCGCATCAGCCCCCGCGAGCAGCTCACCCCCCGGCGGGACGACGAGTTGCAGGGCGATCTGGTTGGCCATCGTCCCGGACGGGGCGAACAGCGCCGCCTCGTGCCCGAACAGCGCGGCGACGTGGTTCTCCAGCGCGTTGACGGTCGGGTCGTCCCCGAAGACGTCGTCGCCGACGGCCGCGGTCGCCATCGCCTCGCGCATGCCGGGGGTGGGCCGCGTGACAGTGTCCGATCGCAGGTCAGCCACGGAGCATCTCCGCGACCAGGAAGGCGAGCTCCAGACTCTGCTGCGTGTTGAGCCGCGGGTCGCAGGCCGTCTCGTACCGGTCCGGCAGGTCGAGGTCCTCGATGCCCTGGGCGCCGCCGAGGCACTCGGTGACGTCCTCGCCGGTCAGCTCGATGTGGATGCCGCCCGGGTGGGTGCCGAGACCGCGGTGCACCTCGAAGTAGCCGAGCACCTCGTCGACCACCCGGTCGAAGTGGCGGGTCTTGTAGCCGTTCGACGACTCGTGGGTGTTGCCGTGCATCGGGTCGCACTGCCAGACGACCTTGGCGCCGGCCGCGGTCACCTTCTCCACGATCGGGGGCAGGGTGTCGCGTACCTTGCCGTTGCCCATCCGGCTGATCAGCGTGAGCCGGCCCGGGATGTTGTTCGGGTTGAGCTTCTCGCACAGCTCGATCGCGGTCTCCGGCGAGGTGCCGGGGCCCAGCTTCACGCCGATCGGGTTGGCGATCCGGCTGATGAAGTCGATGTGCGCGTGGTCCAGCTGCCGGGTCCGTTCGCCGATCCACAGGAAGTGGCCGCTCAACCCGTACGCCCGGCCGTCGGAGACGCGGGTGAGCGCCCGGTCGTACTCCAGGGCCAGCGCCTCGTGGGAGCAGTACAGGCTGACCGTACGCAGGGCTTCGCTGTCGGTCATGCCGCAGGCGCGGATGAAATCGAGTGCCCGGTCGATCTCGCGGGCGATCGCCTCGTAGCGCTCGCCGGCCGGCGAGGCGCGGACGAAGTCCTTGTTCCAGTCGTGCAGGCCGTGCAGGTCGGCCAGGCCCCCGGAGAGGTACGCCCGGAGCATGTTCATCGCCGCGGCCGAGTTTGCGTAGGCCCGGATCATCCGCTGCGGATCGGCCACCCGGGCCGCCTCGTCCGCGTCCAGCGAGTTGATCAGGTCACCCCGGTACGCCGGGAGCCCCAGCGAATCGGTCAGCGACGACCGCGGCTTCGTGTACTGCCCGGCCACCCGGGCCACCTTGACCACCGGCATCGACGCCCCGTACGTCAGCACCACCGCCATCTGCAGCAGAGTCCGCGCGTTCGCGAGCAGGTGACTCTCGGTGTTGTCGGCGAACGTCTCCGCGCAGTCGCCGCCCTGGAGCAGGAAGGCCCGCCCCTCGCAGACCTCGGCGAGCCGCGACCGGAGCTGGTCCACCTCGTAGGGCGCCACGATCGACGGGACGTTGTCGAGAACCTTGCAGACCTCGGCGACCTCGCCCATGTCCGGCCAGGGCGGCATCTGCACCCGCGGCAGGGACCGCCAGTGGTCGAGGCCGAGAGCCTCGTCCTCGGCGGAGTTCGTGGAGGGGCGGGAGGTCTGCAGGGCCGGGTTGCCCACTCCCGGGTGACTGAGCTGATGCCACTCTCGGCGCATACCGGAAAGCCTACGAAAGAGGGGCACCGGGCCTGCGCCCGGTGCCCCTGTTCCCAACTACTGACTTACAGGTTGCTCTTGATGGCGGTGATCAGCTCGCCGTTGGTGGTGTCACCGGAGAGCTCCCAGAAGAATGCGCCGCCGAGACCCTGGTTCTTCGCGTAGGTCATCTTGCCGGCGATGGTCGACGGGGTGTCGTAGCTCCACCAGTTGTTGCCGCAGAAGGCGTACGCCGTACCCGCGACCGTGCCGGTGGCCGGGCACTTCGTCTTGAGGACCTTGTAGTCCTCGATACCGGTCTCGTAGGTGCCCGCCGCACCGCCGGTCGCCGAGCCGCCCGGGGCGGCCTGGGTGACGCCGGTCCAGCCGCGGCCGTAGAAGCCGATGCCGAGCAGGATCTTGGAGGCCGGGATGCCCTTCGACTTCAGCTTCTGGACAGCCGCGTCCGAGTTGAAGCCGGCCTGCGGGATTCCGGTGTACGAGGTGAGCGGCGAGTGCGGAGCCGTCGGGCCCTGCGCCGCGAACGCGCCGAAGTAGTCGTACGTCATCGGGAAGATCTTGTCCATCTTCGTCGCCGCGGTGGCGTAGTCGGTGGCGTCGATCTTGCCGCCGTTGCTGCCGTCAGCGGTGATGGCCGCGGTGATCAGGGCGCTCGAGCCGAACTTGGTGCGCAGCGCGGTGATCACGTTGTTGAACGCGTTCGGGCCGCTGGCGTCGCAGCTGAGGCCACAGGCGTTCGGGTACTCCCAGTCGATGTCGATGCCGTCGAACACGTCCGCCCAGCGGGGGTCCTCGACCAGCTTGTGGCAGGAGTCGGCGAACGCGGCCGGGTTCTTGGCCGCCTCGGTGAAGCCGCCGGACCAGGTCCAGCCGCCGACCGAGTAGATCACCTTGAGGTGCGGGTACTTCTTCTTCAGCTTGCGGAGCTGGTTGAACGAACCGCGCAGCGGCTGGTCCCAGGTGTCCGCGACGCCGTCGACGCTCTCGCCCGCGGTGTAGGCCCGCTCGTAGTCGGCGTACGAGTCACCGATGGTGCACTTGCCGCCGGTGGTGTTGGCGAACGCGTACAGGATGTGGGTCAGCTTCGACGCCGAGCCGGAGGTGTCGATGTTCTTGACGTGGTAGCCCCGGCCGTAGACGCCCCACTCGGCGAAGTAGCCGACGACCCACTTGTTACCGGTCGGCGGGTTCGTGGTGGGCGGCGTCGTCGGCGGTGTGGTCGGCGGCGTCGTGGGTGGCGTGGTGGGCGGAGTCGTCGGCGGGGTGGTGGGTGGCGTGGTGCCACCGCAGACCCCGTTGTCGATCCACACGGCCCACTGGGTGCTGTTGGTGGCCGGGGACTCGCCCTGGGTCCACCACTTGGCGGTGTAGTTGTGGCCGTTCTGCGAGGCGACGTTGTCCTTCACATAGACGGCGGAGGCGCTCCATGCAGGGGCACAGGCAGCGGCGGCGGACGCCGAGACGGCGGGCACCGCGATGCCGGCCGCGAGGACGACCGCACCGGCGAAGATCGCCCGGCGGGTGGTTTTAGACACGGGGATGTCTCCTCAACAGTTAGGAAACTTTCCAGAGAGAGGGATGAAGAGACCGTAGTCACATCGATTAACAACAGTCAAGCCTGGTGAACAGCTTTAAGGTCCCTTTAACACCGGGCAGTCAGCGGCGACGAGATGCATTCAGATGGACACAGCGCGTAGTCTTCCGTCATGACCATCTTTGACGTCGACATTGACGCTCTCACCGGTGGCCCGACCGAATTGGACCGTTACCGCGGCTCGGTCGTGCTGGTGGTCAATGTGGCCTCTCGCTGCGGCCTGACCCCGCAGTACGCCGGACTCCAATCCCTCTACGAGACCTACCGCGACCGCGGCCTGGTGCTGGTCGGCGTGCCGTGCGACCAGTTCGGCGGCCAGGAGCCCGGGACCGCCGACCAGATCGCCGAGTTCTGCTCGGTGAACTACGGCGTGACCTTCCCGGTGACCGAGAAGGTCGAGGTCAACGGGCCCGGCCGGCACCCGCTCTACCGCGAGCTGGTCGGCGACGGCGAAGACATCCAGTGGAACTTCGAAAAGTTCATCGTTGCCCCGGACGGCACGGTCGCCGCCCGCTTCGCGCCCGGCACGACACCGGACGACAGCGAACTGGTCGCAGCGGTCGAGAAGCTCCTCCCCCACTGATGAGCATCCATGTGATCGGAGTCGACGCGTACGCGCTCGGCTGGGTCGGCGTCGAGCTCCGCGACGGCGCCTTCGGGCGCGCGGTCCTGGCGTCCACGCTCTACGAGATCGTCGCCGGCAGCTCCGGAGCGGCCGTGATCGGCGTGGACATCCCCCTCGGCATGCTCCCGGACCGCTGGCGGGCCGCCGACACCCTCGCCGCCGACCAGCTCGGCCCGCGCCGCGGCAGCGTCTTCCGGGTCCCGCCGCGCGCGGTCTGGGAGGAGGCCGACTTCGCCTCCGCCAACCGCGTCTGCCGCGAACTCACCGGCGCCGGCCTGAGCCGGCAGTCGTGGGCGCTGCGCCCCAAGCTGCTCGAGGCCAACGCGATCTGGGAACGCCATCCCGGTCTGCTCTTCGAGGCACACCCCGAGGTCTCGTTCCGGACCATGGCCGGTGAGCCGCTGCCGTACGCGAAGAAGACCTGGAGCGGCCAGGCCCGCCGCCGCGAGCTGCTGGCCCGCAACGGCATCGTGCTGCCGGACCGCCTGGGCCCGGCGGGCCAGGCCCCACCCGACGACATCCTGGACGCCGCCGCGGTCGCCTGGACCGCCCACCGCGTCGCGACCGGCACGGCCCTCAGCCATCCCAGCCCGCCCGAGGAGAGTAACGGCAGCAGGATCGCGATCTGGTATTAAAAGCTTTCATCGGTACGAGCTACGAAAAAGTACCGCCGCACCACGCGACCAAGTGCCGCTCAAGGCCGAAGCGCGGCCGCCGGGCTGATGCGGTGGCCCTGGCTGACGCCCAATGCTGCCTCCCACGCCGCGACACGACGCTGAGCGTCAGCCCGACCGACCAGCTGACGCTCAATGCTGCCTGCCACGCCGCGACACGACGCTGAGCGTCAGCCCGACCGACCAGCTGACGCTCAATGCTGCCTCCCGCGCCACGAGGCGACGCTGAGCGTCAGCCCGACCGACCAGCTGACGCTCAATGCTGCTTCCCGCGCCGCGAGGCGACGCTGAGCGTCAGCCGGATTACCGGGACTGGTCGGCGATCTCGCGGGCGCGGTCGCGGGCCGCTTCCAGGGCGGCCAGGAGCGCGGCGCGGACGCCGTGCTTCTCCAGCTCGCGGATCGCCGAGATGGTCGTGCCGGCCGGGGACGTGACCGCCTCGCGCAGCTTCACCGGGTGCTCACCGGAGTCGCGCAGCATCACGGCCGAGCCGATCGCGGTCTGGACCATCAGCTCGTGCGCCACCTGCCGGGGCAGACCGAGCAGGATGCCCGCGTCGATCATCGCCTCGACCAGCAGGTAGAAGTACGCCGGGCCGGAACCGGAGAGCGCCGTGACCGCGTCCTGCTGCGACTCCGGGACCCGCAGCGTCGCGCCGAGCGGCTTGAACATCTCCTCGGCGATGGCCAGGTGCTCGTCGTTGGCGTGCGGGCCCGCCGAGATCGCGGTCATCGCCTGGTCCACCAGCGCCGGCGTGTTGGTCATGACTCGCACGACCGGGGTGTCCTCCGGCAGCCGCGCGGCGAAGAAGCTGGTCGGCAGCCCGGCGCAGAGCGACACCACCAGCTTGCCGGCGGGGACCTTCGCCCCGATCTCGTCGAACAGCGCCGCGGCGTCCTGCGGCTTCACCGCGATCGCGAGGATGTCCGCCCGCGTCACCGCCTCGGCGTTCTCGACCACCGTCACGCCATACTTCTCGGCCAGCTCGGCGCCGCGCGCGGGACGCCGGGCGGTGATCAGCAGCCGGGAGGCGGGCCAGCCGGAACGCAGCAGGCCGGAGATGACGAGTTCACCGATCTTGCCGGCCCCGATGACCGCGACGGTGTGCTTGGGCAACGCTTCCTCCGAACGAGAGAAACGAGAAAAGGGGCCGGGATACCCCGGCCCCTTCCTGACGACCTCAGTTGCCGAAGAAAACCTCGGCCTCTTCGTACCGCTCGATCGGAACGGTCTTCAGCTCGCCGGTGCCCTCGATCAGCGGGACCCGGACGATGTCGGTGCCGCGCAGCGCCATCATCTTGCCGAAGTCGCCCTCGTGCACCGCGTCGATCGCCTGCAGGCCGAAGCGGGTGGAGAGGACCCGGTCGAACGCGGTCGGCGTGCCACCGCGCTGGATGTGACCGAGGACGACCGTACGGGCCTCCTTGCCGGTCTTCTCCTCGAGCTGCTCGGCGAGCCACTGGCCGATGCCGCCGAGGCGGACGTGACCGAAGCTGTCCAGCTCCTGGTTGTGCAGCACCATCTGGCCGTCGAGCGGCTGGGCGCCCTCGGCGACGACCACGATCGGCGCGTACTCGACCTGGAAGCGCTTGGTCACGTAGGTCGCGACCTGGTCGACGTCGAACTTGCGCTCCGGCAGCAGGATCACGTTCGCGCCACCGGCGAGACCGGCGTGCAGCGCGATCCAGCCGGCGTGCCGGCCCATGACCTCGACGACCAGGGTGCGGTGGTGCGACTCGGCGGTGGTGTGCAGCCGGTCGATGGCCTCCATCGCGATGTTGACCGCGGTGTCGAAGCCGAAGGTGTAGTCGGTGGCGTTCAGGTCGTTGTCGATCGTCTTCGGCACGCCGACCACGTTGACGCCCAGGTCGTGCAGCTTGGTCGCGACGCCGAGGGTGTCCTCGCCGCCGATCGCGACCAGCGCGTCCACGCCCTGCTCGGCGAGGTTGGCCTTGATCTTCTCGACGCCACCCTCGATCTTGAACGGGTTGGTCCGGGAAGAGCCCAGGATGGTGCCGCCGCGCGGCAGGATGCCACGGACCTCCGCGATGCCCAGCGGCTTCGTCAGACCCTCCAGCGGGCCCTTCCAGCCGTCGCGGAACCCGACGAACTCGTGGCCGTACGCCGTGACGCCCTTCCGGACCACGGCACGGATGACCGCGTTGAGACCGGGGCAGTCGCCGCCACCGGTGAGCACGCCGATACGCATTTTTCTTCCCCCTGGATCGGGTAGCGAGATGCGGATAGCCCGTCGAGGCCCCAGGGACGATTCCGTTCGGCAGCGTTGCCGGGCCCGGGGCGGGCCGCAACCGGAACTCTAGTCGCCGCCCGGAGCCCGGTTGAAGCCGCCCCGCTAAAGCCTGACGGTTTCGTTCTCGCCCGCGTCCGGGGTCTTTCCGGTGACGGCGGCCTTGGCGTACCCGAACAGAGTGAGGACCTTCGAACTGTGCGCGGCCTCCCAGTACTCGGCGGTCTGCGCGGTCACCTTCACCAGGGTGAGGTTCGGCGTCTCCAGGCCGTCCGGGAACCAGGCCTTGAGCAGCGGGTTCCACAGCTCCTCGGCCTTGGCCCGGTTCTCGACCTGGGACGCCGCACCGGCGATGGAGATCCAGTTCTGCTGTTTCGGGTCGCTGAACGACACGTTCACCTGCGGGAAGTGGTTGATCTGCTGGACCAGATCGGAGTCCGCGTAGGTGAAGAACCACAGGTCGCCGTCGAACTCCACCTCCTGCAGCGCCATCGGGCGGCTGACGTGCCGGTGGTCCTCGGTCATCGTGGTCAGCATGCAGATCCGCGCGTCGGCCACCATCTTCTTGACCTTCTCGCGCTGCTCCTGCTCGGTCGCAGTCATCGCTCGTCACCTCCGGTAGGGGTTGTCACCCCCTTCACTTCCCCGGCTCGGCCCCGCGAACCATCAGTGGGCCATGGCGGGCGGCGCGTCCGGGTCGACGTCGAGCGGGCCGGTCCGGAACAGCACGGCAGCGACCACGGCGGCCAGGACGAAGAAGCCGGCCGACCACCAGAAGACGGTGTGGTACCCGTCGAGCTGGGCCTGGAGCGCGAGCTGCTGGGTCGGGGCCTGGCCGGCCAGGTGATCCTCGACCGTGGTGGCGAAGAACGAGCTGAGCAGCGCGGTGCCTATCGAACCGCCGATCTGCTGGACCGTGTTGATCATTGCGGACGCGACGCCGGCGTCCCAGTGCTCGACGCCCGAGGTGGCGGCGTTCTGCGTGGGCGCGAAGACCAGACCGAGGCCGAGACCGATGACGATCAGGCCGGGCAGGACTCCGCCGGCGTACGTCGAGTCGAGGTCGAGCCGGGTCAGGAAGACCATGCCGGCCGCGGCGACCAGGGCGCCGACCGGGACCAGCGGGCGCGGGCCGATCTTGGGCGCGAGCATCGAGCCGGCCGTCGTGGCGGTGAGCATGACCGAGCCGAGCATCGGCAGGAACGCCAGACCGGTCTTGATCGGGGTGAACGCCAGCACCGTGGTCAGGTAGTAGGTGAGGAACAGGAAGATGCCGAACATGCCGGCGCCGGCGATCGCGATCGAGGCGTATGAGCCGCCGCGGTTGCGGTCCAGCACCACGCGCATCGGCAGCAGCGGGTGGGCGACCCGGCGCTCGATACCGATGAACAGGCCGAGCAGGGCCAGACCGGCCACGATCGGGCCGAGCGTCATGGCGTCGGTCCAGCCGTCGGTCTCGGCGTTGGCCAGGCCGTAGACCAGGGCGACGAGGCCCGAGACGGCGGTGACCGTACCCGGAATGTCGATCTTGCCGTGCGCCGCGACCGGCTCGTCACGCAGCTTGGTGAGCGCGCCGATCACGGCCAGCGCGGCGATCACCAGGTTGACGTAGAGGCACCAGCGCCAGGAGACGTACTCGGTGAGCACGCCGCCGAGCAGCAGGCCGATGCCGCCGCCGGCACCGGAGATGGCGCCGAAGATGCCGAACGCCTTGCCGCGCTCGGCCGGCTCGGTGAAGGTCGTGGAGAGCAGCGAGAGCGCGGCCGGGGCCAGGGCGGCACCGAAGGCGCCCTGCAGCGCCCGCGCGACGATCAACAGCTCGAGGCTGTTCGCGGCGCCGCCGAGCGCGGAGGCCAGCGCGAAGCCGACCAGGCCGATGAGGAACATCCGCTTGCGGCCGAAGAAGTCGGAGAGCCGGCCGCCGAGCAGCAGCAGGCTGCCGAACGCGAGGGCGTAACCGGTGACCACCCACTGCCGGCCGGCGTCGTCGAACGCCAGGTCGGCCTGCGCGGTGGGCAGCGCGATGTTCACGATCGTGGCGTCCAGCACCACCATGAGCTGGGCCAGCGCCAGCACCACGAGGGCCCACCAGCGTCCGGTCTTCAGTTCGGCGGGTAGTGGTCGATCAGTAAGGGTGCTCATGCCGGCCTTCCGAAGTTGAGGTTCGTCCTCCACTTCGGCAGGCTAGCAGCGGAAGTTGAGGATTGACCTCCGCTTAGTTGTAGGCTTGACCACATGACAGGCACCGAGGTCCGCCCGTTGCGGCGGGACGCCCAGCGCAACCGGGAGCGGATTCTCGAGGCGGCCCGGGAGGTCTTCGCGGCCCGCGGCTTCGCCGCCACGCTGGACGACGTGGCCCACCACGCCGGCGTCGGGGTGGGTACGGTCTATCGCCGCTTCCCCACCAAGGAGGCCCTGGTCGAAGCGGTCTTCACGGACCGCCTGGAGGATCTGGTCACGCTCGCCGAGGAAGCCCTCGCGGCACCGTCCGCGTGGGACGGCCTGACCGACTTCCTGCGCCGCTCGGCCCGGATGCACGCCTCCGACCGCGGCCTGCGCGACGCCGCGCTGAGCATGGACGAGCACCACTTCGTGACGGCCGGCGAGCATCTCGTGCCCCTGCTGGAGCAGCTGATGGACCGGGCGCACGCCGAGGGCACCCTGCGGCCGGACGCCGGGTTCCGGGACTTCCCGATCATCATGGCGATGGTCACCGACCTGGCGCAGCACAGCGCCGAGTGCCGGCCCGGCCTCTACGAGCGGTATCTGGAGCTGGTCCTCGACGGCCTGCGCGCCCGCCCGGACAACGGCGACCTCGGCCCGGAGCCGACCGAGACGGACATCCGGGCCGTCATGCGCGAGTGCGTGCCCCCGCTCAGGCCTTCGAGGTCATGACCTGCCAGCGCGCCAGATTGTGCCGGGCGTCGACCAGCGCGTCGTGCCGTCCGGCCATCTCCGGCAGGGCCGGCCGGTTCAGGTCGTCCCAGCGCTGGCGCAGATCCTTGGTGAACCGGGGGATCTCCCGGGGCAGCGCCGGCATCGCACCCCACAGCTGTGCGAGCGCGACGTGGTCGTACGCGGCGTACCAGGCCCAGAGCTCCATCTGCTCGTTGCGCCCGCGGATCGGCTCGACGAGGAACTCGTAGAGATCGGCACGGATCCGCTCCCGGCTGCGCCACGCCTTGTCGGACGGGGACGGCAGCTTGTCGAGCACGTTGCGGCGCACCCAGGGCACGGCGCGGGAGTCGTCGAACTCGGTGCTGACCGCGTAGAACTCGCGGCCGAACTCGTCGACGACGCCGATCGACACGAGGTCGACGATGCGGCCGTCCTCGATGAATTCACAGTCGTAGAAATAGCGATAGACCACCGTCCGACCTCCCCACCCGCCGCCCTAGAAAGGACTGAAGACTGTCTTGAGCATCCTTGCCCATCGTCATCCGGGCATGGACTCCAGGGCCCGCTTCGCCTCGCCCAGCGCCTTGCCGCACCCCCGCCAGGCGGCCCGCTCCGCCTGGACCGCCCAGCGCAGCCGCAGCAGGACCGGCAGCGCGGCGTCCAGTTCGTCGGCGCTGACCGGCCCGGCCGCCCGGTATCCGTCGAGCAGTTCGACAGCGTGTTCCGGGCCTCCGGCGTACGCCACCGCGGCGGCCACGTCGTAGACGAGCGGGCCGGTGCCGCTCGCCCCGCAGTGCAGCAGCCCGGATCGGCCGGTGTCGGCGTCCAGCACGAACGTGCCGGGCGCCGGATCCCCGTGCAGCACGCCGTAGGTGAGCTGGTCGGTGACGGTCAGCCGAGTGGTCGCGGTGACCGCGCCGGTGACCGCCACGCGCAGCCACGGCTCCGCGTCCAGATGCGGCGCGTCGGGGTCGAGCAGCTGCCACGGGCGCAGGCCCGGGTGGCGGAAGCCCTGCAGGGCCCGGTGTACGGCGCCGAGCCGCTCACCCCACCACTGCTGGTCAACGGGGTCGCGGCCGTCCAGGTGCCGCCCGGGGACCCGGCGCAGGACGGCCAGCGCGCCCTGCGGTGTGTCCGCGGTCAGGCCGCCGCCGAGCGTACGAATCGGCTCGCCCGCGTCTATGCGAACCGTGCGCAGATGCTCGGCTGCCATCAGGCCGGCCTCGATCTGCTGCCGGGCAGCGCTCTCGGCCAGCCGGGCCACATAGCGCCCGTCCCCCGCGGCGATCTCCCAGCCGCGCGACATCACGGTCCTCGGTTGCTCGATGATCTCGGTAGGGACGAGGTGCCACTGGTCGCGCAACGTCGATCGAAGAAGCTCATCATCCGGCACCGCGGGATTATCTCGGCACATGCCGCCAAAGCGACGGACAGGGTGGGTGACAATCACAGAAGGCGATGGGTGGTTTACAGAACGCTACCGAAGGGACATGATCGTACAGGGCGAGCTTCGATGTCCGGGCAGGAATGGCGCTCGAGGCACGCTTCGTGCTAATAGTGATCGTTCGCGTCGTGGGGCCGACGCCGGCCGGGTCGACGTGGTCCCCATCGGGGGAGGGAAACCGCCGTGGACCATCGCATGCCGGACAACGGCGACGCGCTAACCGGTGTCGACATGTTCGCCGGGCTCGAGCCGGACGTCCGGCAGCGCGTCATCGCGGCTGCCGTCCCACGTCACTACCGCAAGGGGCAGATCCTCTTCGTGGAGCACGACCCCGGCGACTCGCTGATCATCATGAAGCGGGGCGCCGTCGCCGTCTTCCGGACAGCGCCGACCGGCGAGCGCGCTGTGCTGACCGTGGTCCGCCCGCCCGACGTGCTCGGCGAGGTCTCGCTGCTGGACGCCTCCACCCGCAGCGCCTCCGCCGAAGCGATCGAGGACTCCCAGGCCCTGTCGCTCTCCCGGGCCGCCTTCATGGACCTGGTCCACTCCAACCCCCGCATCCTGGACGCGGTGATGCGCTCCGTCGGCGGCCTGATCCGCCGCCTCACCGAGCAGAACGCCGACCACGTCTTCCTCGACCTCCCCGGCCGGGTCGCCAAGACCCTGGTCCGCCTCTCCGGCGAGAGCCAGGCCCCGATGATCACCATCGAGCTCAACCAGAGCCAGCTCGCCGAGATGGCCGGCGGCTCCCGCCAGAGCGTCAACCAGGCCATCGGCTCCTTCGCCAGCCGCGGCTGGCTCCGCACCGAGGGCCGTCGCATCGTGGTCACCGACGTCCAGGCCCTCCGCCGCCGCGCCGGCATGGGCAGCTGACCCCTGCCACTCACGGCCGCAACGCCCGGCTGACGCTGAAGGCTGCCTCCCGCGCTGCGGAGCAGCGCGCGGCCGACCACGTGCATAAGCCCGGCGGCCGCGCTGAGGGCCGGGAGCGGGCACCCGGGTCGCGTCGTGCGGCGGGACGGGGTAGCTGGGGTTGGGGACGGGCTCGCCCGTACCGGGAAGGGGTTTTCAGGAGACCTTGCGCGGAGCTGCCTGCTTGACCCCCGGCGCCTCGACGGTCGTTTTGAGGGTGGATGCGTAGATGTCCACGTATTCGCGGCCGGAGAGCGCCATCAGCTCATACATGATCTCGTCGGTGATCGCGCGCTCGACGAAGCGGTCGCCGCGCTGGTCGGCGTAGCGGGAGAAGTCGAGCGGCTTGCCGATCCGGATGCGGACGCGCTTGACCGACGGGATCAGCGTGCCGGTGGGCTGGATCTCGTCGGTGTTGAGCAGGGCGACCGGGACGACCGGCGCGCCGCTCTCCAGGGCGAGCCGGGCCACGCCGGTCTTGCCGCGGTAGAGACGGCCGTCGGGCGAGCGGGTGCCCTCCGGGTAGATGCCCGCGATGTTGCCCTCGCGCAGCACCCGCAGCAGGGTGTCGAGGGCCGCCTGGGCGGCCTGCCCACCCGAACGGTCCACCGGGATCGTCCCGGCGCCGATGAAGAACATCCGCGAGAACCAGCCCTTGATCCCCTTGCCGGTGAAGTATTCGGCCTTGGCGACGAAGGTCACTTTCCGCTTCATGATCAGCGGGGTGAAGATCGAGTCAGAGAAGGAGAGGTGGTTGCAGGCGAGGATCACCGGACCGGTCCGGGGTACGTTCTTCAGGCCCTCCACCTTGGGGCGGAAGACGAGTTTCAGCAGCGGTCCGAGGACCACCAACTTCAGCAGCCAGTAGAACACTGACGTCCTTTCAGACGAGTCCGGGCGCAGTGAAGCGTACGAAGCGGGAGCGGCGCGCCACAATCGCACTCCCGCAACAGGTGCCTGCCGTGTCACCATTCAAGGCACGGTCGGCAAGGGGGTGCATCGGTGACAACGGGTGGCGCCCGTCGTGGGCGGCGCGACAACGGGCTCGACGCGGCCGACTACGCGGCAGCGGGAGACGTGGATCCACGGGTGGGCGAGCATCTGCTCGACGTGCTCGCAGCCGGGGGCATCGCGGCATATCTGCAGCCCACGGCCGATCAGAATCCGATTCTGCGGGCCACCACGCTGCCCGCGCTGCCGATCGACCGGCTGTTCGTGGACCGCACTCGGCTGGAGACCGCCCGCGAGCACCTGCAGAAGGTGACCGGCGGCGCCTCCCCCACTCCGCCTCCGGCAACCGCGACGGATCCGAAGCCGCAGGCCGAGGTGGACGCCGAGTGGGACAAGATCATCGCCGGGTTCCACACCACCGTCGACGATGACGGCCAGCGCTGGCCGGCCGTCGAGGGTGTCGACCCGCAGGAGCAGCCGCCCCGGCCGCCGGCCCGCCCGGTGACCGAGGAGGGCACCCCGCTCAACCGGCGGCGCACCGACCCGCAGGAGCCGTCGATCCTCTACGGGCTCGACACGTTCGGCGCCGACCTGCCGGACAGCGACGATGACGACGACGAGCGGTATGTTCCGCCACCGCCGCCACCCCTGCCGAGCATCTCGAAGTACGCGGTGGCCGGCCTGCTCGGTGTCGTGGTGGGCTTCGTGCTCTTCCTGTTCCCCCGCCTGATCCCGATCGACGAGCAGTTCGTGATGCTGATCGGCTTCGCCGCGATCGTCGGCGGCGCGGTCACCCTGGTCTGGCGGCTGCGGTCCGGCAACGACGACGACGAGTTCGACGACGGCGCTGTCGTATAGACCGATGTTGGTGTTCGGCCAGTAACCTACGGTGATGCGTCAGAGCTCACTGGTCGTCGTCGCCAACCGTCTGCCCCTCGATGACAACGCCGCACCGGACGGCGCCTGCGAATGGCGCCGCAACCCAGGTGGCCTGGCCAGCGCCCTGCACGCGATCCTCGCGCCGACCCCGGCGACCTGGGTGGGCTGGTCCGGCAAGGTCGGTCCGGCGCCCGCCCTGCCGGACGTCGGCAGCCTCCGGTTGCGGCCGGTGTCGCTGACCGCGGACGAGTTGCGCGGCTACTACGAGGGGTTCGCCAACTCGACGCTCTGGCCGCTCTACCACGACGCGGTGCAGCAGCCGGTCTTCCATCGCGACTGGTGGGAGACGTACCGGGCGGTCAACCAGCGGTTCGCCGAGGCGGCGGCCGAGGTCGCCGAGGAGGGCGCCGCCGTCTGGGTGCAGGACTACCACCTGCAGCTGGTCCCGCAGCTGCTCCGGGAGTTGCGGCCGGACCTGCTGATCGGGTTCTTCATGCACGTGCCGTTCCCGCCGCCCGAGCTGTTCATGCAGCTCCCCCGCCGGATCGAGCTGCTGTGCGGGATGCTCGGCGCGGATCTGGTCGGCTTCCAGCGGGAGCAGGCCGCGCACAATTTCGCCCAGCTCGCCCGCAAACTGCTCGGCGTGGCGGCCACCGACGACGCCATCAGCGTGTCCGGGCGGACGGTACGGACCGGCGCGTTCCCGGTCTCCATCGACGTCGCCGAGATGCGGGCGCTGGTCACCCGGCCGGACGTGGTCACTCAGGCCCGGCAGCTGCGGCACGACCTGGGGCAGCCGAAGCGCGTGCTGCTGAGCGTCGACCGGCTGGACTACACCAAGGGCATCGAGCACCGGCTCACGGCGTACAGCGAGCTGCTGCGGGACGGGTACGTGAAGGTCCGGGACACGGTGATGGTCCAGGTGGCCGTCCCGAGCCGGGAGCGGGTGGAGAGCTACCGGGACCTGCGCGACCGGATCGAGAGCGAGGTCGGCCGGATCAACGGCGAGTACGGCCGGGTCGGCGAGCCGGCCATCCACTACCTGAACCAGCCGTTCGCCCGGGCCCAGCTGGCCGCCCTCTACCAGACCGCGGACGTGATGGTGGTGACCCCGCTGCGGGACGGGATGAACCTGGTCGCCAAGGAGTACGTGGCGGCCCGCGAGGACAACTCGGGCGCCCTGGTGCTCAGCGAGTTCGCCGGGTCGGCCGCCGAACTGGAGCAGGCGTTCCTGGTGAACCCGCACGACCTGGACGGGCTGAAGGAGACCCTGCTGCGCGCCCTGGAGGCCGATCCGGCCGACCTGGCGGCCCGGATGAGCGCGATGCGCCGGCATCTGGCCGGACACGACATCCTGGCCTGGGCACGGGCTTACCTGAAGGCGCTGGACCAGACCGGGCGGCTCGCCGAGCAGGTGGCTCGCTAGAGCTCTTTTGCAAGCCAGTCGAGGATGGCGTCGATCGGCTCGGCCCAGCCGGACTCGAGCATCAGGTTGTGGCCCATGCCGGGGAAGAGCAGCGGCGCACCGCCGTAGCGGGCGGCCGCCCGGTCCAGCGCGGTCCGGCGTACGACCCGGTCGTCCGGGCTGCCGACGACGAGCGTGGGCGGCCTGCCGACCGGCTCCGGCAGCGGCTTGCGGCTGAGCAGCTCGGCGCGCGGGCGGACGTCGATCCGGCCCGCGTGTTCCCCGGCCTGCTTCTCGTTCAGCCGTAGCCGTCCACCGAAGAACGCCGGCAGGGTGCCGAAGGGGTTGCTCCGCAGTGCGGCCCCGAGCGCGGCCCAGCCGTCCAGCACGGGCGCCACCAGCACCGCCGCCCGGGCCGGATAGCGGCCCAGGGCACGGGCCACCACGAGCGCGCCGACGCCGTGGCCGACCAGCACGGTCTGCCGCGGCAGCGACGCCGCGACCTGCACCACGTCGTGCACCTGGGCGCGCAGATCGCCGCCGGGACGCGGGGTGACCGCGTGCGCCGGGAAACCCCGGCCGGCGGTGTGCCCGAGCCAGTGCTCGCCGAAGGCCCGGGCGCCGTGTCCCAGTCCCGGCACGAAGAGCACCGGAGGCTGATCGTCGTGCTCCTCCTGGTCCGGGAGGACGGTGATCACTTCCCGCGAGGCGGGTGGCACCGGGTCGGTCCAGTCCTCGAAACGCAGCACCTCAGGACTCCATCTGCTTCAGCAGGCCCGACAGAGCACGCAGGTAGTCGACGTGATCCACCTCGAACCAGTGCCGCGAACCGGGCACCACCCGGCGGCGGGACCAGCTCGCCAGCGGTCGGGCGGACTCCTTCTGCTGCACCGCGGCGGCCCGCTCCGGGTCGGTCATCCGCAGCCGCAGCCACCGGGCGACCGCGACGCTCTGCCAGTGCGCGAGCGGCAGCACCCCGGAATCCGGCTGCAGCAGGCCGATCACGGCGAGCGTCGGATTCTTCCGGGCGAACGCGTGCAGGTGCAGGTCGGGCCGGCCGTCCTCGCCGGCGTCCAGCAGCTCCGGGGCGAGGAAGTCGAACCGCGGACGGTAGCCGGTCGCGGTGATCACCAGGTCCGGCTCGACCCGGCGGCCGTCGGCCAGCTCCACCGCCGCGCCGTCGAACCGGACCACGTCCGGCACCGGGCGGATCCGGCCGTGGCCCAGGTAGTAGGGCAGCAGGCTGTTGACGACCGGATGACTCTCGTACGGGCGGTGGTCCGGCTCGGGCAGACCGTGGCGGGTCAGGTCGGGGACGAACCGCCGGTACAGCCGCTGCCGCAGCCACAGCGGCAGCCGCCACTTCAGCAGGCGGTCGCTGACCTGGTCGGCGGGGCGGCCGAACACGTACTTCGGCGCGTACCAGTAGCCGCGTCGGGTGGAGTGCCACACCTCGGCGGCCTGCTGGGCGGCCTCGACGGCGATGTCGCAGCCGGTGTTGCCGCCACCGACCACCAGCACCTTGCGGCCGCGCAACTTCGCCGGATCCTTGTACGCCCCCGCGTGCATCACCTGACCGCGGAACTCCCCCGGGATCTCCGGCTTCAGCGGGGACCAGTTGTGCCCGTTGGCGACCACGACAGCCGCGTACTGCTGCGTGCGGGACGAGCCGCCGCCGGTCGACCGGGTGGTCACGTCCCACCGGCCGCCCTCGACCGGCACCGCGGAGACCACCTCCATGCCGAACCAGATGTGCTCGGTCAGGCCGAAATGCTTCGCATACCGTTCCAGATAGCTGAGCACCTGGCTGTGGTGCGGGTAGTCGGGCCAGCTGTCCGGCATCGGGAAGTCGGGGAACTCGGTCAGCGGCCGGGACGAGATGAGATGGGTGCTCGCGTACACCGGGCTGCGGTCGTGACGCCAGTTCCAAGCGCCGCCGACACCGGTCTCGCGCTCGTAGCAGTCGACCGCGAAACCCAGCTCGCGCAGATTCTTGATCGCGGTGAGCCCGCTGGCGCCGGCGCCGACGACACAGACGGCGTCGCGCCGGTCGCCCGGGGAGGGGGTGTCGTGCACCCGGCGATCCTTGCAGACCTCAGGGCTGGTCGGAAGGGAGCAGAAGGTCCGCGACGACCGGCAGATGATCACTAGCAGCGCGGGCCCGGTCGGTCGATATGATCTCGTAACCTTCGATGGTTACGTCCGGGCTGACGAACAGACCGTCGATCCTGCGCTGCGGCACCGCGGCCGGGAACGTGGGCACGTCCTCGGCGGACGAAAGCAGGCCGTCCTCCACCATCCGCCAGGCGCTGCCGCCCGGCCCCTCGTTCAGGTCGGCGGCGGCGATCAGCGGGCCCTCGACTGCGGACAGCCGTGTCTTCCAGTGCGCGGCCTGGGCGGGGCGCTCGGTGGGGTCAGTGGCCAGATGCGAGCCGGAGACGGTGAACGTGGCGCCGCGTACCGCGCCCTCGGCAAAGACCGCGCCGCGCAGATGCCGGCCCGGGGTCAGCGGATAGCGCAGGCACCAGGTCCGGCGGATCGCCACCCGCAGGCTGACCAGCAGCAGATTGCCCAGCGACGGCAGACCGCCGGCGGCCACCACGAGGCCGGTCTCGGCGGCCAGCAAGGCGCACTTCTGCCGCCACCGGAACCGGCGCGGCGCCTCCTGGACCACGAGGACGTCCGGCGCCAGGTCGCGGATCAGGCCGACCAGCGCGGCCCGGTCGTCCCGCAGCCCGTGGACGTTGTAGCTGACCACGCGCAGCGGGACACCGGACATCCTCGTACCGTGCCCTATACGGAGTACCGGGCGAGGTCTGCCGCGCCGACCACGCCGGCCACGTTGCCCATCCGGGCGGCATGCACCTCGGCCACCGGGAACCGGTTGCGCTGGGACAGCTGATCCCGGTACGTCCGCTCGGCCGGGCCCATCAGCAGCGGTCCGGCGTCGATCACGCCGCCGCCGATCACCAGGATCTCCGGGTCCAGGCTCTGCGCCAGGTCCGCCAGGGCCACCCCCAGCCAGTAGCCGACCTGGGCGAACGCGTCCATCGCCACCCCGTCGCCGGCCCGCGCCGCCTCGGTGATCTGCCGGCCGGTGATCGCCAGCGGGTCGCCACCGGCCAGCTCCAGCAGGGTCGCGGCGCGATCCGGCTCCTGCCGCGCGCCGGCCCGGCCGAACCGGACCAGGGCGTTGCCGCTCGCGTACTGCTCCAGGCAGCCGAGCCGGCCGCAGCCGCACGGATGCCCGTCCGGAACCGACTGGATGTGGCCCAGCTCGGCGGCGATGCCGTTGGCGCCGCGCCACAGCTTGCCGTTGAGCACGATGCCGCCACCGATCCCGGTACCCACGGTGATCATCACCATCGAATCGGTCGCGTGCTGGGCCACGCCGAACCGGAACTCCGCCCAGGCGGCCACGTTGGCGTCGTTGTCCAGCACGGTGGGCAGGCCGACCGCCTTGCTGACGTACGCCTGCAGCGGCTCGTCGCGCCAGGCCAGGTTCGGCGCGAACAACACGGTCGAACCGGCGGCGTCGATCCACGCGGCGGCGCCGATCCCGATGGCGGTGGCGGCCGGGTACTGCGCCGCCAGCTCGGCGGCCACCTCGACGATGGTGTCCCGGGTGCCGGCCGGGTCCTCCGCCGGCGTCGGCCGCCGGTTCGACGCGAGCACGTTGCCCAGCTCGTCGACCACGCCACCGGCGACCTTGGTACCGCCGACGTCGATTCCGATGGTCAGCGTCACGCTGCCCGTCCCCTCTGCAACAGGATCACACCGCGCCGCCGGCGCGGGCGTCGTCGCCCGGCGCCGCGTCGCGGTCCTCGGGCGCCGAGGCACCCAGGTCATGATCCACGCTACGGGGCGCGGCCGCGTCGTTTGCGGCGGCCTCCGCGGTGGCCATGGCCCAGACATCAGAACCCGATGGCGTACGGGTCTGCGCGACCCCGCCGCTCCCGGCCGTCTCCCGCGTCTTCCGGCCGGGGTCGGCGCTGCGCCGCGCGGCCTCGGCGGCGGCCTGGCGGGCCTGCTCGACCGCTTTCGCCACGGCCTCCTCGGCGGCTGCGGCCCGGGCCCGCGCTGCTGCGGCGGCCTCGCGGGCGCTGGCCGCACTCGCGGCTGCCCACGGATCGCTCGGCTCGCCCTGCACACCCGCGCCCAGGTCTGCGTCGGCTGGGCCCGGCGTGGCCAGTCCCGATACCGCCTGGCCGGACGCGGCCTGGCCCGAAGCTGTCTGGCCTGACGCGGCCTGGCCCGATGCGGCCTGGCCCGGCGCGGCCTGGCCCGATGCGGCCTGGCCGGACGCGGCCTGGCCGGACGCGGCCTGGCCGGACGCGGCCTGGCCCGACGCGGCCTGGCCCGACGCGGCCTGGCCCGACGCGGCCTGGCCCGACGCGGCCTGGCCCGACGCGGCCTGGCCCGACGCGGCCTGGCCCGACGCGGTCGCCGCAGACCAGACGCCGTCCGGGTTCTGCTGGCGGGCGGCGGGCGCTGGGCGCGGTGCAGGCGGGCGTGGTCGCTCAGCAGCCAGGCCGGAGAACGCGCGCAGCAGCCCGGCCACGCCGTTCGCAATGTCGCCTGCGCTGCTGGCGAGCCGCTCGGCCGTTTCCGGAGTCGGATCACGCATCGCCGCGATCGCCTTACAAACCGGACAGACGCAGCACTCAGCGCTGCCGGTGGCCCAATGTCCCCCACCGGCCGAGCCGCTGGGCACGCTGCCGCCGGCAGAGCCGCCCGATGCGCCGCCGGCAGTGCTGCCCGATGCGCCGCCGGCAGTGCTGCCCGCGCCGCCGGCCGAGCTTTCCGATGCGCCGCTGGCCGCCGAGCCGCCGGACGCGGCGCTGGAGACCATGTTGATCAGGCCCGCCACGGAATCACCGAGTAGTCCGAGGACGTCCGCGCCACCCGTACCAGAGCCGGGTTTTGCGGAACTGCCGCCGCCGGCCGCGGCACCCACGCCGCTCGCTGCCGCGCGCGCGAGAATCGTCGCGACCAGCCGCTCGGCCTCCTCACGCGCTGACCCGGCCATCTCGCTCCCCTCGTCGCCGCGGCCGGTCAGGCCGCCGGCAGGCTTTCGACGCGGCGCTTGAGCTCCTTCAGCGCCGTGTCCATGATCATCTTCTCGGCCTTGCGGCGGAACATGCCGAGCATGCCGATGGCGAGATCCACAGCCAGTGTGTACGTCACCGTCGTGCTGCCGTCAGCGTTCTCCACCAGGTCGTAGGAGCCATCCTGGGAGCGCTGCGTCTTCGACGGCTCGACCAGGTGCCACTCGATCCGGGAGAGATCGTCGGCATACGCGTACTCCAACGTGTACTCGTCGACGAGCACGGTCGCGTCGATCTGGAAGCGGACCTGTGCCGCATATCCGTCCTCGTACTCCTCGAGGACCTCCACCTTTTTGATCGACTCGGCCCACTCCGGGTACCGCGAGAAATCGCAGATCACCGCGGCCACCCGGGCAAGGGGCGCATGGACCTGGATCGACTGCGTCGAGGTGTCCGCCATGCACGGGAGGCTACTCGCTGGGTACGACAAAGCGCGTCACCGGGGCGACGGAGCGGACGAGCCGATGTCGGTGGGTGCGGCTAACATCCGTCACGTGCCAGCCCAAGCCAGTGGTTCCACGCGTCTGCGCCCCGTCGAGGCCGTGGCTCGCGTCGTCATGCTCGCACTGGTCGCCGTCCTCACCCTGATCGCCACCGAGGATCCGAAGCAGCTGATCTGGATCGGCCTGCTGGCGATCGCCGCGCTTCCGGCGTTCGTGGCCCGCGAGCACTATTTCCTCGCGCCGGCCGGCCGGTTCGCCGAGGTCGTGGTGACCGGGCTGGCGGCCGGTTCGGTCGCCGCCTCCGCCGAGGCCATCGGCCGGGTGAACGCGGGCTTCGGCGCCGAGGCCGTCCTGCCCTATCTGGCGGTTCCGCTGCTCACCGCGGCCCTGCACCGCCGCGCGGCCGAGGGGGCGACGCTGCTCGGGGTGGCCGCCGGGGCGATGGTGCTCGGCGGCGTGCTGACCGGCCCACCCGGCGACCGCACACTCCTTCAACCGGGCTATCTCGCGGCCTGCGGGCAGTGGCTGGTGCTCGGCGTCATCGTCACGTTCGCCGCCGAGACGATGCGCCAGCTGCTCCAGCCACCCGAGCCCACTCCGCAGCCATATGCGGAGGCGACCCGCCTCCTGACCCAGCTCCGCAGCGTGGCCCGCTCCCTGCCGGGCGCGACTCTGGACCCGGGCGGCATCTCCGAGCACCTGCTCGAGGAGCTGCGGGCGGTCGCCCCCGGGCACCGGGCCGCCGTGCTCTCGGCGAGCGGCGGCGGGCGCCTCGTGGTGCTCGCGCAGACCGGCGCCGAGCGGGTGGACTGGGAGACCACGCTCGACGCCGACTCCGCCATCGCGGACGCCTGGGCCACCCAGCAGCCACAGGTGGCGAGCCGGTCGCAGGCGCGCACGCACCAGACCGGCGAGGTCTCCTCGCTGGTGGTCCCGCTGGTCGCCGGCGTCCGGACGATCGGGTTGGTCATCCTGGAGACGGACGGCTCGGGGGCGTACCCGACGGCTGTCGTGCAGAGCGTCACCGAGGTGACCGGCCCGGCCGCTCTGCGGCTGGAGGCCGCCCTGCTCTTCGACGACGTGCGCTCGCTGGCCACCAACGAGGAGCGCCAGCGCCTGGCCCGGGAGATCCACGACGGGGTCGCGCAGGAGCTGGTGATGGTGGGTTATGGCATCGACAACGCCCAGGCCACCCTGCCGGAGGGCGCCGAGGAGACCGCCGAGGAGCTGCGCACGCTGCGCGCCGAGGTGACCCGGGTGATCACCGAGCTGCGGCTGAGCCTGTTCGAGCTGCGTTCCGAGGTCGACCGCAACGGCGGTCTGGCGGCGGCGATCGCGGAATATGCGCGGACGCTCGGCACCAGCGCCGGCCTGCGGGTGCACTTCACGTTCGACGAGTCCACCGCCCGGCTCCCGGCCGCGACCGAGGCGGAGTTGTTGCGCATCGCGCAGGAGGCCATCACCAACGCCCGCAAGCACGCGGGCGCATCCAATCTCTGGGTCACCTGCACGGTCGACCCACCATATGCGGAAATCGAAGTGTCCGATGATGGCAAGGGCTTCGCGGACGAGCGCCCGGACGGCCGTTACGGCCTTACCATCATGGCCGAGCGCGCCGAACGCATCCGAGGACGTCTCAAGATCACGCCGCGACACCCCAGCGGGACAACCGTGGCCGTAGTACTCGGAACTCCGCCTCGGCGCGATAGCGTGCGGGATAGCGTTTCCGCTCCAGAAGGGGAGTAACCCGAGCATGTCGACCAGTCCTGCGCCGACGGGGCGCACCAAGGTCCTCCTAGTCGACGATCACGACCTGATCCGTAAGGGGCTGCGACACGCATTCGAGCGCGACCGGCAGTTCGAGGTCGTGGGCGAGGCCGCCACTGCGGCCGAGGCGGTGCGCCAGGCCGGCGCCCTCCAGCCGGACGTCGTGATCATGGACCTCCGGCTGCCCGACGGCAGCGGCCTGGAGGCCACCCGCGCCCTGCGCAAGAACAACTCCAACATGGGCATCGTGGTCCTGACCATGTATGCCGGCGATGACCAGCTCTTCGGCGCTCTCGAGGCCGGGGCCAGCGCTTTCGTGCCCAAGACCGCCCCGGCGGACGAGGTCGTGGCGGCCGCCCGGCACGCCGCGTCGGCGCCCAGCGCGTTCACCGCCGCCGACCTGGCCGAGGCCATGAAGCGCCGCCTGGCTCCGTCCGGCCCGCAGCTCTCCCCGCGCGAGGGGCAGGTCCTGCGCCTGCTCGCCGACGGCATGAGCGTGGCCGGGATCGCCAAGCAGCTCTTCGTCTCCGAGTCCACGGCGAAGACCCACATCTCGAAGCTCTACGAGAAGCTGGGCGCGGCGAACCGGGCTCAGGCGCTCATGACCGCTCTGCGGCTGGGCCTGCTGGAAGCCCCCGACGCACCGAAGTTCTAGACATTACGGACATCATCGGCGTTTCCGCCGCTTAGGCGGCGAAACGCCAGGTACGCCTCGCACCCCAGGCAGAGTCCGAATGCCGCGTTGAGGAACGCCGCGAGCAATCCGAACGCGGCGGCGACCATCCCCAGCGCCTCCGCACCGGAGAGGTATCCCACCGCGGAGACGCTCAGGAACGTGCCCCCGACCAGCTGGGCGAAACGCACCGGCGCGGCCGGCTCCCGCTCCTCCGACGGGCGCCCGACGGCCCGGAAGATCAGTGCGTAAGGGCCACGCCTGGGGTCGTAGGCGGTGACGGCGAAGACCACGGCCTGCGCGAGCGCCAGCCATCCGGATCCGGTGATCAGCACGAGGGCGACCACGACACTGGTGATGGTGGCGGCGAAGCGCTGGCCGCGGGGATCGAGCTCGTTATTCACCTAGGGATAGTAGGACTTTCCGCAGCAGTCCGTTCAACTGGACGAGCTCTTCCCTGGTGAGGGCGCTCATCACCTGCTTGTCCCGCTCGATGCCCTCGAAGATGTACCGATTCCACATCTCCCGGCCCTTCTGCGTGGGCCGGATGATCATGCGCCGACGGTCGGCCGCGTCCATCTCCCGGGTCACCAGCCCGGCCTCGACCAACCGGTCCAGCCGGCTGGTCATCGCCGCCCGGGTCACACTGGCCGCCTCGGCGAGCTGGGCCGGAGTGGCCTCGGTCGGCCACGGCTGCACCATCAGCACGTGCAGGGTCTTGTAGTCCTGCAACGTGAAGTCCTCGCTGCCCGCGAACGCCGCCGCATCCTCACGCCGCAACCGCCGCTGAATGTGGATCATCCGGATCAGTGCCCCCTCGACGTCGGGGTCGAACGCCGGCTCGTCCTTCCAGAACGCCGACCACCGCGCGACGTGCTGATCCACGCTGTCTTCCATCCCGTCATTCTGCCACGCTTCTGACTATTAGCTTGCTGATAGTTAGACGTTGAACTAACGTCGCGGACATGACTCGCGACCTCCGCCTGCTCGCCACCGGTCAGGCCCTCTCCTGGCTGGGCAACGGCTTCCAGACCGTGGCCCTCGCCGTCGCCGTGGTCACCAGCGGTGGCGGCGCCCGCGACCTCGGCACGGTGATGGCCGCCTCGGTGATCACCCTGCTGGCGGGCACACTGTTCGGCGGCGTCTGGGCCGACCGCCTCCAGCCTCAGCGCGTCATGGTCATCTCCGACGTGGTCCGCTTCCTCGCCACCGCCGGCATCGCCGCGATGTTCGCCGGCGGCGGCTACCACCTGGCGTTCCTCTGCGCCCTCACGGTCGTCTCAGCGGGCGCCGGCAGCTTCTTCGGCCCGGCGATGAGCGCGCTCAAGCCGCTGCTCGTGCCGGCGTCCCGGCTGCAATCGGCGAACGCGACGCTCAGCATGGTCCAGACCGCCTGCGGCATCGCCGGTCCGGCGGCCGGCGGCATCACCGTCGCCGCCTTCGGCGCGCCGGCCGGCTTCGCGGTCAACGCGGTCAGCTTCCTGTTGTCGATGGTCGCGGCGGCACTGATTCGGGTACGCGTGAAGCGCGGCCCCCGCAAGCCGATGCTGAACGAGCTGCGCGCCGGCTGGCAGGAGATCCGCCGCCGCGACTGGCTGGTCAGCGGCCTCTTCGGCGCCACCGTCTACCACATCGCCAACGGCATGATCCTCGTGCTGGTTCAGGTCGTCGCGGTCGAACGGCTCGGCGGCGCACACGCGGTCGGCCTGATCGCGGCGGCCGAGGGCATGGGCGGCTTCATCGGCGCCGCCGTCGGGATGCGCTACCGGCCCCGCCGGCTGTTGCGCGCCGGATGGCTCGCACTGCTGTTGATGCCGGTGTGGGCGTTCGCGTACGTCTGGCCCGGCGCGCTCACCGCCGTCCTGGCCGGCGCCGTCATCGGGTATGCCGGGCTGCTCTTCTTCGACGTGGCCTGGGAGACGGCCATCCAGGAGAACGTCCCGCAGCAGATGCTGGGGCGGGTCGCCTCGTGGGACTACGTGACGTCGTTCGTCGCCATGCCGGTCGGCAACGCCCTGGCCGGGCCGATGTCGGAACGCTTCGGCATCGACCGGGTGCTGACCTGCTGCGCGCTGGTCCTCTTCGCCGCGGCCGCGTCCCAGTTGCTCGTCCGGGGCTCGCGCAACCTGACCCGCGCCGAGCCCGAGGCCGCGCCGGCAGCGCTCGCCCCTACCGCCGCCGGCTAGCAGGACCGCGGACGCCCTGGCCGCGCTCGCACCTACCGCCGCCGGTGAGCAGGACCGCGCCCGCGGACGCCCGACCGCGCTTGCCCTGCCGCCGCCGGCTCGCAGGACCGCGCCGGCGGACGCCCCGGCAGTGCCGCAAGACAGGCCGCCTCAGCCGGCCAGGATCTCGGCGAGCGCGGCGATGAGGTGCGGCTTCGTGGGCACCCCGGTCGCGCGGCGGGTCACCCGGCCGTCGGCGTCGAGCACCAGCAGGGTCGGGGTACGCCAGATGTCCAGCGCCCGGACCTCGTCGAGGTGGCTCTCGGCATCGACCTCGACGTGCCGCACGCCGGGCAGCAGCGCCGCGACCTCAGCGCTGACCCGCCGCATTGCGCGGCACGGCGCGCAGAACGCGGTGGAGAACTGCAGCAGCGTGGCAGCCGCTGGCTCCACCCCGAGCCGTTTCAGCAGGGCGGGGTCGAGGGGTGCTCCGGTCGTACCCATGCCTTGATCTTGAACTGAACCGTCTGCCTCGGCCAGCGCCGCCCCATCGGCCGCGCTCTTCGCATCGGCCGCGAATGGGGCCGCGGCCATGGGCGACGTCGCACCCTCAGGACCGACGGCTCGCAGCCGGCCGTCGGTGCGGCGCCGCCAGAGGCCGGCCGCCACCCCGGCCACCAGCACCAACCCGACCACGCCCAATCCCACCGGATCCATAGGGCAACTCTGACACGCGCCTCACGCGGACTGGTAGGCGCTGGCCTGCAATGTGAAGAGCTGCGCATAGAGCCCGTCCGCCGCCATCAGCTCCTCGTGATCACCCTCCTCCACCACCGAGCCGTGATCCAGCACGTAGATCCGGTCCGCTTCCCGGACGCTCGCCATCCGGTGGGTGATCAGAACGACGGTCCGGCCGGCGGCGAGATCACGTAACCGCTGGTAGACGTCATGCTCGGCACGGGCGTCGAGGTTCGCGGTCGGTTCGTCGCAGATCAGCAGCGGTGCGTCCCGATGGAACGCGCGGCTCACCGCGAGACGCTGCCACTGCCCACCGGACAGATCGGCGCCGTCGGTGAAATGCCGGGAGAGCAAGGTCTCGTACCGGCGGGGCAGCTCCATCACGAACTCGTGCGCGTCACCCGAGCGTGCCGACTGCTGCACCTCCTCCAGCGAGACCCGCCGGTCATGCCGGCCGATCACGATGTTGAGACGGGCGGAGAGCGGCCACCGCGTCGGCTCCTGCATCACCACCGCGACCCGGTCCCGCAGCGACTCCGGATGCAGCCGGGTCACGTCGACGCCGTCCCAGGTGACCGTTCCCTGCTGCGGCCGGTAGAGCCCGGCCAGCACCGCGGCCAGCGTGGACTTGCCGGAGCCGTTCTCACCGACCAGCGCGACGATCTGGCCGCGGCGCACCGTCAGGCTGACCCCGTCGACCGCCGGGCGCTCGGCATCCGGGTAACTGAACGTCACGTCGTCCAGCTTGATCTCGGTGAACCGCGCCGGGGCACTCCGGTCCGCCGGGGCTTCGGCACGCTGCCCCGACAGCTCGCAGAACCCCTGAAAGTCCGAGAAATAGAGGCCCTGCTCGTAGACCCGGTTCACCGAGAAGGCCAGCTCACGAAGTTTGCCGATGCCGATGTTGATCGCGTACGCCGCCGCGCCACCGGCCGCCAGTTCCATCCGGCCGGTCCAGAGCAGCCAGAGCAGCACCGCGTACGTGATGCCGGTGACCAGACCGCTGAGCGCCTGCCCGTACAGGTTGCCGCGCACCGACCGGGTCACCACCCGGATCTCCTCCACCGTGGAGATCCGCAACAGCCGGGCGACCTCGGCGAGCAGGAACCGCCGTACCGTGAATGCCCGCAACTCCCCAGCCGGCTCGCGCGCCGCCAAGAGGTAGGCGAGCATGCGCTGGCGCCGCCAGACCGCGATGAGCTTCAGCTGGCTGCGGTAGCCGAGCCGGGCCGCGCGCACCGCCGCCCATCCGGTGGGCAGCGCCGCCAGCACCAGCAACGGCAGCAGCACCGGGTGCAGCACGGCCAGCACACCGGCCACCGCGGCCAGACCGACCAGGTTCGTGAGCACCTCGATGCCGAAGTCGACCACCTGCTGCGCGGCGGGAATCCCCCGGTCCCGGGCGCGCTCCATGGCATCACGCCACTTCGGGTCGTCGAACGTCGCCAGATCCACGCGCGTGGTCAGATCGAGCAGGCGCATCTCCGCGGCCTCGTACACCATCGGGGAGAGGCGGCCGTGGGCCGCCGTCGCAGCCGACGTGAGCAGGCCACGCACCGCCAGAGCAACAACAAGAAGCACCAGCGACGGTACGGCGGCGCGCACTCGCTCCGGCGTCGGACCGGCCTGCAACAGCCCGTCGAACACACCCACCACACTGATCAGCCCGACCGCCGCCGCGACGCCGGCCGCCAGTTGCAGGACGAGCACCGCCGCAGTCGTACGCCGGCTGGCCCGCCAGGCGAGCAGCCATGCTTCCCGCAGCAGCCTCGGCAGCCGGCGAACCATCTGCAGGAAGGTGGTGTTGGCCGCTTCCTCGGTGCTGGTCAGCCAGTAGGGCAATTCCAGCTCGCCGTCATCCTCCGCCTCGAGCAGACTCTCCGCATCTGCCGCCGGCGCCTCGACCCGCTGCTCGTCCCCGGCCCGGCGACCGCTTCCGGATTCGCGCCCGCCCTCGATCCGGTTCCCGACGTCGACCTGGCGCCCAGCCTGCTGCCCAGGCTGGTGCCCGGCCTCGTGCTCGGCCCGCTGCCGGGCGTCGGCCTCGTGATCGGCCTGCTGCCGGGCGTCGGCCTCGTGATCGGCCTGCTGCCCGGCGTCGGCCTCATACTCGGCCTGCTGCCCGGCGACGACCTCGTGCTCGGCCGCGGACCGGCTCGGGTCAGGAGTGGAATCAGGCGTAGGGTCCGGCATTGGCGGCCTCCTCCCCGAGGGGTCCGTCAGCGGAGCTCCACGGGGCGCGGCAGGGCGCGCGACGCACGGACGGCACGCCACACGGGCGTGCCGGAAGCCCTGCTCCGTTCCTACGCCGCCAGCCCGGACCATGTCCACCAGCTTTCCGCCCATCGGCGTACTCATTCACGTCCCGGCAGAACGCAGCAAGCCGAGCCGAGCCAGGCCAGGCCCAGCCGCGATCAGGGTCCGTCGAGGAGGGCGGTGAGGCGAGCCGCCTGGGTCTCCCAGCGCCACTCGCTCTCCACCCAAGCGCGGCCGGCCTTGCCCATCTCCCGCGCGCGGGCCGGGTCAGCCAGCAGGTCAGCGACCCGCCCCGCGATGGCAGCAACATCCTTGCCGCCGACCACGTGGCCGGTCTCGCCCTCCCGGACCGCATCCGGGGCGCCGCCGGAGTCCCCGCCGATCACCGGGAGGCCGGTGGCCGAGGCCTCCAGGTAGACGATGCCGAGGCCTTCCACATCGAGCCCGGCCGCACGCGTGCGGCAGGGCATGGCGTAGACGTCGCCGGCCGCGTAGTGCTCGGGCAGCTCGGCCCACGGCACCGAGCCGGTGAACACCACGTCGGACTCGACGTCGTGTTCGCGGGCCAGTCTTTCCAGCGTCTTCCGGTACGGCCCGCCGCTGACCAGCAGCAACGCCGCGCCGGGCACCCGACGGCGGATCACCGGCATCGCCCGGATCAGCATGTCCTGACCTTTGCGGGGCACCAGCCGGGAGATGCAGACGACGACCGGCCGGCCGTCCAGGCCGTGCCGTTTGCGGACCGCGCTGCCGTCCACACCGGGATGGAACGTGTCCACGTCGACCCCGGGCGCCAGCCGGCGCAGGTCGGTCAGCCCGTGCAAGGCCCGATCGAGCCGGGTGCGCTGATACTCCCCCAGGTAGGTGATCACGTCGTTGCCGCGGGCGATGCGGCGCAGCAGTGAGCGGGCGCCGGGCAGCGCGGCCCAGCCGATCTCGTGCCCGTGGGTGATCCCGACGGCGCGCTCCACCCCCGCGTCGCGGCGCAGACCGTGAGCGAGCAGGCCGAGCGGCGCGGCCGCCCCGAACAGCACCGTGTCGCACTGGTGCGCGCGGGCGATCTCGGCGGCGCGGCGGGCGACGGCCGGGGTGGGCAGCAGCACCCCGGTGTCCTCGCGGACGACCTCGAACGGCTGCGCGGCGTCGAACTCTGCGGCGCCCCGCCATGTGGAGGCGTAGACCACGATCGACCCGGCGGGCTGGCGCACGGCGAGGTTGTGGACGAACTGCTGGATGCCACCGGGCCGGGGCGGAAAGTCGTTTGTGACGAGCAGGGTCCGCGCCATCAGCGGGTTCCCCGGGCGTAGGCACGGGCCGCGGCCATCCGCTGCACGGTGGACGGATGTGAGGCGAACATGGCGTGCTCCCAGTGCGGCGGGTCGGGGTCGGCGAGGTTGATGCTGCCGAGGCGGCGCTGCATCGCCTCGAAGGTCTCCGGGTCCCCGGTCAGCATGAGGGCGTGCTGATCGGCCCGGGCCTCGACGCGCCGCGACACGAACGCCTGGGCCGGGCCGGCCACCAGCCCGGCGACCGTGGTCACGGCCAGCAGCAGGCCGATCGCCCGTGGTTCGCTGATCGAATCCACCCCGGCCAGCCGGAGCAGCCAGCCCCACGAGCCGAGCAGGTAGAGGGTGATCACCGCCAGGGCCGCGCCGAGGGCGCCCATGATCGTGCCGGTCAGCACGTCGTTCTCCTTGGCGTGGCCCAGCTCGTGGGCGGTCACCGACACCACCTCGGCCGGGGTCGCCTCGGTCAGCATGGTGTCGTAGACGACGATCCGCCGGGTCGGGCCGAGGCCCGACACATACGCATTCACCGCCCGGGTACGCCGGGACGCGTCAGCAACCAGCACATCACGCACCGGAACGCCGTCCCGCTCGGCGAGCGCCAGCAACTCGGCCCGCAACGGGCCGTCGGGCATCGGGGTGAACCTGTTGAAGATCGGCTCGACCAGCACGGGCAGCACGAACGAGAGCAGCACCACCAGCCCGGCCGCCCCCGCCGCCCCGATCGCCCACCACCAGCGCGGAGCGAAATGGGTGACGGTGAAGAAGCCGGCCAGGGTGAGACCGCCGATCACCGCGCCCACCGCATACGACTTCAGCAGGTCGGCGCTCCAGCCGGACCACGTCTGGGTGGAGATCCCGTACCGGACCACGATGGTGTGCCGCCAGATCGCGAGCGGCAGGGTGACCAGCTCGGCCACCAGGACGACGACCAGCCCACCGAGCACCGCCCGGGCCAGCCAGTGGTCGCCGAACGGCCGGCCGGCCAGCTCGACCAGCCGGGCGCCGGCCGGGGTGAGACCTAGCGCGAGCGCCACGAGCAGGCCGAGCGCGAGGCCCAGGTAGTTGCCCGGGCGCAGCTCGCCGTGGAACGCCCGGCCCTTGGCCACCTGGTCAGCGGGCAGCTGGTCGAGGGCGGCGAGCTGGTCGGCGCGGGGCGCGGGCGCCCGCTGCCACGGCACGGCCAGTGCGGCGAAGACCGCCAGGACGGCGAGCAGCACGACGAAAGCACCGATCGCCCAACCCCGCGTCATCGACCACTCCCCTCACCCACCGACATAGTAGAGACGACGATGATCACGCCACGTCACGGCGGGCCGGGAACATCGGCACCACGACCGGTGGCTCGGGTGTCTCCAGCAGCTCCACCTCGAACCCGGCGAGCTCGAACGTCTCGATCGCCCGCAGCTCGGCGGGAGTCAGGTCGGCGATCCCGTCGGGCGTTTCGTTCAGCACACTGATCAGGCAACCGGTGCACTCGTCGGTGCGATCCACACACCGTCCGCAGTCGATGATCATTACCCCTCCTCCGGAGACGGTCACCATCGGTAACAGTCACGCTATGCGAGGGGTACGACAGTTTCGTGGCCGTCGAACCTAGGAGCGGCTGAGGCGGCGCAGCAACGAATCGGCTCCCATCGGATACGCCCCGTGCCGGCGAACCCCGTCGGCCACCTCACGGTCGGACGAGACCACCACGATCGGGCGACCGGGCGGCTCCGCCCGGACCAGCTGCCGGATCAGCTCGTCGGCAGTGGTGCCCTTGCGGGAGAAGAGCACCCGCACCCCGCGCGGCGCCGGCGGCAGGCCGTGCACCCGCTCGGCGCCGTCGAAGACCACCGTGACCTCGTCACCGGTCTGCGCCGCGATCCCGCCGAGCCCGGTGATCAGCCGCTTGCGCTGCTGCTCCAGGGACATGTCGGCGAAGCCGCGCTTGGTCACGTTGTACCCGTCGACGACCAGGTGGGCCCGGGGCAGAGCGAGCAGCTGGTCGAGGCGGCCGGGGTCGTCGGTGTCCTGCGCCCGGGCCTGGGAGCGCTCCGGCGCGCCGGGCCGCTCGGCGGACGCGTCGGCCACGAAGTCGGCAGGCAGCTTGTCGGCCGGCCCGAGAGCCAGCTCCCGCCGCAGACCGGTGGCGGCCTGGCCGATGGTTTCGAGCAGCAGCCAGAGACGGGCGTCGTCGACCGCCCGGGCGTCCTTGGCCGACTGTTTGCCGGTGGCCGCGGCCGCTTCCGCGTCGGACAGGCGGCCGCGCAGTCGCCGTACCTCCGCCTCATGGTCGAGGGCGGCACGCGCCGCCCTCCCTTTCTCCGTGGCCAGCAGGTCGCTGGCCCGCTTCTGCGCGGCCTGCGCCTCGCGGAGCGCCTTCGCGGTCGTCCGGGCCTCCTCGCGCAACTGGCCGAGCTCCTCGCGGACCCGGGCGAGCTCGTCGCGGAGCTTGTCGGCCTCGACCCGGGCCACCGCCCGGTCGTGTTCGGCGCGGGCGGCACGCTGCTCGGCGGCCCGGATCTGCCCGGCCACCGCGGCGGTGTCGGCCTCGGCCCGGACCGCGTCGCCGGCCGCGTCGATGAGCTCCCGCCAGCCGTCCGGCCGCGCCAGGTAGGCCAGCGCCGCGACCTCGACCGGGTCGGCGGCCGCCGGGGCGACACCGCTGGTCACCGCTGTGCCGAGATCACCCGCTTCGGTGACGATCCGGGACCCGATGCGCTGCCGGAACAGCGGGTCGGCGACCAACTGGGCGGCGATGTCCCGGCCACCGAGCCGGGCCCGACGATTCGGTGCGAACCGGGCGACCCGGCGCAACGGGACCGGGATCTCGTCGGCCGGCAGACCGGGCAGCGCGGCGGCAGCCAGCGTCATGATCCGCTGGCGGACGGTTTCGGGAAGGACCGGCTCGGGCGTGAAGTCGGCATCCGCGAGCGCCGCCTCCTCAACGGGGCGGTCATCGGGGCTCAGCGGCGCGGACACCTACCCATTCTCACACCGGGCACGACCGAATAGCTTGCTGAGGCAAGTGATCTTTTCTCGGCCCGGCGCGAGTTTCTGTCGTACCCCCTCTCTAATGTTCCCGCTCGTGACGCATCCGGCCTACGTGCAGGGCACTCTGGACACGCTGCTGACCGCTGACGGGTCGGTGGATCCCGCGGCGCTGTCCCTCGCGGACAGCACGTTCGTGGTGCTCGACCTGGAGACCACCGGCGGCGCGCCGGACGGCGCCGGCATCACCGAGATCGGCGCGGTCAAGGTGCGCGGGGGCGAGCGGCTCGGCGAGTTCGCCACCCTGGTCAACCCCGGTGCGCCGCTGCCACCGTTCATCACCGTGCTGACCGGCATCACCGAGGCGATGCTGCGGCCCGCCCCACCGATCGAGACGGTGCTGCCTGCGCTGCTGGAGTTCCTGCGCGGCGCCGTGCTGGTCGCCCACAACGCGCCCTACGACGTCGGGTTCCTCAAGGCCGCCTGCGCCCGGCACGGCTATCCCTGGCCGCAGATCCGGGTGCTGGACACCGCGGCGCTGGCCCGCCGGGCGCTGACCCGCGACGAGGTGCCCAATCGCAAGCTGGGCACGCTGGCGCACTTCTTCCGGTCCACGGTCACGCCGACCCACCGGGCGCTCGACGACGCCAAGGCCACCGTCGACGTGCTGCACGGCCTGATCGAGCGGCTGGGCAGCTTCCGGGTGCACACGCTGGGTGACGCGATCGAGTTCGCCAAGGCGGTCACCCCGGCACAGCGCCGCCAGCGCCACCTGGCCGACGGCCTGCCACACGTGCCCGGGGTCTACCTGTTCCGCGCCGCCGACGACCGGCCGCTCTACGTCGGCACGTCGAAGGACATCGCCACCCGCGTCCGCAGCTATTTCACCGCCGGCGAGAAACGCGCGCGGATCTCCGAGATGCTCACCGCCGCGGTCCGGGTGGAGGCGGTGGAGTGTGCCCATTCGCTGGAGGCCGAGGTCCGCGAGTTGCGGCTGATCGCGGCGCATGCCCCGCCTTACAACCGGCGGTCGAAATATCCCGAGCGGGTGGTCTGGCTGAAACTGACCGCGGAGGCGTATCCGCGGTTGTCCGTGGTGCGCCGGTTCGCCGACGACGGCGCGACGTATCTCGGTCCGTTCTCCTCCCGGCGGACGGCCGAGTTGGCTGCCGCCGGCGTCTACGACGCCGTTCCGCTGCGGCAGTGCAACCACAAGCTCTCGCTGCGCTCGAAGACGCCGGCCTGCGCGCTGGCCGAGCTGGGCCGGTGCCCGGCGCCCTGCGAGCACGAGATCACCCCCGAGGAGTACGACGTACGCGCCGCCCTGCCCTTCCGGACGGCCACCACGAGCGACCCGGGTCCGGTCATCGCCGCGATCCTGGCCCGCATCGAGACGCTCTCCGACAGGCAGCGTTACGAGGAGGCGGCGGTCGTCCGCTCCCGCCTGATCGCCCTGCTCCGCGCGCTGATCCGGATGCAGCGGCTGGACGCGCTGACCCGCCTGAGCGAGATCGTCGCCGCCCGCCGCGACGACAAGGGCGGCTGGGAGATCATCGTGGTCCGGCACGGCCGGCTGGCCGCCGCGGCGACCTCCCCACCGCGTGAGCATCCCCGCCCAACCCTGGACGCCGCCCGGCTGACCGCCGAGACGGTCCTTCCCGGAGCGGGGCCGGTGCCCGCCGCGACAGCCGAGGAGACCGAGCGGATCCTGGCGTGGCTCGAGCGGCCGGACACCCGCTTGGTGGAAACTGTCGGCGACTGGGTGTCACCGGTTCGTGGCGCGGCGCGCTTCTCCGGCCTCCTCAGCAGGGCGGAGTCCGCCGCACTGGACCAAGACTCGACCGTTCGCCTATCGGTAACTGACCGTTCGTATGACGCTCGCTCGCTTAGGCTGTAAGGCACGCGCGGCGCTCGCGGTGATTCACCTCATTTGGTGGCTTGATGCCTTTGGCGAATAGGCCCCTCAGGTGCTTCGCTTGCGAGGAGAACGCGGGGGCGACTCCACTCCTCGGATGAGGTGTGGACGATCGGTGAGGGGGTGTCCGGGTGGACGTCGACGCCGGCCACGGCGCCGCTCTCGGTCGTGCGCTGCCGACCCCATCCCGAGACATGACCTTCACCCGCCGGTTGCGGTCGTTGCTCAACTTTCAGAACAATGACGACGACCCGGTCGCCACGCTGACGCGGACGCACCGCAGCATCCATCCCTCCGCCGACGTGGCCGTGGTCCGCCGCAGCTATGCGATCGCCGAGAGCATGCACCGCGGGCAGTTCCGCAAGTCCGGCGATCCGTACATCACGCATCCCCTGGCCGTCGCCCAGATCTGCGCCGAGCTCGGCATGGACACCACGACCATCGTGGCCGCTCTGCTGCACGACACGGTCGAGGACACCAGCTACACGCTGGAGGCGCTGCACGGCGACTTCGGGCCCGAGGTGACCCACCTCGTCGACGGGGTGACCAAGTTCGACAAGGCGTATTACGGGAAGGCCGCCGAGGGCGAGACGATCCGCAAGATGATCGTCGCCGCCGGCAAGGACGTCCGGGTTCTCGTGATCAAGCTGGCCGACCGGCTGCACAACATGCGCACGCTCGACGCGCGTTCGCCGGCGAGTCGGGCCCGGATCGCCACCGCCACGCTCGACGTGCTCGTCCCGCTCTGCGACCGGCTCGGCATCCAGGCCCTGAAGCGTGACCTCGACGACGTGGTGCTCTTCCACCTCGAGCCCGATGCCTATGCGCGGATCGAGGAGCACGTCAAGAACCGCCCCGGGTGGAATGAGTATCTGGCCGACGTCTCCGCCAAGGCGCGGACGGCGTTGCGCCGTTCCCGGGTGGACGCCGCGGTGACCCCGCGCCCCCGGCACTACTACTCGATCTGGAAAGACACCGTCGCCGGCGGCCACAACGTGCCGCTCGACCTGCCGCGCATCGCCGTCGTGGTGGACGGCCCGGACACCGACTGTTACGCGGCGCTCGGCGCGATCCACGGCCGGTGGCGCCCGGTGGCCGGCCGGTTCAAGGACTTCATCGCCTCGCCGAAGAACAACCTCTACCGCTCTCTGCACACCACGGTGCTGGGGCCGGAGGGGCGGCTGGTCGAAGTGCTGATCCGCACCGAGACGATGCACCGCTACTCGGAGTACGGCGTTGCCACGAGCTATCGATATCCCAAGGTGGCCGACGAGCCACCGGGCGCCGACCAGCTCACCTGGCTGAAACGGGTTCTCGACTGGCAGCAGGACGCCACGGACGCGGGCCAGTTCCTCGACTCGCTGCGATGTGACCTCGCCGAGGGCCAGATCACCGTTTTCGCCCACGGAAATGCGTACGAGTTACCCAGCGGCTGCACCCCGGTCGATTTGGCGTACGAATTGGGCCCTCAACAGGGTGACCAGTGCCTCGCCGCCACGATCAACGGACGTCTCGCCCCGCTCAGCTCGCCGTTGCGCGACGGCGACGTCGTGGAGATCTTCTCCGAGACCGACGGCCACGTCGAGGTCGAGCCCAATGCTCCCCGCGGGCCCCGCAAGGAATGGCTCGGGTTCGTCAAGTCGAGCCAGGCGCAGATGCAGATCAACCGGTATTTCGATGAGAAGAACGAGCCGGGCATCAGCATCGCCGACAAGGTCCGGCTCGGGCGCGCCACCATCGGTCTCTGTCTCCGCAAGCACGACCGCGGCCTGGCCAGCGAGGTCCCGTTGCGCCGCCTCGCCGAGGAACTCGGCTACCCCGACCTGGAAACCCTGCTCGTGGCCGTCTGCGAGCGCAACCTCGAGCCGGATGCCGTGGTCGAGCAGCTCATCGCCCTCGTCGACCACCCCGACTAACCCTTGAGACCCTCGCCCTGGTCGCCCGCCGCCCGGGTGGGCTGTGCGGCGTCAAGCCGCCCGGCCACGTTAGCCTTACCGGCGTGAACATTCCTCGGCAGTTTCGCGGCCTCGCCTATCAGGCCTTCTACGGGCTGCCGCTGCCGGTGCGCCGCCAGCTGGCCCGGATGATCTCCCCGAAGTACCTGGTCGGCGCGGTCACGATCATCCGCGATGCCGAAGCCGCGGCGCCGGGCCGCATCCTGCTGCTGCGCCAGCCGCCGGGACGCGGCTGGGGCCTTCCGGCCGGCCTGCTCAAGCGCCGCGAGCTGCCCGCGGTCGGTGCGGCACGCGAGCTTTTCGAAGAAGCGGGGGTACGCGTGGAGCCCGGCGATCTGACCCCCGGCAACCCGAACGCGATCATCCATCCGAACGGCGGCGTAGTCGACACGATCTGGTTCGGCTCGGTGCCCGCGTCCAGCACTCCCTTGGTCGTCGACGGCGGTGAGGTTCTGGAGGCCGCCTGGTTCCCAATCGACGACCTGCCCGCGCTGACCTTCCCGACCGAGCGGCTGCTCGGCATCTACGGTCTGGGCCCACGCGCCGGGGAACTTCCCCCGTCGGTCACGGCCGGCGGCACGGCCCCGGGCACCACCGCCGAGGGCCCGCGGTGATCCCGGTCTGCGGTGTGGTGCTGGCCGCAGGGGAAGGGCAGCGGCTGCGACCGCTCACCGAGTCGGTGCCGAAGGCTCTCTGCCCGGTCGGCAACCTCCCGCTGCTCGACCACGCGCTGCGCCGGCTGGCCGGAGTCGGGCTCAGCGGTCCGGAGCAGGTGGCGGTGAACGCGGCCTACCTTGCCGAACAGGTTGTCGCGCACGTCGGTGACCGCGCCCACCTCTCGGTCGAGCCGGACGGGCCGCTGGGGACGTCCGGCGGCGTCGGCCGGATGAAAGACTGGATCGGCGGGCGGGGCGCTCTGGTCGGCAACGCGGACGCCTACCTGACGGATCCGGCGCGCGAGCCCGGCAAGGACATCGCCGCGCTGCTGGACGGCTGGTCCGGCGAGACGGTACGGATGCTCACCATGCCCTGCCGCCCTGGTGAGGACGGCGGTTTCAGCGGCCACCGGTTCGCGGGTTTCTCCTTGATGCCGTGGCGCTACCTGCGGGATCTGACCGACGAGGACAGCAACCTGGTCCGCACCGTGTGGCGTCCCGCGGAGGCGGCGGGCGAGCTCGAGCTGATCGGCTATCAGGGCTTCTACCTGGACACCGGCACCCCCGGCGACTACATGGCCGCCAACCTGCACGCCGCCGCCGGCACAAACCTGATCGACCCGTCCGCCGCCGTAACCGGCCCGGTCACCGAGTCAGTGGTGGGCGCGGGCGCAAAGGTCGCCGGCACAGTCACCCGATGCGTCATCTTGCCCGGCGCCGTCGTGGCTCCAGGCGAGTCCCTGACCGCCGCGATCCGCGCCACCAACGGCCTGACCGTCACCACCACCCCCAGCTGACCACCAGCGCCGTTTCGCGCCGCGAAGCAGCACCCACCGTCAGCCCGGCCAACCAGCTGACCACCAGCGCCGTTTCGCGCCGCGAAGCAGCACCCACCGTCAGCCCGGCCAACCAGCTGACCACCAACGCTGCTTCGCACGCCACGAAACAGCACCCACCGTCAGCCCGGCCAACCAGCTGACCACCAGCGCTGCTTCGCACGCCACGAAACAGCACCCACCGTCAGCCCGGCCAACCAGCTGACCAGCAACGCTGCTTCGCACGCCACGAAACAGCACCCACCGTCAGCCCGGCCAACCAGCTGACCACCAACGCTGCTTCGCGCGCCGCGAAACAGCACCCACCGTCAGCCCGGCCAACCAGCTGACCACCAACGCTGCTTCGCGCGCCGCGAAACAGCACCCACCGTCAGCCCGGCCAACCAGCTGACCACCAACGCTGCTTCACGCGCCGCGAACAGCACCCACCGTCAGCCCGGCCAACCAGCTGACCAGCAACGCTGCTTCACGCGCCGCGAAACAGCACCCACCGTCAGCCCGGCCAACCAGCTGACCAGCAACGCTGCTTCACGCGCCGCGAAACAGCACCCACCGTCAGCCCGGCCAACCAGCTGACCAGCAACGCTGCTTCACGCGCCGCGAAACAGCACCCACCGTCAGCTGAGGAGGGGCGGGGGAAGCGGCGCTCGCGGTTGGGCGCGAAGGAGGCGGGAAGCGGCGCTCGCGGTTGGCTGGGGAGCGGGGGGAAGCGGCGCTCGCGATTGGGCGCGAAGGAGGCGGGAAGGCGGCGCTCGCGGTTGGCTGGGGAGCGGGCGGAAGCGGCGCTCGCGGGATTGGCTAGGGAGGTACCGGGCGGCGCCGAGCAGGACGGTGAGCGGGCGGAAAGCGGCGCTCGCGGGTGGCTGCGAGACGGCGCTCGCGGGTGGCTGCGAGACGGCGCTCGCGGGTGGCTGGGAGTGGGCGGGGAGGCGGCGCTTGCGGTGGGCTGGGGGCGGCTGTGGTGGTGGCCGTGGAATGGGGTGGGTGGCGCGGATAGCATGGTCCGCGACCCCAAGTTCCGCCCTCACAGCCGAGGAGCACGCTGGTGAACACCGCGATCGTCCACATCGACTGCGCCACTGATTCGATTCCTGAGGTCGCCGAGGCGCTTGCGGCCCTGGACGGGGTCAGCGAGGTCTATTCGGTGGCCGGCAACGTCGACCTGATCGCCATCGTGCGGGTGGCGAAGTTCGACGACATCGCCGAGGTCATCGCGGGGCGGATCTCCAAGACGCCGGGGGTCATCAACACCGAGTCGCACATCGCGTTCCGGGCCTATTCCAAGCACGACCTGGAGGACGCGTTCGCGATCGGTCTGCCGGACGCCGACTGAAGCTTCAGCCCGGCGGTCGCGCTGCGGCCTTGAGCGGCTGCTGCCTCGCGGCTCTGTCGTACAAGAAAAGAAAGAAAGCCCGCCGCAATGCTGCGGCGGGCTTTCCTGTGACCGTGCTCAGCGCCCGGACTTGATCTCCTCGCGCTTCTCGGCGGTGACCGCCGGCGAGACCGGGATCTCGGCCGGCTTCTCGACCGGGAAGAAGAAACCCTTGACCGCGGGCGCGAGGGCACCGAGGCGGTTCATCTTCTTCGGTACGACCCAGCCGGCGTACTCGAGCGGGATCGGGTGGCCGTGGTCGTCGACCGGGCCGAGCGGCTGGTGGACCTCGACGAACTGCCCGTTCGGCAGCCGCTTGATGATGCCGGTCTCCACACCGTGCGCCAGCACCTGGCGGTCGTGCTGCTGCAGACCGAGGCAGATCCGGACGGAGATGTAGTAGGCCAGCGGCGGCAGGATCAGCAGGCCGATCCGGCCGGCCCAGGTCATCGCGTTGAGGCTGATGTGGAACTTGTCGGCGATGACGTCGTTGCCGCCGGAGATGGTGGCGATGAAGAAGAACGTGAACGCCATCATGCCGATGCCGACCCGCTCCGGGTTGTCTCGGGGGCGTTCCAGCAGGTGGTGGGTGCGCTTGTCCTTCAGCTTGCGGGCTTCCAGCCATGGGTACGCCATCGGCAGCGTGAACAGCGCGCCGAGACCCACCACGGCCGGCCAGAACATCGGCGGGATGCTGTAGCCGTTGCCGATCGGGATGTAGATCTGCCAGTTCGGCATGAGCCGGACCAGGCCGTCCATGAACATGACATAGAAGTCCGGCTGGCTCGCCGAGGAGACCTCGGCCGCCCGGTACGGCCCGAAGAGCCAGATCGGGTTGATCTGGAACATGCCGGCCATCAGGGCGATGACCCCGAAGACGGCCATGAAGAAGCCGCCCTGCTTCATCGCGTAGCGCGGGAACATCCGCTCGCCGACCACGTTCTCGTTGGTCCGCAGCGGGCCGGGCCACTGGGTGTGCTTCTGCTTGAAGACGATGCCCAGGTGCGCGGCGATCAGGGCGAGCAGCAGGCCCGGGATCAGCAGCACGTGCGCGATGTAGAACCGGCCGATGATCAGCTCGCCGGGGAACTCGCCGCCGAAGATCGAGGCGGACAGCCAGGTGCCGATGACCGGCAGGGTCAGCATGATCGCCGAGGCGATGCGGAGACCGGTGCCGGAGAGGCCGTCGTCGGGGAGCGAGTAACCGGTGAAGCCGGCGAAGAAGCCGAGCAGGAAGAGCACGATGCCGATGACCCAGTTGATCTCACGCGGCTTGCGGAACGCGCCGGTGAAGAAGATGCGGGCCATGTGCACGATGATCGACGCCATGAACAGCAGCGCCGCCCAGTGGTGCATCTGCCGCATGAAGAGGCCGCCACGGACCTCGAACGACAGGTGCAGAGACGACTCGTACGCCGCGGACATCCAGGTGCCGCGCAGTGCGAGGTAGGAACCGTCGTACTGCACCTCCTTCATCGACGGGTCGAAGAAGAGGGTGAGGAACACACCGGTGAGCAGCAGGACGATGAACGAGAACAGGGCGATTTCGCCGAGCAGGAACGACCAGTGGTCCGGGAAGACCTTGTTCAGCAGGCCGCGCAGCGGGGTGGCGGCCTGGAACCGGTCGTCGGCCCCCTTGGCGAAATTCTTGGGGGCCTCAGCGAGGTCCAGCTTTCGGCGCTTCACGGCCGCTCCCAGAAGTCAGGTCCGACGGTGTCGCGGAAGTCGGACGCTGCCACAAAGAAACCTTCCTCGTCCACTGTAAGCGGCAGCATCGGCAGACGCCGAGTCGCGGGCCCGAAGACCGGCTGCGCATTGTCGAGGATGAGGAACTGCGACTGGTGGCACGGGCAGAGCAGACGGTTGGTCTGCTGCTCGTAGAGGCTGGCCGGGCAACCGGCGTGCGTGCAGATCTTGGAGTACGCGACGTAGTCGCCCCACATCGAACCCTTGTTGCGCGGGTCGGCGTCGGCGTTCGCCCGGGTGACCGCAGCGTCGTCGGAGCGCAGGTGGATCAGCAGCGTCGGGGAGTCGGCGTGGATGTTGGTGGCGCCGTGCGGAACGCCCGGGAACACCGTCATCTGACCACCGGTGCTCACGTCGTCGGGCCGGATCGGGCTGCCGTCCTCACGGGTCAGCCGGACCAGCTCGCCGCCGTTGGTGCCGGGATTCCAGGCGGTGTTGTACATCATCGGGAACTCGCCCTTGTGCGGGTCCTCGATGAGGCCACCGACCAGCGGCGCGGCGACGGCCAGACCGAGCGGCGCCATGCCCAGCGCGATCGCGCCCTTGAGCAGCGGCCGGCGCTGCACGCCGAGCTCGTCAGCCACGTAGATCATGGTCTGACCGGTGATCAGCCGCTCCTCGTCGGAGGACGGGTCACCGTGCCGCTGCTGGATCGAGAGCTCGTGCGGCAGCAGCTTCTTGGCCCAGGCGAGGATCGCGAAGCCGAGCGTGAGCAGGCCGATGCCGAGCGACACACCGAGCAACGGGGTGTAGTAGTCGCTCAGCGAGTGGCCGAGCTCGAACTCCCACGGCCACCAGATGTAGAAGCCCAGGAAGGCCAGCGTGGCGGCCCCGGAGATCAGGAACAGCAGGGCGATGTTGCGGACGACCCGCTTCTCCGCCTTGGAGTTCTGCCCGTGGAACTGCGACTCGTACGTGACGATCTCGATGTCGTCGCGCCGCAGGCCTTCCTTGACGATGTCGAATCGTGTCAGGTGCGGGTCGTTCACGTCGACCGGCTCGGCGCCGGCCTCGCCCGCGTGGTGGTGCACAGCCGTCATGACTTCCCCGCAATCCAGAGCGACGTGAAGACGAGGATCGTGATGCCCACCAGGAAGATGGCCACACCCTCGGTCGACGGGCCGTACCGGCCCAGGTTGAACAGGCCGCCCGGGTCCTTGTCCTCCTGGAGCTGGGTCTCGATGTAGGTGATGATCTGGCGCTTCTGCTCCGGCGTCAGCTGGTTGTCGCCGAAGACCGGCATGTTCTGCGGGCCGCTCAGCATGGCCGCGTAGATCTCCCGGGCGGTCGGGTCGTGCAGCGCCGGGGCGAACTTGCCGGACGACAGGGCGCCGCCACCGCCACCGAAGCCGTGGCAGGAGGTGCAGTTGACCCGGAACAGCTCGCCACCACGGGCCAGCGCGTCGGGGTCTTCCTCGAGGTCGACGGTGAGCGGACCGTCCGGAATCTCCGGACCGCCACCGATCTCCTGCACATACTGCGCGAGCTGCCGGGTCTGGTCGTCGTTGAACTGCGGCGCCTTCTCCTCCGCCTGGGCCTCCTGGCGGGTCATCGGCATGCGGCCGGTGCTCACCTGGAACTCGACGGAGGCGGCGCCGACGCCGATCAGGCTGGGGCCGCGGTCCTCGACACCCTGGCCACCCGTGCCGTGGCAGGAGATGCAGCTGTTGTCGAAGAGCGCCTTGCCCTCCTGCGCGGCCGCGGAGAGTTGCACGTCCTCGTCGGCGAAGGCGCCCGGCGTGAAGGCGGTGTAGACGCCTCCGGCCAGAGCAAGCGCCGCGAGCATGCGGACCGCGGCGCCGAGCCGGCGGCGTGTCCGGCTGGGCGCGGAGCGTCGCCGGGAGAACACCCGGGCACGCCTGCGGGCGGGGGTGTCAGAAGTCATGGGTTATGTCCCTCTGGTTTCTTGTTGCGATCCTCGCCGTTGGCGCGCTTACTGAAGCCAATAGATCATGGCGAACAGGGCGATCCAGACCACGTCCACGAAGTGCCAGTAGTAGGACACGACGATCGCCGATGTCGCCTGGGCGGGCGTGAACCTGCCCATGGTCGTTCGGATCATGTAGATGATGAAGGCGATCAGGCCGCCGGTCACGTGCAGACCGTGGAACCCGGTCGTCAGGTAGAACATGGAGCCGTACCCGTCGCCGTTGATCTTGACGCCGTGGTGGACCAGCTCGCGGTACTCGTTCACCTGGCCCAGCACGAAGATCAGGCCCATCACGAAGGTGATCGCGAACCAGCGCCGCAGCGCGAACACGTCACCCTTCTCCGCGGCGAAGACACCCAGCTGGCAGGTCACCGACGAGAGAACCAGGATCACCGTGAAGGTGGTGGCGTACGGAATGTTCAGTGCCTCGGTGTGCTTCTCCCACTGCTCGGGCGCTGCCGCCCGGATGGAGAAGTACATGGCGAACAATGCCGCGAAGAACATGAGCTCGCTGGAGAGCCACACGATGGTCCCGACGCTGACCATGTTCGGTCGGGTCAGCGAGTGGATCCGGCTCTTGTCGATGGCTGCCGCTGTCACGGCCTCATTATTCATCCGAACCAGGCCCAAGGTCCCCCGGGGTCCCCAATCCGGCACTGTGACCGCCCCGGAATATTCTGTGACCAGCTGGTAGGCCTAGCCTCGAGTGGTGCGACCTACCGAATTGCCCACACTGGCGGCCTCTGGCGGGGATACTGGACTTCCGCCGTTCACCCCGGCGGCGATCTTCACCGAGTTCCATGTGGTGAGCCTGATCGCGCTGGGGTTGCTGGTCTCGGCAGCGCTGTATCTGTACGGCGTGCACCGTCTGCAGCGGCGTGGCGACCACTGGCCTCCGGGCCGGACCGTGGCGTTCGTCGCGGGTGGACTCGGCTCCATCGCGGCGGTGACGGTCACCGGCATCGAGCGGTACGACACCACCCTCATCTCGGTGCACATGGTCCAGCACATGGTGCTCTCGATGATCGGCCCGATCTTCCTGGCCCTCGGCGCACCGACCACTCTGGCCCTGCGCGTCCTGCAGCCGGCCCCGCGCAAGGTCCTGCTCGCCGTCCTGCACAGCCGGTACGTCCGGGTGCTGACGTTTCCGCTGGTCGCGTTCGCCATCTTCGTGGCGAACCCGTTCGTCCTCTACTTCACGGACCTGTACCGGCAGACCCTCGAGCACGTCTGGCTGCACGAGTTCATCCACTTCCACTTCATCGTCACCGGATGCCTCTTCTTCTGGCCGCTGCTGGGCCTCGACCCGCTGCCGAACCGCTGGCCGTACCCGGGACGCGCGCTGCTGATGGTGCTCTCCGTGCCGTTCCACACGGTCCTCGGCCTGACGATCATGCAGCAGGAGCAGCTGCTCGGCGGTGATTGGTACCCGAACCTCGGCTTGAGCTGGCTGGATCCGGCGGCGGACCAGGTCACCGCGGGCGGCATCCTGTGGGCCGGCGGCGAGATCGTCAGCGTCACGATGCTGGGCATCCTGGTGGTGCAGTGGGTGCGCCAGTCCGAGCGGGAGGCCAAGCGGATCGACCGGGCCCTGGACCGGCAGGAGGCCGAGGCCGCGGCGGCCGCCGCGGCCAAGATCACAAGCCCCGGGGAGGCCGCGCGCCCGGGCCCCGACGCCGGATAACGGATTCGGTACGATCCTCAGGACCTACGACGTGAGGCGGCACACATGAGCGACGCGGCGACGCCGACCCAGTACACCGTTCTGCTCTACAGCGACGACGCCGCCGTGCGAGACCGGATCCGGCTCGCCATCGGCCCGCGTCCCGCTGCTGATCTCAAGGTCGAGTTCGCCGACGCCGCCTCCTGGGAGGACTGCCGCCGGCTGCTCGACGAGTACGAGATCGACCTGATGGTCCTCGACGGCGAGGCCACCCCGGCCGGGGGTCTCGGTCTCGCCCGCCAGGCCAAGGACGAGTATCTGACCCCACCGCCCACCTGCGTGGTCATCGCCCGTGCCGCCGACCGCTGGCTGGCGGCGTACGCCCAGGTCGACGCCACCCTGCTGGCCCCGCTGGACCCGGTGACCACCGGCCAGACCGTGGCCGGCCTGCTGCGCGCGCGCCGGGCCGGCGCCATCCCGCTGGGCACCCAGGGCACCCCCGCCCGCTGACCCCCTTTCGACGAGAGGCTCCCACCATGGGCGCGCGTACCTGGCCGAACCTGACGAGTGCCCTGCTGCGCGGCGAGGAGCTCGCCACCGCGGACACCGCCTGGGCCATGGGCGAGATCATGGCCGGCAACGCGACCCCGGCGCAGATCGCCGGCTTCGCGGTGGCGATGCGCGCCAAGGGCGAGACGCCCGCCGAGCTGGCCGGCCTGGTGGAGGCGATGCTCGCCAACGCCACGCTGGTGACGCTGCCGGAGGAGACCCGCAACCGCGCGGTCGACGTGGTGGGCACCGGCGGGGACCGGGCGAACACGGTGAACATCTCGACGATGGCGGCGGTCGTCACGGCCGCCGCCGGGGTCACCGTGGTGAAGCACGGCAACCGTTCGGCCTCGTCCACCACCGGCACCGCCGACCTGCTGGAGCACTTCGGCATCCCGCTGGACCTGGGGCCGGCCGGGGTGGCCCGGACGGTCGAGGAGGCCGGGATCGGCTTCTGCTTCGCGGCCCGCTACCACCCGGGCATGCGGCACGCCGCGGTGACCCGGCGTGAGCTGGGCGTCCCGACGTTCTTCAACATGCTCGGCCCGCTGACCAACCCGGCCCGGCCCACCTCGGCCGCGGTCGGCTGCTTCGAGCCGCGGATGGCACCGGTGATGGCCGAGGTCTTCGCCCAGCGCGGCGACTCGGCGCTGGTGATGCGCGGCGAGGACGGGCTGGACGAGTTCACCACCGCCGCGCCGACCCGGGTCTGGGTGGCCCGCCAGGGCAAGGTGGAGGAGCTGCTGATCGACTCGGTGGAGCTGGGCCTCCCCCGGAGCGCGCCGGACGCGCTGCGCGGCGGGGACGCGGCCTTCAACGCGGACGTGGCCCGGCGGACCTTCGCCGGCGAGACCGGCCCGGTGCGGGACGCGGTGGTGCTCAACGCGGCGGCCGCCTTCGCCGCGCAGAGCGGCTTCCCCGGCGACATCATGGACACGCTGCGGGCCGGAATAGCCAAGGCCCAGGAGACGATCGACTCCGGTGCCGTGACGGCTCAGCTGGAGCGCTGGGTGGCCGCAGCGCAGGCTGCCAAGGCCGCCGAGTAAGCAAAAAACCCGCCAACACGCCGAAGGCAATGCCCGACAACGTCCGATTTACGTGGCAGCGTCACTGTCTGAGAGACATTCGGGTAAATCCACCTTCCGGCGAAGGAGACACCCGTGCCAGAACGTGAACTGCGCTGTGTCATCTGCGACGGCGACATGCTCTTCGAGGTCCCGCCCTGCGGCGACGGCCACGACGAGTGTCCCGAACTCGTCTGCACCCGCTGCGGTGCGGCCGAGGTGGTGGCGCCGATCGTCGTACATCTCTGGTTGAAGCCGGACGGCGGCCGGCGCCGCGTGGCGCCGCAACAACGCCGCGCCGCCTGACAAGCACGAAGCCCGCCTCCCCTCGGGGGATGCGGGCTTCGTCGCGTCAGATACTCAATGCTCGGCGGTGTGCCGTGTGCCGCTGTAGTACTCGAACAGCAGGCCGCAGGACGCGAAGATCACGCAGATCAGGCCGAACGCGAGCAGCCACCACATCCAGAACACCAGGCCGATGCCGGCCACCGACGCGGCCAGCGCGATACCGAACGGCCAGTAGCTGCCCGGGCTGAAGAAGCCGACCTCGCCGGCGCCCTCAGCGATCTCGCCGTCCTCCCGGTCCTCCGGCCGCAGGTCGATGCGGCGGGCGACGAACCAGAAGAAGCCACCGCACATCGCGCACAGCAGGCCGGAGAGGATCAGGGCCACGGTGCCGACCCACTCGACGCCGCCCTGATATCCGTCCGCATCGGTGCCGGAGATGTTGGCGCTGCCGGCCGTGTAGAAGCCGTAGACGGTGGCCGCGCCGAAGAGGAACACGGCGACGCCGAGGAAGATCTTGTATTCGGTCCGCACGTCGTGGCTCCTACTTCCCTGCGGCTTGGTTCTCGGGCTGGTTCCAGCTGCTCGACTGGCGCCGGGTGTCGAACGGCTGCGTGGTCGTCGCGTACGCCTGGTCGCCGGTGAAACCGATGGCTTCCATGGCCTGCTGCGTCGACGCGCCGTCCACCTTGGCCTTGAGGAAGGTGTCGAACCTGTCCGGCGAGACCACGACCAGCTCGAAGTTCATGAACGCGTGGTAGGTGCCGCACAGCTCGGCGCACCGGCCGACGTAGCGGCCCTCACGGTCGAGAGTGACCTCGAAGACGTTGCGGACGCTGCCCGGGAAGACGTCCCGCTTGAACAGCATCTCCGGCACCCAGAACGAGTGGATGACGTCGGCGCTGGTCTCCTCGAAGCGGATCTTCTCGCCGACCGGCAGGACCAGCAGCGGGATCACGTCCGAGGAGCCGACGGTCGACGCGACCGTCCCGGCCTCGCGGCCCATGCCGTCCTGGTAGTTGAACTGCCAGTTCCACTTGAAAGCGACGACCTCGACGACCTGGTCCGGGTTCTTCGACAGCTTGTCGACACTGGTCTGCACGATCGCGGTGTAGTAGAAGAGCACCGCGACGATCAGGACCGGCGTGACCGTGTAGAGGATCTCCATCGGCATGTTGAACCGGGTCTGCACGGGCAGCTCTTCGCCACGCTTGCGATACCGGATGATGCACCAGAAGATCAGGCCCCACACTCCGAAGCCGACCACCAGGGCCGCGATCGTCGCCGCGATCCACAGGTCGTACATCTCGTGGGCCTGCAGCGTGATGCCCCGGCCGGGCCAGCCGAAGTGCCCGAAGGCGCTGCCCCAGTCCTCAACCGAACAACCCGTCAGCAGCGTCAGCAGCGTCGCACCGCCGAGACCCAGCCCGGCCGCCCGGCCTACTGCCCGCGGCCGTGTGGCCGAACTCCTTGCGCCCACCTGCTTCTGCCTCCTTAGCAGCGCCGCCTGCCCCCAAAACCGGACACCTGGCGGCAAGGCTCACCGACGGTCGCACACTACTCGACCAAGCCCGAGCAGCCCGTCACCGGGGGGCTCTCGCCGGCCTACGACGAAACACCCGGACAACCGGACGATACCGTTCCCTGTGTGGATTACACAGGCGATCCGGCCGGGGCGACGGTTTACCTGGACGCCGCGAGCGCGGCTCCACTGCATCCGGTGGCCCGGGAAGCCCTGCTCGCGTCCCTTGCGGACGGCTGGGCGGACCCGGCACGTCTCTACGCGGCCGGGCGGCGGGCCCAGCAGCTGCACGAGGCAGCCACCGCGGTGGTTGCGGAGATCCTGGGCGTACGCGCGGACGAGCTCAGTTTCTGGCCATCCGGTACGGCCGCCGCGCAGGCCGCCGTGCTGGGCGGCCTGGCCGGGCGCAAACGGGCCGGCCGCACCCTGGTCCACTCGGCGATCGAACACTCCGCCGTCCTGCACGCCGCCCGCACGGCTGAGGCCACTGAGGTCGGTGTGGACCAGCGGGGCCGGCTCGACCTGGACGGCTGGGCGGCAGCGGTCGCGGTGCCCGGGGTGGCCCTGGCCAGCCTGATCAGCGCCAGTCACGAGGCTGGAACGGTCCAACCGGTGGCCGCCGCTGCCGCGCACTGCGCGGAGGCGGGGGTGCCGCTCTTCGTGGACGCCGCGCAGACGGTGGGGCGGATGCCCGCACCCCCGGGTTGGTCTCTGCTGAGCGCCAGCGCGCACAAGTGGGGTGGCCCGCCGGGGGTCGGCGTGCTGGTGATCCGCAAAAGTGTGCGGTGGATCTCCCCGTACCCGCAGGATGATTCTTATCGCCCGCGCCCGCAGGGCGCGCCGGACCTGCCGGCGATCGTCGCCGCGGCGGCCTCGCTGCGTGCCGTCACGGCCGAGGCCGAGGCCGAGGCGGTCCGGCTGAGCGCGCTGGTCGACCGGATCCGCGAGCGGGTGGCGGCGACCGTGCCGGACGTCGAGATCGTCGGCGACCCGGTCGACCGGCTGCCGCACCTGGTCACGTTCAGCTGCCTGTACGTGGACGGCGAGGCGCTGCTGCACGCCCTGGACCGGCACGGGTTCGCGGTCTCGTCCGGATCCTCGTGCACCTCGTCCACGCTGCGCCCCAGCCACGTCCTGGAGGCGATGGGGGTGCTGAGCCACGGCAACGTCCGGGTCTCGCTGCACCGCGGCACCACCGGGGCGGAGGTGGACCGGTTCCTCGCGGTCCTGCCCGAGGTGGTCGCCGGGATCCGGAAGGAGGCCGGGTTCTGATCACCCTGGACTGTCTCGGTCAGCGCTGCCCGCTGCCGGTGATCAAGCTGGCCAAGGCCGTCCCGGGGGTGGCGGTCGGCGAGATCGTCCGGGTGCTCGCGGACGACCCGGCCGCGGCCAACGACATTCCCGCCTGGTGCCGCATGAAGGGGCAGGAGTTCGTCGCCGGCCACGGCCACACGTTCGACGTCCGCAGGATCACGTGAGGTAACTGAGCACCTGCGGGACGGGTTCCTTGGCCAGGAACGTGTCGACGACCAGGCGCGGCCCTAGGTAGGGCTCGTACTCGGCCTGGCGTTCCAGGACGCGCACCCAGTCCGGGATGCCCTCGTGGTCGCGGGACGCGTACCGGGCCTCGACGCGGCGGCGGTGCTCGGCGTCGTCGCCACAGATCACCTCGACCACGCGCAGCGGCACCTGCATCCGCTCGGCCAGGTCGATCCAGAGCTCGCGGGCCGCCCGCACCGGGTTGACCGCGTCGATGATCACGTGATGGCCGATCCGCAGCTGCTCCTCGGCGAGCGCGGCGACCACCCCGTAGGCGGCGTAGCCGGGACGTGGCTCGTGCACCCCGTACCGCTGCATCGTGAAGTCGACGGTGTCGACGGCCAGGACCGCCGCGGGCAGCTCAGCGGCGACCTGGCCGGCGAGGGTGCTCTTGCCGACGCCGGGCAGGCCGGCGAAAACCGCGAGAACCATGCTGTGCGTCAGGCCGGGAGGAACGGCGCGATCTCGGCAGCGGCCTCATCCCCGTACGCGGTGGCGAGGCGCTTCGTGAAGTCGGCGGGCCGGATGTCGTACTCCTGGGTGCCGACGGTCTCCAGGACCAGGGCGGCGACCAGCGAACCCACCTGCGCGGAACGCTCCAGGCTCAGGCCCCAGGAGACACCGGCGAAGAAACCGGCCCGGAAGCCGTCGCCGACGCCGGTCGGGTCCTCACCGATCACGCCCGGGATGACCGGCACGTGGATCCGCCCGATCTCCCGCCCGGTGATCTCCACGCCGTCCTTGCCGAGCGTGGTGACCCGGACCTTCACCTGGTCCAGCACCTGCTCCGAGGTGAGGCCGGCCTTGGTCTCCAGCAGGGAGCGCTCGTACTCGTTGGTGAGCAGGTACTCCGCGCCGCTGATCAGGCTCAGCACGTCGGAGCCGTCCATCCGGGCGAGCTGCTGCGAGGGGTCGGCGGCGAACGCGTACCCCCGGGTGCGGCACTCCTCGGAGTGCCGGATCATCGCGGCCGGGTCGTTGGCCCCGACCAGCACCAGGTCCAGCCCGCCGGAGCGCTCGTTGACCGGGGCGAGCTCGATGTTGCGGGCCTCGGCCATCGCGCCGGCGTAGAACGAGGCGATCTGATTCAGGTCGTCGTCGGTGGTGCAGACGAACCGGGCGGTGTGCGCCACGTCGCTGATGTGCACCGAGTCGCAGTCCACCCCGTGCCGCTCGAGCCAGGACCGGTAGTCGGCGAAGTCGGCGCCGACCGCGCCGACCAGGATCGGCCGCAGACCCAGCTTGCCCATCCCGAAGGCGATGTTGGGAGCCACGCCACCGCGCCGGACCACCAGGTCGTCGACGAGGAACGACAGCGAGACCTTGTGCAGCTGGTCGGCGATGAGCTGCTCGGCGAACTTGCCGGGGAAGTGCATCAGGTGGTCGGTGGCGATCGAGCCGGTGACGGCGATCTTCATTTCGGCCCTCGGGGTCGGGGAACAGGGGGCGTTACGGCTTGAGACTACCGGTCGGTTACAGCAGGCAGGCCGCCCCGTTTAACGGGACGGCCTGTCTGGAAGTTGCTGCGACTCAGTGGAACGAGTCACCACACGCGCAGGAGTTCTGCGCGTTCGGGTTGTCGATGGTGAAGCCCTGAGCGTCGATCCGGTCGGCGAAGTCGATGGTGGCACCCGCGAGGTAAGGCGCGGACATCCGGTCCACCACGACCTCGACACCACCGAAGTCGGACACCACGTCGCCGTCGAGCGAACGCTCGTCGAAGAACAGCTGGTAGCGCAGGCCGGAGCAGCCACCGGGCTGTACGGCGATGCGCAGGCGCAGGTCGTCGCGCCCTTCCTGCTCGATCAGGGCCTTGACCTTCACCGCGGCGACGTCGGTGAGGATGACGCCGGTCGGGGCGGTCGCCTCGGTCGACTCGGTGTGCGCTTCAGTGGTCACTAGGTATCTCCCTGCCAGGTGCGGTCATGTGCCGTACAGGCCAACGCTAACCCCAATCCTCAGGATTCCCAATCCGGGGGAAGTACAGATCACCTGCTCCACTGCTCAGCCAGTCCACGGGCTAGTTCCCGCAGGCCGCGAGCGGGTTCGGCGAGCGCCTTCTCGACCGAACCGAAATGTTCGACGAGGGTGTGCGTCTCGGTCACCCCGGCGGCCGCGGCCTCCCGGTAGCCGGTCTCGTTGCGCCCGGCGAGCACCACGCACGGCAGACCACGGTCGCGGGCGCCGGCCGCGATCCCGGCCACCACCTTGCCGCGCAGCGACTGGTGGTCGAAGGACCCTTCGCCGGTGATCACCAGGTCGGCTGTGTCCAGCTCGGCGTCCAGCCCGATCAAATTCGTGACCAGGTTGATACCCGAGGTCACCCGGCCACCGAGAGCGATCAGCGCGGCGCCGATCCCGCCGGCTGCGCCGCCACCCGGCACCGAGGCCAGGTCGCTGATTCCGAACGCCTTCTCCAGGACGCCGGCGAAGTGCTCCAGCGCGGCGTCCAACCGCAGAACCTGCTCGCGCGAGGCGCCCTTCTGCGGGCCGAAGACGTTACTGGCGCCGTGCAGGCCGGTCAGCGGATTGTCCACGTCCGTCGCCGCGACCAGCCGGACCTGCCGCAGCTGGGGCACGCCGGCCATGGCGGTCGCGGTGATCAGGGCGCCTCCGCCGTACGGCAGCGCGTACCCGGCCGCGTCGACCGGGCCGGCGCCGAGGGCGGCGAGCATCCCGGCGCCGGCGTCGTTCACCGCTGAACCGCCGAGGCCGACGACGATCTCGCCCGCGCCCGATTCGACCGCCGCGGCGACAAGCAGGCCTAGGCCGTACGAAGAAGTGGTTTCCGGGTTGCGCTCCTGGAGCGTCAGCAGGTGCAGGCCGCAGGCCTGGGCGCTCTCCACGTAGGCGGTCCCGCCGGCCAGCAGGATCTCCCCCTGCGCGGGCCGGCCCAACGGGTCGGTGGTGGCCACCGGGATCCGGCGGCCGTCCAGCGCGGTGGCCAGGACCTCGACGAAGCCGGGACCACCGTCGGCGAGCGGGCGCTGGACCAGCACGTCATCGGGGACGGACCAGCCGTCGGCGACAGCCTGGGCGACAGCGGGGGCGGAGAGGGTGCCGGCGAACTTGTCCGGACAGATCAGTACGCGCACCCCGCGAGTGTGGCAGCCCACTTTCCGGGGCGCAGCTACCGTCCCAGCCCTTGTGCGACGATGGCGGGCGTGACGTCGACCTGGACCGAACCCTCGAACACCCCGCTCAGCCTGCTGCTGCTGGGCAAGGGCACCGACCCGGCGAGCGAGCGGGGCGTGGACTGCCCCGGCGATCTGCCCGCACCCAGCGACCCGGACCTGGTGGCCCGGGCGACGGCTGCCAAGGCGGCCCTCGGCTCCCGGGTGTTCGTGCTCGGACACCACTACCAGCGCGACGAGGTCATCCAGTTCGCCGATGTCACCGGCGACTCGTTCAAGCTGGCCCAGCAGGCCGCGGCCCGGCCGGACGCGGAGTTCATCGTCTTCTGCGGCGTGCACTTCATGGCCGAGAGCGCGGACATCCTGACCACGCCGTCGCAGCGCGTCATCCTCCCCGACCTGGCGGCCGGCTGCTCGATGGCCGACATGGCGGTGCTCGGGCAGGTGGAGACGGCCTGGGAGCACTTCGAGGACCTGGGCATCGCGAACGACATCGTCCCGGTGACGTACATGAACTCCTCCGCCGACATCAAGGGCTTCGTCGGCCGCAACAAGGGCGTGGTCTGCACCTCGTCGAACGCGAAGCGGGCCCTGACCTGGTCGTTCGAGCAGGGTTCGAAGGTGTTCTTCCTGCCCGACCAGCACCTGGGCCGCAACACCGCGGTGCTCGAGATGGGCTTCGAGCTGGACGACTGCGTGCTCTACGACCCGCACAAGCCGAACGGCGGGCTCACCGACGAGGAGCTGCGCAACGCCCGGATGATCCTGTGGCGCGGACACTGCTCGGTGCACGGCCGGTTCACCCTCGACAGCGTCCGTGAGGTCCGCGAGCGGGTGCCGGGCGTCAACGTCCTGGTGCACCCGGAGTGCCGGCACGACGTGGTCCGGGCCGCCGACTACGTCGGCTCCACCGAATACATCATCAAGGCCCTGGACGCCGCGCCGTCCGGTTCGGCCTGGGCGGTCGGGACAGAGCTCAATCTGGTACGCCGGCTCGCGCTCGCCCACCCCGACAAGCAGATCATGTTCCTCGACCGGACGGTCTGTTACTGCTCGACGATGAACCGGATCGACCTGCCCCACCTGGTCTGGGCGCTGGAGGAACTGGTCGCCGGCCGCGTGCCGAACGTCATCACCGTCGACGAGAAGACCGCGCACGAGGCCCGGGTCGCGCTCGACCAGATGCTCGCCCTGCCGTAACTCTGTGTAGTCAGTTGAATCCATCCGCTCGGAGGATTCTTTAAGACTGCCTTAGTCATGACCCTTTGACGGCGTTTCACGCCTCGCCACGGCTGCCGTGGTTGTCACTCAGCGCTATGCTTCCCCGGTTGCAGAATCGGGTACCCCCGCCCGCGCTCTGCTTATCCGATCACCGGGCGTCCCGCGCCCGCCGGCTGGAGGTTACGTTGACCGACGATGTCCTGATCGTGCACGGCGGTACGCCGCTGCAGGGTCAGATCCGCGTCCGTGGCGCCAAGAACCTCGTCTCCAAGGCGATGGTCGCCGCCCTGCTGGGCGAGTCACCGAGCCGCTTGTTCGACGTTCCGCGCATCCGCGACGTCGAGGTCGTCCGTGGTCTGCTCGAGCTGCACGGGGTGAAGGTCTCCGACGGCGCCGAGGACGGCGAACTGGTGATGGACCCCACGAACGTGGAGTCCGCCAGCACCGACGAGATCAACGTGCACGCCGGCTCCAGCCGCATCCCGATCCTGCTCTGCGGCCCGCTGCTGCACCGGCTCGGCCACGCGTTCATCCCGGACCTCGGCGGCTGCCACATCGGCCCGCGGCCCATCGACTTCCACATCAAGGCGCTGCGCGAGTTCGGCGCGGTCGTCGACAAGTCGCCCGAGGGCATGCACCTGAGCGCTCCGAACGGGCTGCACGGCGCCAAGCTGGAACTGCCGTACCCGAGCGTCGGCGCCACCGAGCAGGTGCTGCTCACCGCGGTCCGCGCGGAGGGCGTCACCGAGCTGCGCAACGCGGCCATCGAGCCGGAGATCATCGACCTGATCTGCGTGCTGCAGAAGATGGGCGCGATCATCACGGTGCACACCGACCGGGTCATCGAGATCCAGGGCGTGCCCCGGCTGTACGGCTACGAGCACAAGCCGATCCCGGACCGCATCGAGGCGGCCAGTTGGGCCGCCGCCGCGCTCGCCACCCGTGGCGAGATCGAGGTCGTCGGCGCCCGCCAGGCCGACATGATGACGTTCCTGAACGTGTTCCGCTCCATCGGCGGCGAACTGAAGATCACCGACGACCGGGTGGCCCGCGACGGCGTGACCGGCGCCGAGGGCGGCATCAAGTTCTGGCACCCGGGCGGCGAGCTCAACGCCGTGGCCCTGGAGACCGACGTGCACCCCGGCTTCATGACCGACTGGCAGCAGCCGCTGGTGGTCGCCCTGACCCAGGCACGCGGCATCTCGATCATGCACGAGACCGTGTACGAGCAGCGGCTCGGCTACACCGACGCGCTCAACCAGATGGGCGCCACCATCCAGGTCTACCGGGACTGCCTCGGCGGCACCCCGTGCCGGTTCGGCCGCCGCAACTTCATGCACTCCGCGGTGATCGCCGGTCCGTCCAAGCTGCACGCCGCCGACCTGGTCATCCCCGACCTGCGGGCCGGTTTCGCGCACCTGATCGCGGCGCTCGCCGCCGAAGGCACCTCGCGGGTCTACGGCGTCGACCTGATCAAGCGCGGCTACGAGGACTTCGAGGCCAAGCTGGCCGCTCTGGGCGCCCACGTCGAGCGTCCCTGACGGTTTTCCCGCCGTTTCCCGCGGCAACTTTGTCTCGATCAACGGCGCGGTGTGTGGTGCACCGCGCCGTTTGGCTACGCTCGTTGCGTGTCCCCGCTGTTTCGCCGCAAGCCAGCCGATCTCGTCGAAGACGCCACCTCCTCGGTCGACCAGGAGGTGACCCCCACCACGCCCCGGCCCAAGAGCTACACACCCAGCAAGAAAGAGCTGGGTGTGGTCACTCCGAAACGGGTCAGCACCGGTCGCCGCGTGCAGGATCCCGCGCCGGCCAACCGCAAGGAGGCGTACAAGCAGCTCCGCGCCCGGCAGCGGGAGGAGCGCGCCGAGGCCGCCGAGGGCATGCGCAACGGTGACGAGCGTTACCTGCTGGCCCGCGACCGGGGCCCGGAGCGTTCCCTGGTCCGCGACATCGTCGACTCCCGCCGCACAGTCGGCTCCTGGTTCATCGGCGGCGCGGTGATCGTGCTGATCGGCTCGTCGGTGCCGAACCCGACGATTCAGTACATCAGCACGCTGATCTGGGCCTTCCTGGCGCTCGCCGTGCTGCTCGACAGCATTCTGATCGCTCGCAAGATCAAGCGGCTGGTCAAGGAGCGTTTCCCGGAGACCGGGCAGCGGATGGGGTCGCTCTATCTGTACGGGATCATGCGCGGCCTGACCTTCCGCCGGATGCGCGTCCCGAAGCCGAAGGTCGACCTCGGCACCAAGGTCTGACCTCTTCGCCGTCCGCGAAACAGCCCTGCCCGTCAGCCCGTTCCCCGCGGCTGACGGGCAGTGTCGTCTCAACCACTCCGTAGCAGCCCCCGCGGTCAACTGCAGTGCCCGGCTGACCGCCAGGGTCGCTTCCGGCCGCGCGAGGCAGCACTGGGCGTCAGCCCACACCCCTCGGCTGACCGCGAGCGTCCCTTCCCGCCGCAGGAAGCAGCACTGGACGTCAGCCCACACCCCCCGGCTGACCGCGAGCGTCCCTTCCCGCCGCAGGAAGCAGCACTGGACGTCAGCCCACACCCCCCGGCTGACCGCGACAGTCCCTTCCCGCCGCAGGAAGCAGCACTGGACGTCAGCCCACACCCCCCGGCTGACCGCGACAGTCCCTTCCCGCCGCAGGAAGCAGCACTGGACGTCAGCCCACACCCCCCGGCTGACCGCGACAGTCCCTTCCCGCCGCGGGAAGCAGCACTGGGCGTCAGCCCACACCCCCCGGCTGACCGCGAGCGTCCTTTCCGGCCGAGGGAAGCAGCACTGGGCGTCAGCCCGCGCTGTGGGCGGGGCGCGGTCAGGGGATGCCGGCGAGGCGGAGTAGCGCGGCTACGACGGCTGCGGCGATGACGACCACGACGAAGGGGGCCCGGCGCCAGGCCAGCAGGGCTCCGACCAGGACGCCGGCCGGGCGGGCCACGCCGGCGAACTCGGTGCCGGCCATCAGAGCGGCGGTTCCGGCCAGGGCGGCGAGGAGTGCGGCGGCTGCCATCGGCAGAAGGCGCTGCAGGGAGTCGGAGAGCTCCAGGCGGTCGCGGAGCACCACACCGCTGAGCCGCATGGCGTAGGTGCCGACGGCCAGGGCCAGGATCGCGGTGATCAGCATCGGGTCTCCTCTACGACGGAACCGGGCCCCGCCTGCGACGGCGCGGATGCGGATCCGGCCGCGGCAGCCGACGGATCCACAGCGGCCAACTGATCCGCGGTGGCACGCGGAGCTGCGGCGGCAGGCGGAGCCGCGGCGGCAGGCGGAGCCGCGGCGGCACGCGGAGCAGCGGCGGCACGCGGAGCAGCGGCGGGTGGAGCAGCGGGTGGGCGGCGCCGGGGGCGGACCAGCGCGAGCAGGCCGAGCAGGGCGCAGAGGACTGGCAGGCCGGCCGGGAGGAGCGGGGTGAGCAGGACTGCGATGGCTGCTCCGAGGAGGGCTACCCGGCGGGTGTCGCGGTCGCGCAGGGACGGCAGGATCAGGGCGATCAGGCCGGCCGGGAAGGCGGCGTCGAGGCCGAAGGCGTTCGGGTCGCCGGTGGCGCCGCCGAGGAGGACGCCGAGGACTACGCCGGTGTTCCAGGTTACGAAGAGGGTGGCGCCGACCAGCCAGTAGATGCGGCGGCGCTGGGCGGGGTCGGGTGCGGCGAGGGCGAACGCCACGGTTTCGTCGGTCATCAGGTGGCTGCCGATCAGCCGGTCCCGCCAGCGGGGGCCGATGGTGTCGGCCACGGCCAGGCCGAACGGGAGGTGCCGGGCGTTCAGCAGCAGGCCGGCGAGGACGGCGGCGAGCGGGTTGCCGGCGGCGAGCAGGCCGACGGCCAGGAACTGGGCGCCGCCCGCGAAGATCAGGACCGACATTGCGACGGGAACCCAGCTGGGTAGGCCGTACGCAATGGTGATGGCGCCGAAGGAAGCGCCCACCGCGAGTGTCGCTGCGGCCAGCGCGCCCACGTCCCGCAGTGTTCGTTTTAACGTCCCCATGGTTCGTTATGATGAACACGAACCCGAGCGTTCGTCAAACCGAACGAAGTGACCGATGGAGCGAACATGCATCAGCCGGCACCGCCGCTGGCCGTCATCGCCGCCGCCCTGCGCCGCGAGCGCGAACGCGCCGGGATCTCGCTGACCGAGCTGGCCCGGCGCGCCGGCCTGGCCAAATCGACGCTGTCCCAGCTGGAGGCGGGCACCGGCAACCCGAGCATCGAGACGCTGTGGGCGCTGGGGGTTGCGCTCGGCATCCCGTTCAGCCGGTTGATCGAGCCGCCGCCCTCACCGGTACGCGTCATCCGCGCCGACGAGGGCACGATGCTGCGCGCCGACCGCGCCGATTTCGTGGCGAAACTCCTCGCCACCGGCGCGCCGCACACCCGGCGCGACATCTACCTGATGGAGCTGGAGCCGGGCGAGCCCCGCGAGGCCGAGGCGCACATCCCGGGCAGCGTGGAGCACATCGTGGTGGGTTCGGGCCGGATCCGCACCGGCCCGGTGGACGAGGCGGTCGAGGTGGGACCGGGCGACTACGTGACCTTCCCCGGGGACGTCCCGCACCGGTACGAGGCGCTGGAACCGGCCTGGGCAGTGCTGATCATGGAGCATCGGTAGTGCGGTAGAGCTTGGCCACGACGTCCTCGATGTCCGGTTCGAGCAACGACAGGTCCCGGACCGGCACCGCCGCGACCAGACCCGCCACCGCCGCTCCGGCCGCCACCGAGTCCAGCGCGAACGTCACCCGGTGCCGTTCCGCCTCGACCGCGACCAGGGAGGCGCCGGGCAGCTCGAACCCGGCCGGCAAGGGTTGTTCGAGATCGACGACGAGGCTGCGGCGCGACCCGTACCGGGCATGCAGTGCCTCGATCGTCCCGTCGTGCACCACCCGGCCGTGGTCGATCACCACGAGCCGTTCGCACAGGCGCTCGATGTCGGCCAGGTCGTGCGTGGTCAGCACCAGGGTGACGTCGCCGGTCCCGCCCAGCTCGGCCAGGAACGAGCGGACCGCCTGCTTGCTCACCACGTCCAGGCCGATGGTGGGCTCGTCCAGGAACAGCACCTCGGGCCCGTGCAGCAGCGCGGCGGTCAGTTCGCCGCGCATCCGCTGCCCGAGCGAGAGCTGCCGCACCGGGGTGTCCAGGAACTCGTCCAGGTCGAGCAGGTCCCGGCAGCGGCGCAGCCGGGTCTCGTGCTCGGCGGCCGGCACCCGGTAGATGTGCCGCAGCAGCCGGAACGACTCGGCGAGCGGCAGATCCCACCAGAGTTGCGAGCGCTGTCCGAAAACGACCCCGATTCGCAACGCCAGCCTGGTGCGCTGCGGCACCGGGGTGAGCCCGCACACCGAGACCTCGCCACTGGACGGTGTCAGCACGCCGGTGAGCATCTTCAGCGTGGTGGATTTGCCCGCGCCGTTCGGGCCGATGTAGCCGACCATCTCCCCCGGTTCGATGGTGAGACTCACCCCGTCCACCGCCGCCACCGTCCGCTTCTCCCGGCGGAGGCGGCCGGCTTTCACCCGTACCGTGAAGTCTTTGCGCAGCTCACGCATCTGGATCATGAACCTGTACTCCGATATTGACGGATGCCGGCGCGCCATACGCCGGCGGCGACAGCCGCCGCGGCCAATGCGATCAAGGGTGAGACATAGCCGGCCCAGGCCGGCAGGCCGAGCGGATCGGGCCGGCCCAGCAGCGCCAGCGCCGGCTGGTAGGCGACAAAGGCGAACCCGAGGGCGTACGCGAAGAGCGCACGGAACCAACCGCCATAAACCGTGACCGGGTACGCGGTGAAATCGCGCCCGCCATAGGTGAAAGCGCTGCCGACCTGACCGGAATCGACCCACCAGAACGCCAGGCTCGCACTGATCACGAAGATCGAACCGAAGAAGACGCAGGCCGCGAGCGGAGCGGCCACGATGAGCAGAAGCCGGGCGGGCGTCCAGTCGATCTCATTCACCGCGACCGCGCCGCCCAGCACCACGAAGCCGAACAGCACCCGCAACGCCTTGCGCAGCGGCATGTCCATCAGCAGCAACTGGGGCAGCGCGGGCAGCGGCCGGACCAGCACCGCGTCCAGGGTGCCGGTACGCACGTAGTTCTTCAGCCCGTCCACGTTGCCGACCAGCATGTCGGCCAGCGCGAACCCGGCCGAGCTGAGGCCGACCACCAGCACCGCCTCGCGCAGGCTGAACCCGCCGATCTCGGGAGTGGCCCGGAACAGCACGAACACCGTGATCACGTCGAAGACCGTGGCGCCCATGTTGCCGATCACCTCGACCAGGAACGACGTGCGGTAGGACGTCACCGAACGGAACTGGGCGCCGGCCAGGGCCGCGTACGCCCGTACCTCACCCACCCTGGACCACCAGGCGCCGCTCGGCCCGGCGCTGCACCAGCGCGGCCAGCGCCAGCATCACCACCACCCACACCGCCTGCAACCCGACCAGACCGGCCTGCAGGGCCGGCCCGTCCCGCTCGGAGATCACGTCCAGCGGCGTCTGCAGGAGGCTCGGCAGCGGCGTCGCCACCGTGAGCGCCACAGTGAGCTCGGCGGGCAGCAGGCGCAACGGGAAGTAGAGGCCACCCAGCACCCCGGAACCCAGGGTCCACAGCATGATCGGGCCGCGGGCGTCCTGCAGCCAGTACGCCGAGGCGTTCACCAGGTACCGGCAGCCGAAACAGATCATCACCGCGAACAGGATGGAAAGCGCGAAAAGCGGGACGGTCTGCCAGCGGGTCGGCGTGTGCAGCGGGAAGAAGATCGCCCCGGCGACCAGCGGCGGACCGAACCGGGTGAGCATGCCGTGCAGTGCCCGGCCCAGGTCAGCGGCGAGGTAACTGGTCACCGGAGAGACCGGACGTAACAGGTCGGCCGCGATGTCGCCGGTGCGGATCCGGTCGGCCAGCTCGGTCCAGCCCCAGATCCCGATCACGCTCAGTAGGCCCTGACCCACCCAGACGTACGTCGCGAGCTGTTCCGGGTCGTATCCGGCCGGTTCGTGCCCGGCCGCGCCCTCAGCCACGGCGAGCAGCACGTAACAGCGCAGGAAGCCGAACACGATGTTGGTGAACGTTCCGGCTATGGTGGCTTGCCGGTAGGTCGTGTACCGCCGGAAACCCGACCCGATCAGCGCACCGAAAGTAGTGGCGGAGCCGCGGAACGGACCGTTTCGAGAGATCGTCAGCACCCTGGCGTCGATCCGGTCCACGCCGTTAATCTCCTTCCGAAACCCTCGCGACGGAGCCGGGCGACTCTACCCGGGTCCCCGGCCGGACGCGGCTCAATTTTGACAAGGTGGAGTTCGCCGTGACGGAGCGTTGCCAATCGCCGGGCAGCCCGCTGGGTGCCCGATGAACGGTTGGAGCTCCCGGCCGGGCGCGGACAGCTGGGATGACGAGCCAGCCTGGGTGTACGAGATCACCTGGGAGTGGCAGCCCCTGCCTGGCCAGCGCTATCCCGGCGACCCGGGCCAGCGCAAAGCGGTGCACACACCGGTGTACGAGGCGTCCCGGGGCAGTGCTGCGCCGGTCAGCGCGGCGCCGGTCGACGACTCCGGTCGCGGCCGCGGGCGTGCTGTCGTGGCCGGCGCGCCGGTTTCGCCGCCGCCCCGGTCCGACGTCCCGCGCGTTTCGCCGCCGCCCCGGTCCGACGTCCCGCGCGTTTCGCCGCCGCCCCGCGACGAGCCGTCCTGGAATCGTCCGGTCGGCATGAACGACCACGTCGGCCAGAACGCCCCGGAGCAGCGGCGCGGGTCCGCGCCGGTCTACGGCGGGTCGGCCCGGCCGGTTCCGCCCGGGCACGCGCAGGTGCCGGGTCACCAGAATCCGCCCGCAGGGCGGGTTCCACAGCAGGGGTACGGTGCTCGCCCGGTCTCGCCCGCGCCTGCCCCCGAGTCTCCGCAGCAGGGTGGATCGTGGCCGCCGCCGCAGGGGCAGACTCCCCCGGGCCGGCACGGTCGCCCGATAGCACCCGGAGCGGCGGTGGGGTACGTGCCCGGACGAGAGCCGGAGCCCGGATACCAAGGTCGTCGTCAGGCACCTGAGCAGCAGATTCCCCGGCAGGGTCCGGATGGGCGGCCGATGCCACCCGCGGGAGCGGCGTACGGCAGTGCCCGTCCGGCGCCGCCCGGGGCGTTCCCGGCGTACGCCGATGAGCGTCGCCCTGATGCGCCGTTCAATCTTCGCCCGGCGCCGCCGGAGCGGGTTGCTCCGCCTACGGCCCGGCCGGCGCCGCAGCCGACCCGGGTGACCCCGCAGCATCCAGCCAACCCGCCGGCGCCGGTCTATCCGGTCTCGGGGAGCGCGCCCGGCTACCACTCGGCGTCGGGGAACGCGCCGGTGTCCGGGAGCGCGTCTGTCTACGGTTCGCCGGCCAGCCAGGCCGGTGTGGCACCGGTCTCGGGCAGCGCACCCGGTTATGAATCGGCCGGGGTTGCGCCTGCTTCGGCGGGCGCGCCCGTCCACGACCCGGCCGGCGCCCCGCCTGCCTCTGCGGGCGCATCCGGCTACGGCCCGGCCGGCGTCGCGCCCACTTCCGCGGGCCCGGCCGGCGTCGCGTCTTCCTCCACGGGCGCGCCTGGCTACGGCCCGGCTGGGGTCGGGCCGGTCTCTGCCGGCGCGCCCCCATTCGGTCCGGGCAGTGCTGCTGCGCCGTTTGTGCAGCACACGGGTGTTTCGCCGGTGTCCGGGCCCGGTGTTTCGGCCTCGGTCTCGGGGCCAGCCGTCGGCGCGTCGAACTTCGGTCCGGCTGGGACCGAGCCCGCCCGGGACGAGCCCGGGGCGTGGCCTGTCGACCAGCCCGGGGCGTGGCCTGTCGACGAGCACACCGGCGAGCCGACCCGTCCGCTCGACCCCCGGCGTGCCGGTCACGCCGCGGAACCGGCACAGGCGCGTGCGGCAGACCCGGCCACGGCTCCGGGTCCGGCTCCGGGTTCGGCGCCGGCTCCTGAGGAACAGACCCGGCCCCTGGACCCGCGCCGCGCAGGGCCGGAGAGCAATGGGGACTCAAACCAGCACACGTACGGATCACCGGCCGAACCGGTCACGGCGGTTCCGTTCGGTCGCGAGGCGGCGGGCTTCGTCCAGGACGAGTCGTTCGCCCCGATCACCGGAGCGCCGTACGGTGCGGGCGAGCCGGCAGCCGGGACGTATGCCGGCGCCGTTACCGCTGAGACGGATGCCACTCCGGCGAGCGGACTTCCCGTTGTCGGCGAGAACGCCATCCCTGCGACCGGGGTCCCGGTTGGCGGCACCGAGGAGGCGAGCCCGGAGACCGAGGAGTCGCACGGGCTGGGCTGGCTGCTGTCGATGAGCGGGCTGGGCGCGACCACCCCGGTACCGGAGGCCGAGGCCGAGCCGGAACCCGAGGTGACGGTTGTCCAGCCACAGGGCTGGTTCGCCCCGAACGTCGATGCTGACGAGGAAGCGGAATCCGCCGCCCCCGATGAGGCTGCGAAGTCTCCGAATTCGGTTGAAGAAGCGCACCCTGCCACCTCGGAGGAGTCTGCGGATTCCGCACCCTCCGCTGAGGAAGCACAGCCCGCCACCTCGGATGAGCCGGCGGAAAACGTGGCCTTCGCTGAGGAAGCGCAGTCTGCTGCTTCACCCGAAGCTGCCCAATCCGCACCCGCGGTTGAGGAGGTCCAGCCCACCACCTGGGATGAGACCGCTGAGTCCGCCACTCGGGATGCGGCCGCAGACTCCGCAACCTGGGATGCGGCCGTAAAGTCCGCAACTTGGGATGCGGCCGCAGAGTCGACCACCTCGGTCGAGGAGGCGCAGCCCGCCACGTCGGCTGAGCCGGCAGATCTTGCTTTCTCGGATGAGGCTGCGGCCCCCGGCCGTGATCTCGGTGCCGAGGCCGGGCCTGGCGGTTCGGTCGGTGAGGAACTCCCGGTTTCGAGTGCCGGGACCGAATCCTCCGGCGCCGCGGGCGCTGAGAACCTCGCCTGGGCTGAGAACCTCGCATGGTCGGACGGCGCTACGGTGGCCGGCGCGGTCGACTCGGCTTCGCCCGAGACCGCGACCAGCACGCCGCCAACTCGGGCTGAATCCGGCATTTCCGGAATAGGCGAGGCTTGGGATGGGCAGAAGGCCGATGAAACGCCGGCTGACCTGCTAACCGACGCCAATACGGCCTCGCTTGCAGAAGACAGCCCCGCCGACGCGGCCAAGGACAGCGCAGCCGAGCCGGCCGAAGACCGCGGAACCGAGGCGGCCGAAGACCGCGCGCCCGAGCCGGCTGAAGACCGTGCAGCCGAGGCGGCTGAAGACCGCGCGCCCGAGCCGGCTGAAGACCGCGCAGCCGAGGCGGCCGAAGACCGCGCGCCCGAGCCGGCCGAAGACCGCGCAGCCGAGGCGGCCGAGGACAGCGCGGTCGAACCGGCAGACATCGCGGATGCCCCGCTGACTGCCGACACCTGGGCTGAACACGAGATTCCCGCTGCCAGCACCTCGGCCGAGCTTGCCGAGGTTGCGGATGCCTCGCCGACCGCGGACACCTGGGCTGATCACGACGCTCCCGGCGCCAACATCTCGGCCGAGCTCGGCGAGACTGCGGATGTCCGGCCGACCGCCGACGCCTGGCCTGATCACAACGCCTTCGATGCCGATGCCTCTGTCGAGCCGGCGGACGTTGCGGATGTTCCGCCGATCGCCACCTCGGCTGACGGTCGGCCCGCGGAGGCGGTTGACCAGCAGTTCTCGGACCTGGTTGTGCCAGCTCCAGCCGCCGGCGCAACGTGGGATGAAAGTCCGGCGCTCGCACCGGAGACTGCCTCGGATGTAGCCCTGCCGGAGACTGACGTCTCCCACGCGGGGACCGTCGGGCTGCCTGAGTATGGCTTCGGCTCCGCGGACAACGGCCAAGCGCCGACAATCGCTGACGTCGACGAGTCGGCTGAGGCCGGGACGCACGCGCCAGTCGAGGTATTCGCGCCGGTCAGTGAGGTGCCCGGGTTCGATGTCGGGGCTCCGGAAGACACGGACTTCGCTGAACTGGCGCCTCTCCCGGACGAAGAGACCCCGGATCACAGGGATCTCAGCGAGGCGGAAGCTGAGCTGAGCGCACCGCCGGCCGATTTGGCCGAGCAGGCGGTTGTTACGGGTCTGGCCGAAACGGCTGAGGAGCCGGGCGCGCCGGAGGCGGCAGCCGCCGTGGCCGAACCACAGGCGGCCGCGGTGGAGACAGCGGCAGAGCCGGAAGCGGATGCTGCGAGCACTGCGATTCGCAGCGAGCCCGCAGCCGCCGTGGTCAAGGCTGCGGAAGACGCCGAGACAGAGCCGGCCGCGACGGAGCAGAACGCTGCTCAGCCGGAGACGACGTCGGTCGCGACAGAGCAGAACGCTGCTCAGCCGGAGACGACGTCGGTCGCGACGGAGCAGAGCGCTGCACTGCCCGAAACGGCCGCGGTGGTGGCCGCAGCCGGCGGAGTGAGCGGTGGGCAGGCTGCTCGGGCCGGTGGCGGAGAGACCGATTCCGGTCAGCGACCGAGCGCGTACGCCGTACCAAGAAAAATTCGGCGTGGGGACCCGGCGGAGATTCTGGCCGCCCTGCCCTGGGCTTTTGATCCGGCGACCCTGCGTGAGCAGGTCGCCGAGCCGGACCGGCTCTGGGACCTGGTGGACCGGCTGACCGACCGGCTGGAGTTCGCCGAGCGTGACACCGTGCGCGCCGCGCTGCTGGGCCTTCGGGCGGTGGCCTCGCGGGTCCTCGGTGAGTTGGACGACGCGCTCGCCGATGCGCGGGCCGCGCTGCGGCATGCGGAGGCTGCCGGGGAGCTGCGACCGGTTTCGATCGCGCGGGCCCGGCTGGCGCACGTGCTGCAGTGGCGGGGGCAGTTCGCTGAGGCGGATCGGCTCTACGAGGAGGCGGATTCGCCGGAACTGCCGTCGGGAGTGCGGGCCGGGATCCGGGAGCTGGCCGGGCGGTCGGCGTTCGAGCAGGGACGTTTCCTGGAGGCGGTCAACCACTTCGAGCGTGCGCTGAATGTGCGCGAGGGTGAGGATCCGGAGCTGGTGGAGCGCATCGAGCTGGCGCTCGATGAGATCACCCGGCGGACCGGGGACGGTGGCTGGGGTCCGTATCCGCGTGGCCGGGAGGAGGTGCTCGAGCTGCCTGCGGCGCCGATGCCGCTGCGCGACGACGGCACGAACCTCTGGGGGTACGCCGCCGCAGTCGACCCCCAGTTCGCGGAGGCGCAGCCGTTCTCCGAGGGTGTGGCGTGGGTCCGCCGACCGGATTCGGCAGCGTGGGAACTGATCGACCGGACCGGCACAGTGCTGATCGACTCGGAGTCCGGCTACCGTGCGGTCGACCGGTTCGCCGAGGGGATCGCCTGGGTGGCCCGCGACGCCGGTGGCTGGTTCGCGATCGACCGGGAGAACCAGGTGGTGGTGCCCGGCGGGTTCGAGGCCGCGCTGCCGTTCCGGCGTGGGATGGCGCTGACCCGCGCGCACGGCGTGTGGGGTGCGATCGACCGGCAGGGCAAGATCGCCGTGCCGCGGCGGTACCAGCGGTTCGCGACCGTGCTGTACGCGGGCGGGGCCGTGGAGGGGTTCACCGACGAGGGTCTGGCGGTGTTCCAGGAGCACGGTCTGTTCGGGGTGCTGGACCGGGCCGGACGGCAGCTGGTGCCACCGGCGTACTCCGCTGTGGTGATCCATCCGTCGGCATTCCTGGTCAGCGACGCCACCGGGGCCTGGGGCGCGCTGGACCGCCGGGGTGAGCCGCTGGTCGACGTCGTCCACCGGGAGCAGGCCGACGCCGCTGCCGAGGCCGGCCGGCTGGTTCCGGAGGCGCGCCCGCTGCTGTAGGTGCGGTTAGGGTCGGGGGATGGAGCACCGTCATCTCGGCCGTTCCGGCCTGCTGGTCAGCGAACTCGCCTACGGCAACTGGATCACCCACGGATCGCAGGTCGAGGAGGAGGCCGCCGCCGCGTGCGTGCGTGCGGCCCTCGACGCCGGCATCACCACATTCGACACCGCCGACGTGTACGCCGGCACCCGCGCGGAGGAGGTGCTGGGCCGCGCGCTGCACGGCGAGCGCCGCGAAGGCCTGGAGATCTTCACGAAGGTCTACTGGCCGACCGGCCCTGGTCCGAACGACCGCGGCCTGTCCCGCAAGCACATCCTGGAGTCGATCAACGGCTCGCTGCGCCGCCTGGGCACCGACTACGTCGACCTCTACCAGGCACACCGCTACGACGTCTCGACGCCGCTCGAGGAGACGATGGAGGCGTTCGCCGACGTCGTGCGCAGCGGCAAGGCCCTCTACATCGGCGTCTCCGAGTGGAGTGCTGAGCAGATCCGGGCGGCCAAGCCGCTCGCCGACGAGCTGCGGATCCGCCTGGTGTCGAACCAGCCGCAGTATTCGATGCTGTGGCGGGTCATCGAGGCCGAGGTCGTGCCGGCCTCGGTCGAGCTGGGTCTCGGCCAGATCGTATGGTCGCCGCTCGCGCAGGGCGTGCTGACCGGAAAGTATCAGGCGGGCCAGCAGCCGCCGGCCGGCTCGCGGGCCACCGACGACAAGTCCGGCGCCGGTTTCATCGCCCGCTGGCTCGAGGACGACGTGCTGAACACGGTGGCCCGGCTCAAGCCGCTCGCCGAGCAGGCCGGCCTCACCATGGCGCAGCTCGGCGTGGCCTGGGTGCTGCAGAACCCGAACGTCTCCGCGGCGATCATCGGCGCGTCCCGGCCGGAGCAGGTGCACGACAACGTCAAGGCGTCCGGCGTGAAACTCGACGACGGGCTGCTGAAGGCGATCGACGAGATCGTGGACCCGGTCGTGATCCGCGACCCGTCGCTCACCACGAGCCCTTCGAAGCGGCCGTAACTGTCTTCCAGGGGGCCTCGCGGCCCCCTGGAAGGTCAACTCCAGAAACGCATCAATTCGAATCCGTACGCGTAAAGCCACGGCGGAACGTTGATGATTTCTGCCAGAGCATTCACGAACCGATAGAAGTAGTCCCCGACCTGCGTCTGCCAGAGCAGCAGGAACAGCACCAGGAAGCCCCACGGCGCGGCGAGGTTCCACGCCCGCTGGTAGGCGGGGCTGAAGAACGGCGAGATGATGCCGCCGCCGTCCAGACCCGGCACCGGCAGCAGGTTCAGCACGCTCGCGGTCACCTGCAGGAACGCGAGCAGGGCCAGCGCCGCCCAGAACTCGATGTGATCGGCGCTGCTCAGGGTGTACCGCCCGGAGACCGACTCGGTCAGCTCCGGCGCCATCCCGGCCAGGAACGGGATCGCCACGATCAGCGCGAGCACCACGTTGGTGAGCGGGCCGGCCGCGCTGATCAGCGAGTCCTTGATCTTGCTCCGGATGTACCGGTGGTCGACCCAGACGGCGCCGCCGGGCAGGCCGATGCCGCCGAGGATGACCACGATCACAGGCAGCACGATGGAGAGCAGCGGGTGCGTGTACTTGAGCGGGTTGAGGCGTAGGTAGCCCCGGTCGGCCACGGTCAGGTCACCGGAGAAGTAACCGGTCAGCGCGTGCGCGTACTCGTGCAGACAGAGCGAGACGATCCAGCCCGAGATGACGAACAGGAAGACGTCGATCTTGACGTTGCCGAAGCGGGTCCACGTCATGACCCCGCTCACCACGAACACCGCCACGATGCCGACGAAGACCGGGCTCGGCACGAAGGCATTGCGCGGTGTACGCGTGTAGACCGGTTCGTAGGTCACGTCATTCCGCCGATTGCAGGCTCATCTGATAGTCGACCCGGTCGTCCTCGACCAGCACGACCGTGTTCACCCCGGCGGACTGCAGATTCCGCCACTCCTGCCCGATCCAGGACTCCGCGTCCGCCTGGCTGCTGAACGTCTCGGCCGGCCCGTCGACAGGCTTACCGTCGACGTCCTCGTACCGCCAACTCCACGGCATTGAGCCGCCCCCTCACGTCGTCCGTCGGTGGGCTTCCACCCTACGGCGTCGGCATGTGCGACCCGGCTCTAAGGTACGGGGCATGTCCGAAGATCGGTGGAACACGGTCCTGGTGCTCGGCGGAATCCGCTCCGGCAAATCCGCGTTCGCCGAATCCCTGGTGGCTGACGCGCCCGCGGTGCGCTACGTGGCCACCGCGGTCGGCGGCGAGGACGACCCCGAATGGCTCGCGCGGATCGAGGCGCACCAGCGGCGCCGGCCACAATCCTGGTCGACCGAGGAGACCGGCGCCGACCCGGCCCGGCTCACCGCGCTGCTGACCGAGGCGAAACCGGACGACACGCTGCTCGTCGACGACCTCGGCGGCTGGGTGGCGGCGGTGCTGAATCCGGCCCGCCAGCCCAACGACGACGAGGCCGACGTGGCGGCGCTGGCCGCGGCGGTACGAGCCTGCGCGGCCCGGGTGGTGCTGGTCAGCCCGGAGGTGGGGCTCTCACTGGTGCCGGTCACGCCGGTCGGGCGGGCCTTCGCGGATGCCCTGGGTACGACGAACCAGGCGCTCGCCGAAGCCTGCGACGGTGTCGTGCTGGTGGTGGCCGGGCAGTCCACCTGGCTCAAGCGAGTCACTGCTCCGGCGCTCGACCGGCCGGAGTCCGCGGCAGCGCCGGATAAGCGGCCGGCGGTCCTCTCGCCTGCGCCGCCCGCGGTCGGCGCTCCCCCACCGCCGCCGGTGCTCACCCCTGCTTCGGCCCCCGCCCCCGAGTCGAGCGCAGCACCGGCCTTCGCCCCTGCCGAGCCGACCGTCGTCGCGCCGGCGGCGCCGCCCCTGATTCCGCCGGTTGCGCCGGCCGCGGCCGGCGCATCGGCAACGGTTCCGCCCGCGGAAACGGACGCTGAGCCCGACACGCAGGCTGGACCGGCCACGCAGGCTGGACCGGCCACGCAGGCTGGACCGGCCACGCAGGCTGGACCGGCCACGCAGGCTGAACCGGCCACGGACGCTGGGCCGGACATGCAGGCTGCCCCCGGGCTGGCTGCTGCGCTCGGCGAGGCGACCATGACCCTGCCGCTGGTCGCCTCCGGGCTCACCGAGATCAAGCCCGGCATGGACCTGCCGATGCCGAGCAGCGAAGCCGGCCCGAGCGCCCGCGAGCGCCTGGCCGGCATCGACCTGCCCGGCGCCGGGGTCGGCGCGCTCGGCGAGGCGATCGAATTCGCCGCCTCCACGCAGGACACCACGACGCCGCGGCCCTGGTCGTCGGTGCGGGTCGTGCTGATCGCGGGCCGGCACGGCGGCGGCGCCGCGGCCGGCACGGATCCCTTCGATGTGGAACGCCGGATCATCGAGGCCGAGGTGGGCACCGGGCTGCTGGGCCGGCTGGCCGGGCAGGCGGGCGCGGACATCGCCGTGCTGCGCGCCGCCGACGCGGGCGCCATGGAGGACGGCCCGGTCACCGACGAGGCAACCGTCGAAGCCGCGATGCGGGAAGGCTGGAAGCTCGCCGACGCCGCCGCCGACGCGGGCCGGGACGCCATCGTGCTGGCCGGTCTCGGCACCGGCGTGGAAGCGGTCGCCACCGCGGTGCTCGCCGCCACGACCGCGGCCGAGGCGGTCGCGGTGCTGCCCCGGGTGCTGCTGCCCGGCGGCCGGTTCGACGATCACGCCTGGATGGTGCGCTGCGCAGCGGTACGCGACGCCCTGCACCGCATCCGCCAGGAGCCCCGCGGCGCCACCGACATCCTGCGCGAGCTGGGCGGCCCGGACCTGGCCGTGGCCACCGGCCTGCTGCTCGGCGCCGCCGCCCGCCGGCTCCCGGTGCTGCTGGACGGCCCGTTCGGCATCGCCGCCGGCCTGGTCGCCCGGGATCTGGCCGCGCAGACCCGGCACTGGTGCCTGCTGCCGGAGGCGGGCACGCTCGCCCTGGTCAAGCAGGGCGCCGACGTACTCGGCCTGACACCGGTCCTGGAGATCGGCCTGGACCTCGGCGAAGGCGCAAACGCCCTGACCGTCCTCCCGGTGCTGACCACCGCCATCGGCCTGGCCGCGGCCCTGCCGGTGCACCCAGCGCTGCTGGCCGAGCACGGCGACAGCGGCCTGTCAGACGACACACCGGACGAGCACACGAACGCCGGCGCCGCAGCCGACGAGACCGCGAACGACCGGACCACGGACGACCGGACCACGGACGGCCGGGCCAGCGACGGCCGGGACGCGGATGGCCGGGACGCAGACCGGGCCGAGCCGGACGAACGTGCGGGTGCTTGACGGGCTTCGTCTGGCGGTCACCACGCTGACCGTCCTGCCGCTGCGGGCCGGCCGGATCGACCGGTCGGCTGCCGCCGTCGCCATGACGGTGGCCCCGGCGGTCGGCGTGCTGCTCGGCCTGGTTCTGGCGGGCCTGCTCGAGGGCCTCCGGGCGGCCGGTTCACCCGCGCTGGTCTCGGCCGCGGTCACGGTCGCCGCGGGCGCGCTGCTGACCCGCGGCCTGCACCTCGACGGCCTCGCCGACACCGTGGACGCTTTCGGCTCCTACCGCACCGGCCCTGCCGCCCTAGAAATCATGAAAAAACCAGACATCGGGCCGTTCGGGGTCGCGGCTCTAGCCGTGACCGTGCTGACTCAGGCGGCCGCCATCACCGAGGTGGGCCCGTGGGCGCTGGTAACAGCCTGGGCGACCGGACGCCTCGCGCTCACGATCGCCTGCCGCCGAGGCGTGCCGGCAGCCCGCCCCGACGGCCTGGGCGCCATGGTCGCCTCGACAGTCCCGCTCGGGGCCGTGCTGGTGGCCGCGACCGCCGTAGCCGCCCTAGCGGCAACTGCGGTGCCGGGCCGCCCGTGGCAGGGGCCGGCCGCCGTCGCCGGCGCACTGTTCGCCGTGGTCCTGCTGCTACGCCACGCGGTACGCCGTTTCGGCGGCCTGACCGGCGACGTGCTGGGCGCCGCCGTCGAAACCGCCACCACGGTCACCCTGGTCGCCCTCACCCTCGGCTGACCCGGGAGAGCTGGGCCGTCAGCGGACCGACGGGGTGACGAACGGGGGCTTCGTGATGCGGGCCTCGATGCGGCGGCCGCGGATGTCGACCTGGACCGGGTCGCCGTCGGCGAGGCCGGCCGCGGTGTCGATCAGGGCCAGGGCGATACCCACCTTCTTCGTCGGCGAGAAGGTGCCACTGGTCGTTTCGCCGACGAGCGCGTCCCCGGCGTACACCTGCATGTGACCTCGCGGGATGCCGCGCCCGGTGAGTTCCAGCCCGCGCAGCTGGCGCCGGGGGCCGGCGGCCTTCTCGGCCAGCAGTGCGTCGCGGCCCCAGAAGGCCGGCTTGTCCCAGCCCACCGCCCAGCCGGAGCGGGCCTGCACCGGGCTGATCTCCAGGGACAGGTCCTGGCCGTGCAGCGGGTAGCCCATCTCGGTGCGCAGCGTGTCCCGCGCGCCGAGCCCGCACGGCCGGGCGCCGGCCTCAATGATCGCGTCCCAGACGGCGCCCGCGTCGTCCCAGCCGGCGACCAGTTCGTAGCCGTGCTCGCCGGTGTACCCGGTGCGGCAGACGATCAGCTCGGCGCCCCAGAACGCGGCGGTCGCGAACGACATGTAACCGTGGTCGGTGGGCAGGCCCAACTTGCCCAGCAGCGAGGCCGACTGCGGGCCCTGGACGGCCAGGACCGCGTAGGACCGGTGCTCGCCGGTGACGGTGATCCCCTCGGGAGCGGCCTCGGTCAGGCGGCGGACCACCTCGGCCGTGTTCGCCGCGTTCGGGATCAGGAAGACGTGGTCGTCGGCGTGCAGATAGGCGATCAGGTCGTCGACCACGCCACCGGAGGAGTCGCAGCAGAGCGTGTACTGCGCCTTCCCGGGGGCGATCCGGCCCAGGTCGTTGGTGAGGCAGGAGTTCACGAAGTCCGCCGCCCCGGCGCCCCGGACCCGCGCCTTGCCCAGGTGCGACACGTCGAAGACGCCGGCCGCCTCGCGTACCGCCGCGTGCTCGCGCAGGACGCCGCCGCCCGCGTACTCCAGCGGCATCTCCCAGCCGCCGAAGGCGGCGAATTTCGCGCCCAGCGCGACGTGGCGATCATGCAGCGGAGAACGGAGAAGTTCGGCAGACATGAGACTCAACTTACCGGTGGTCTTGCACCTGGTTAGAGTCGCGGGGACAACACCTCTTTCCCAACAGCCGGGAGCGCACTTACCCGTGGCCTCCCGGCCCGGACGTCCCGGAGTGCCCGAGTGACCCAGCCCAGCCTCAGCCTGGTCGACACCGACCCGGCCGAATTGGCGGTCGATGCCATCGTCATCGGCCTGCACAGCCAGCCCGAGGAGGACGGCGCGCTGCTGCCGGCCGCCGGCGCCGAGAGCATCGCCGCGGCTTTCGACGGCAAGCTGACCGCGACGCTGGCCCTGCTCGGCGCGAGCGGCGCCCCGGGCGAGGTGACCAAGCTCGCCACGCTCGGCACGATCTCCGCGCCGCTGCTCGTGGCGGTGGGGCTCGGCAACGAGCCGACCGGCCCGGCCCCGGAGCTGGAGACGCTGCGCCGGGGCGCCGGCGCCGCGGTCCGCGCGCTGGCCGGCAGTTCCACGGTGGCGCTGGCCCTGCCGCTGCCGGACGACCAGGACGCGGCCTCGGCGCTGCGCGCGGTGCTCGAGGGTGCGCTGCTCGGCTCGTACCGGTTCGCCGGTTACAAGTCGAAGCCGCAGAAGGGCCGCCGCGACCCGGTCGGCGCTCTGCAGCTGCACGTGCCCGATGCGGCCGACCCGGCGGTCACCGCCGAGCTGCGGCGCGCCGAGGTGGTCTCCCGCTCGGTCCGGCTGACCCGGGACTGGGTCAACATGCCGCCGAACGAGCTGCGCCCGGCCGGCTTCGCCGACCTGGTCGCCGAGGCGGCCGGCGAGGCCGGGCTCGGCGTCGAGGTGCTGGACTTCGAGCAGCTCAAGGCCGGTGGCTACGGCGGCATCGTGGCGGTCGGGCAGGGCTCGGAGGCGCCGCCGCGGCTGGTCAAGCTGACCTACACGCCGGAGGGCGTGGCGAACCCGAAGCGGGTGGCGCTGGTCGGCAAGGGCATCACGTTCGACACCGGTGGCGTCAGCATCAAGCCGGCCGCCGGCATGTGGGAGATGAAGTCCGACATGGCCGGCGCGGCCGCGGTCGCCGCCACGCTGCTCGCGGTCGCCGCGCTGAAGCCGGGCGTCGCAGTCTCCGGTTACCTGGCGATCGCCGAGAACATGCCGTCCGGGTCGGCGTACCGCCCGGGCGACGTGATCACCATGTTCAACGGCAAGCGGGTCGAGGTGTTCAACACCGACGCCGAGGGCCGGATGGTGCTCGGCGACGCGATGGCCCGGGCCTGCGCGGACGGCACCGACTACCTGTTCGAGACGTCCACGCTGACCGGCGGCCAGGTGGTCGCGCTCGGCAAGCGGATCGCCGGCCTGATGGGCTCGGACGAGGCCACCGCGCTGGTCGAGGCGGCCGGCACCGCTGTCGGTGAGCCGGCCTGGCGGATGCCGCTGCCGGACGACGTCCGCAAGGGCATGGAGTCGGAGATCGCCGACATCTGCCAGACCAACTCCAGCCTGGACCGGGCCGGGCACATGCTGCAGGGCGGCGTCTTCCTGCGGGAGTTCGTGTCCGAAGGGGTCGAGTGGGCGCACATCGACATCGCCGGCCCCAGCTACCACAGCGGTGAGGCCAACGGTTACTGGACGAAGGGCGGCACCGGCGTTCCGGTGCGGACCTTCCTCAAGCTGATCGACGACCTGGCCTGAGCACGGAGGCGCCGCCGGCCTGGCTCGAAACGTCAGGCCGGGCGGCGCCGCTGCCGTTCGTTGTAGTCGCGCATCCGCTGCGGATAACCCATCAGCTTCACGTCGTAGATCGGCAGCGACATCTGATGCGCGAAACGGCGCGCGATCTCAGGTGATTCAATGCGTCGCCTGGTCCACTCGCCGTCGTGTGCCACGAGCAACAGCGTGGTCTCGGTCACTGTCGTCTGTGGCTCGATGAATCCCTCGACTCCCCGCCGGGAGCGGATGAATTGCGTAAGATGCTCGAGATCGGCCTGGTCAACCCGCCGTCCACTGGGCCCGGCCGACCGGGGGCGCCGCCGAAACCAAGCCACTGCCTCTCCTCACGTTCCTTTGGAGGAAGGGTAGCGCTCGATGGAGGAAGGGTAGCGCTCGATGGCGCGAGGGTACGAAGGCACGACGTGTCATGGGGCACCTGGCTGCATTGACCGGCTCAAGAAGTGACAAGATGTCGGTGACGGGACTGTGACCGTTTCCATTGTGTGACCCACATGGCGACGATGCGACTACTGGAGTCAACGTGAGCCAGCCCAACGGCGGAACCTTCGACATCGTCATCCTCGGCGCCGGCAGCGGTGGTTATGCGGCCGCGCTCCGTGCGGCCGAGCTGAACCTCTCGGTCGCCCTGATCGACAAGGCGGAGCTGGGCGGCACGTGCCTGCACCGCGGCTGCATCCCGACCAAGGCGCTGCTGCACGCGGCCGAGATCGCCGACCAGACCCGCGAGAGCGAGCAGTTCGGCATCAAGGCGGACCTGGTCGGCATCGACATGGCCGGGGTCAACGCCTACAAGGACGGCGTGGTCGGCCGCCTCTACAAGGGTCTGACCGGTCTCCTCACGCACAACAAGAACATCACCGTGGTCAACGGCGCCGGCAAGCTGGTCAGCAAGGACACCGTCGAGGTCGACGGCCAGCGCTACACCGGCCGCAACGTCATCCTGGCCACCGGCTCCTACTCCCGCTCGCTGCCCGGCCTGGAGGTCGACGGCAAGCGGGTCCTGACCAGTGAGCACGCCCTGGTTCTGGACCGCGTCCCGTCCTCCGCGATCGTGCTCGGCGGCGGCGTCATCGGCGTCGAGTTCGCCAGCGTGTGGAAGTCGTTCGGCGCCGACGTGACCATCATCGAGGCCCTGCCCCGCCTGGTCGCCGCCGAGGACGAGGACATCTCGAAGCAGGTCGAGCGCGCCTTCCGCAAGCGGAAGATCAACTTCAAGGTCGGCAAGCCGTTCGAGAAGGTCGAGAACACCGAGAACGGTGTGCGGGTGACCATCGCCGGTGGCGAGACCCTCGAGGCCGAGGTGCTGCTGGTCGCGGTCGGCCGTGGCCCGACCACCGCCAATTTGGGGTACGAGGAGCAGGGCGTCACCCTCGACCGGGGCTTCGTGATCACGAACGAGCGCCTGCACACCGGCGTCGGCAACATCTACGCCGTCGGCGACATCGTCCCCGGCCTGCAGCTCGCGCACCGGGGCTTCCAGCAGGGCATCTTCGTCGCCGAGGAGATCGCCGGGCTGAACCCGGCCGTGATCGACGAGGCCGGCATCCCGCGGGTCACCTACTCCGACCCCGAGGTCGCCTCGATGGGCTTCACCGAGGCGAAGGCCAAGGAGAAGTACGGGGCGGACAAGGTCTCGACCTACAACTACAACCTCGGCGGCAACGGCAAGAGCCAGATCCTCAAGACCGCGGGCTTCATCAAGCTGGTCCGGGTGAACGAGGGTCCGGTCGTCGGTCTCCACATGGTCGGGGCGCGGGTCGGCGAACTCGTCGGCGAGGCCCAGCTGATCTACAACTGGGAGGCCTTCCCGGAGGAGGTCGCCCAGCTCGTACACGCCCACCCGACGCAGAACGAGGCGCTGGGCGAGGCCTTCCTCGCGCTCGCGG